>CAYQNS010000085.1:0-15845 GCA_964418755.1 uncultured Desulfobacteraceae bacterium
CCCCCATGGAAGCCAGGTGGAACGTTGAGATGGGCAAGGCGGCCAGCCGGGTCAAACGCGAGGAGGCCAATGAACTGGTCAAGCGGCTGCTTGAAAAGTATGAATCCCGAATCGCTGATCCGCCCCGGGGCAGCAAATATCAGGAATGTTTTGATGTTGAATCGGGCAGGCCTCTGGATGACTATGTCCGGCTCTACGAAGGAGTCAGACTGGAACTCGCCGACATGGGAATACCCCTGGACTGACGCTATCTTATAAGGAGAACGCTCCTATGCGACCCAAAATTTTATTGACCGATAAAGAAGTCCATATCGGCAGCATCACCGATGAACTTGAAGCTGTTGCCGAACTGGTACGCTGCGAAAGCAACGACGAAGAGACGCTGGTTGCCGCAGCAGCTGATGTCGACCTGATTATCGTGAGCTGTTTTACAAAAATTCCGGCAGCGGTAATCGAAAACGCCGGCAAGCTCAAAGCCGTTTTGAAATACGGTGTGGGTGTCGACAACATCGATCTGAACGCCGCCACCCGGAAGGGCATCCTGGTCGTCAATTGCCCGGAATACGGATCGAACACCATTGCCGAACACGCATTTGCCCTGATGATCGGCCTGGCCAAGAAACTGGTCCGGATTGACAAGCTGACCCGTAAAAAATTATGGCTGTGGCCGGAACCGGAACTGATGGGCACAGAATTGCAGGAAAAAACCATTGGTCTCATAGGATTCGGGAAAATCGGTCGCGCAATGGCCCGGATGACGATCGGGTTCGGCATGCACGCCGTGGTGCATGACCCGTACGTCCCGGCAGAACAGATAAAGGCCTGCAACGCAGATTCCGTTAGCCTTGACGAATTGCTGGCAGTCTCCGATGTGGTGTCCATTCACTGTGTCCTGACACCGGAAACCGAAAAGCTCATAGGTGCGACTGAGCTTGAGAGAATGAAGCCATCGGCCTTTCTGATCGATGTCTCCCGAGGCGCGATCATCGATGATACGGCATTGATTCGGGCCTTGCAGGAAAACCGGATTGCCGGTGCCGGGCTCGATGTCTTTGCAGAAGAGCCGCTGAAACCTGAAAATCCGCTGCTTAAAATGGAGAATGTCATCCTTACCCCGCATCTGGCCTGGTATACCCGGGAAGCCTTCGACCGCCTGGCCCAGGAAACGCTGCAGCGGGTTCTGGAAATTTTCGACGGTAAAATACCGCATAACATTAAAAATCCCGAGGTCATCGAGACCAGAGAGGCTTGATAGTCTGATTAAAAGTACATAACCGATATTAAGGAGAAGTGCGAGAAAAACGACCCAGATGGGAATAACATTTGAATAATCGATAAAAATTTGACAGAATGACAGTTTAGTGTTCAATTCCCCAACAATAAACAACAAATTATTCATAGGGGTTCATCATGGAAAAACAGCATAAATCAGAAGGCGATATCAATATTTCTCCTTTAAGAACAAAATGGCAGGATCAACACATCGACGATACCACCAGGAACCTGCTCAAAGAGGATGAGCGCTATTTTCTCAAACAATCCCTGTCTACCCCGTGTCTCAATGCCCTTAAATCCTGTGACGGCATCTATATTGAAGACCTGCAGGGCCGCCGCTACATGGATTTTCACGGCAACAACGTGCACCAGGTCGGTTTTGCCAATCCCGAGGTTATCATCGCAATCAAGAAGCAGCTCGACACCCTGCCCTTCTGCACCCGCCGCTATACCAACCAGGTGGCCGTGGACCTGGCCAAAAAACTGGCAAAGCTGGCTCCGGGTGATCTGAATAAGACTCTTTTCTGCCCGGGCGGTGCCGAAGCCATCGGCATTGCCCTCAAGCTGGCCCGTCTGGTCACCGGCCGCCACAAAACCATCTCCATGTGGGACTCCTTTCACGGCGCCACTCTGGATGCCATCTCCATCGGCGGTGAAGCGGTTTTTCGCCAGGGCCAGGGCCCCCTGCTTCCGGGAACCGAGCACGTTCCCCCGCCCGATCCCTCCAGAGCCTTTTTCGACCTGGGAGATCCCCACAAGTGGGAAATGTTCTGTGCCCGGTACGTGGAATATATTCTCGAACAGGAGGGGGACATCGCAGCAGTGATATCCGAACCCATGCGCAGCACCCCCTATGTGCCGTCGGCCGAATACTGGCAGATAATCCGAAAGGCCTGCGACAAACATGGTGCCCTGCTGATATTTGATGAAATCCCGCATGCCCTGGGCCGCACCGGAAAGATGTTCACCTGCGAAAACTTTAACGTAACGCCGGACATCCTTTGTATCGGCAAGGGCCTTGGCGGCGGTGTATTTCCCCTGGCAGCCATGATCGCCGGCGAACGCCTCGATGTGGTCGGGCACCGCGCCCTGGGCCACTACACTCACGAAAAAAGCCCGGTGGCCTGTGCGGCAGCCCTTGCTACCATCAACTACATCAAATCCAACGATCTGCTTGCCCATTCGGAAAAGCTGGGCAAATATGCACTGGATCGCCTGAAAATCATGAAGACAAACCATGCCCTGATCGGCGATGTTCGAGGCATCGGCCTGTTTCTGGGAATCGAGTTGATCAAAGACGGCAAGCATGCCCTGGATGAAGCTGAAGAAGTGATGTATTGCGCCCTTTCAAAGGGGATCAGCTTTAAGCTGACCATGGGCAACATCATTACCTTAACTCCGGCCCTGACCATTACAAAAAAAGAGATGGATCAGGCTCTCGATACCATAGAGGAATGTATCAAACAGATGGAGTCCAAGACCTTCTGATTTTATCAACCCGATTCCATTGAAGAGCACTTATTATTTCCCCAAAACCCTGAAGCACTGAAAAATTGATGTGCTTTACTTCCATTTGCAGGACAAACTCATTTGACACGGGGCTTTTGTTCAGCTATAAATAATCCATAATAATTGTAACCGATGCAAACATGAGTTATTTTACGCAAACCTGATTAACGACAGGAGAGTACTATGGAAATTATGGTGGGTTTTGACGATTCGGGAGTGGCCAAAGATGCACTTAATGTTGCCATGCAGCACGCGATCTCTTTTGATGCCAAGGTGCATGTAGTAACATCCATGGTTGGCGGAATCGATGTTCCCAGAAAAACATTCGACCGGGTCGAAAAATTATTAAAATATGCCGAATCTCTTTTTAAAGACAAAAACATTCCCTGTAAAACCCATCTTCTGGTGCGCGGGCTGGAAGCCGGGGAAGACCTGGTTCAATTTGCCAAGGACATGGAGATAGATGAGATTGTCATTGGAATCAAAAGAAGATCCAAAGTCGGTAAGCTTTTGTTCGGCTCAACAGCTCAATACATAATCCTTCATGCACCCTGCCCGGTGCTTACCATCAAGTAAGGTCTCTTTTTTATAAATGTAACCGTGCAGGATTCAAAGGTTGGTTTCCGATGCAACGGGTTCACCCGGTTACATGCGAAGCCTGTTTAACCGGGGTTCACCATGCATAATATGTGGCGAAGGTAAGCTCAAACGCTGACTTTTGCCTCTGGGAATTCCTGACAAAAACAACTTTGAATACCTGAACGGTTACAGGTAAATCATGCCTGCGCAAGCATTACAATCGATACGACAGCAAGGGCCATTACACCGCATTTTCTAAGGGTAATGCTTTCCATTTTCAGGCCGGCGGAGAGCAGAAGTGCTATAATAAAACTCATGTTGGCAATGGGGATGACGATGCTGGCCTCACCGTATTTGACCGCCAGCATTAGAAAATTAGCGACCCCCAGAACCAGCAGACCTGACAATAACGCATATCGAAGGGCTTCAAATTTTACCGTAAATTTTTTCTCTCTGAAAAAAGCATACGCCGCCCCCCCGACAATCCAGCTTGATGAAATCAAAACCAGCATAGTCTGCATGTCCGCCCTGCTCAAAAGCCCGGCTTTTGTAGTGATGCCGTAAAAGGCCCGCAACAGAGAGGCTGCAATGGCAATTGCATAGAATAAAAAACGGCCGGAATCGGATCGGGACTTGTCATCTTTCTGATACAAAAAAAGCACCGCCATGATCCCGACCATAATGCCGACCATTTTGCAAAATCCCAGTGATTCATCAAGAAGTATAAAGGATAGGACAACGACCCCGATCGTGTTCAGGCGATAAATTGTTGAGCCGGCACTGACATCGATCCGTGTCAGGCTTTCAAGCAGTAAAAGGTTGGACAGCGTAACAAAAAGCCCTGCGGCCAGGCCAAACCCGATGCTGGGAAGGTTGCAGACGAAATGGCCGCCGGTCAACCGTAAAAACAAAACCTGGGCAATCGTCCAGACAACGCCGATGCCGCAAATATAAATCCCCAGTGAGCTCTTTTTAAAAGTATATTTTTTAAAAACAACATCATTTACACCCGCGCATAAAAGACTCAAAAGAGCGAATCCTGCCCCATAACTCATAAATATATGACCTTTTACAGACATTATCTGCAGAGAATTTAAAAAAACCGACGACTCGAATACTCCATATTCAAAAAGATAACCGTTCACGGTTACTCAAAAAGAATATATTTTACCTCGTATAAGAACCGTATTTATGAGCAGCCGCCACCGCGGCTTTTATGTTTTCCGGAGGTGTGCTGGGCGCCAAATTACAAAGATAGAGCCACAATCGGCCATTTTCCCCGCCCGCCTGAACGTAGTGTCTGATCCTCTCGGAGATCTCTTCCGGCGACGCATTGTTTAAAAAAACCGCTCCGACACCCAGCAAAAGCGGCAGATCGTGCTTATCCGCGTACTTTTTGTAAAATTCAGGGCTCAGAGCCTCGACATCAGGGTCCTGGCCTTCCACATAAAGCGGATTTGCCCGGCGACGAAAATCCATTATTTTTTCAGGTGTTTTTGAATATCTTTCTCCTGTATGGTTGGGTACGCATACATTCGGGCCGACAGCCTGACGAAGGCGTTCAATATAGGGTACAACCCATTGCTCCATCATCATCTCATTGACCACGGGCAGAGATGCAAGGGCGTCGGCACCGACAAATGCAGGAGTTTGAGGGAATTTATCCTTCAGATAAAGCAGCCATGGGATTAAAACATCTTCCGTCACACACTCTAACAGGCTTCGCGCAAAATCCGGCTGCTCCATAATATCCATCAATATCTGCGAGATTCCCCTGATATTGGCAGCCAGACTGAATGGCGCACAAAACGCCACTGATGCCTTGCAGTCGGTCAATTTTTCAACGAAGCGATACATCTCCACCACCACGGGGCAGCGGGCCGCCTTATCAAAATCAGGTGTTTTAATTTTTTTCAGATCTTTCCGCTCCTGAATCAACGGATGCATACGATCCACATCAGGCATAATATCTTCATCAAAAATCAATTTCTGCCCGATCGCTTCGGCTTCGATATTATAGCTGTCCAGGTCAACAACCGGCACATCAATACCATATTTTTCACAAACTTTGAAAGTGCCGATGGTGATCAACTCGGGATCATGAAAAATCTTTTCCGCCGAAACCCCCATCTCATGGGGAATCATCTCACACAGTTGAGCATAAATGGGAACCCTGTCAGGGATACCTTTTTCCGCCTGGGCCACCAGCTTGAAACCTTCCTGAAACGAGTAATATTTTCCCCCATAGTCATCCATTATTTCCCTCCGGTCTGTTAAATGAGGATTTAGTCCATGTTTTAATCAATCTTCGGCGGATACAGCCTGAAGCCAAAAATCACATATTACTAAAATTTTCTACCAATATGCAAAACAATTTTAATCGAAAAATGCCATGAAAAAAGCAAGCCCTAATAACGCTTGCACACCGAATATCGAAGATGTATACTATCGCAGATAATGAGGCAATGAATTTATAACCAAGAATTACTATCATGAATCTTAATCAGCTTAAAATTTTTTATATGGCGGCCAAACATAAAAACCTCAGTGCCGCCGCCGACGAACTTTTTATAACACAACCGGCAATTACCAAAGGAATCCAACGAATCCAGGAGTATTATGAAATAAAATTTGTAAATCATATCGGCAAAAAGCTGGTCCTGACCGATGCCGGTGAAGCGCTCTATGAAATTGCCGAAAAAATCTTTGAAATGGAAAGCCAGGCAGACGAAAGTATCCGGGATTTTCAACAAAGGAAAAAGGGACACATTCGCATCCACTCCAGCGAAACTTTCGGGGCCTACTACCTGCACAATATTATTATCCCTTTCAGTAAAAACAACCCCATGATTCGTATATTGGCCAATATCCTGCCCACTGAACAGGTAGTCGAAAATGCGGCTTCCCTTCACAACGATCTGGGGTTTATCAGTTATCCTCTGAAACATAAAAAATTGAAAATTACGGAAATAATGTCTGATCGCTATGTTATCGTGGCTCCCCCGGAGCATCGCCTTGCCAAAAAAAAATATATATACGCCGCAGACCTGAAGGGAGAATACATGGTGATGCATGAAAAAGAATCGGCGACTTATCGGGTCATGGACCATTTTGCCCGAGAAAACAACTTAGACACCTTCATACCGTTGGAGCTTTCCAATAATGAAAGCATAAAAAGAGTCGTGGAACAGGGAATCGGCCTGGGCCTGATGTCGCTCCATGTCGTCAGCCGCGAGGTGGATTCCGGACAACTGATTGCAATTCCCTTTACCGACCCCGCCATGAAGCGCAAATTTTACATGGTCCATCACAAGGATAAGTATATTTCCGAACCGCTACGGAATTTTATAGATCTAATTCAGCAATGGGCATCTGATTATCAAACCGCCAATCCCTGACCCGGATAAACCGGTGCTGTAATTTGTCAATTTTGTATCTTGGCAGTAAAAAATTGGGAATTGAACAGTGAACAGTGAAAAAAACAGTAACGTGCAATATCCCTGCAGCGGTGTGATACTGGCAGGCGGCCTGAACAGCCGCTTTTCAGGCAAGGACAAAGCCTTGCTGCGGGTGGACGGCCAGCTTCTGCTGGATCGGCTCTACAATACCTTTGCACAGATATTTCAGGAAATTATTCTGGTAACCAATAACCCTCTGCGATATCTACAATGGGATCTCAATATCGTCACGGACCTCTTTGATGTACGCAGTTCCCTGACCGGTATACATGCAGGCCTTTTCTATTCCACCATGCCCCATTCATTTATTGTGGCCTGCGACACCCCTTTTTTGAAAAA
The DNA here is from genome assembly GCA_964418755.1 of uncultured Desulfobacteraceae bacterium. Classification (GTDB taxonomy): domain Bacteria; phylum Desulfobacterota; class Desulfobacteria; order Desulfobacterales; family 4572-123; genus 4572-123. The sequence continues at coordinate 7,161 of CAYQNS010000085.1, forward strand.
AGAACTGGTGCAGGCCATGGTTGAAAACATAGACCCTCGCTTCGATGCAATGATTCCTGAAACTTCAGCCGGACGGGAACCACTGTGTGCCGTATATTCAAAAAAATGCATTGACGCCGTTGAAAGGCACCTGACCCAGAACCGGTTTAAAATCCAGCAGGTTTTTAAGAAACACCGAATAAAAATAATGTCCGATAAATTTTGTCGTACTTTTGACCCTGATTTACGCTCTTTTTTTAACATCAACACGCCCCGGGATCATTCGAGCGCTGAAAAACGCATAAAGGAGTTCACATGAACAGCAACAGCTTTATCAAAACCATAAAAAAGCATCCGGAATATGAAAAGGTGGGTATGATTCTCTGCCATAACGGTGTGGTACGCAGCACATCACGGGACGGCCGTCGGGTTTCCGGGCTGAAAATCGAGGTAGACCATGCAAAACTCGCCACAGTAATAAAAGAAAATAAGAAAACACCGGGTATTATCGAAATTCTGGTCGAAATCGCGGAGGGTATTGATCTGAACGTGGGTGACGATGTCATGATGCTGGTGGTTGCCGGCGACATAAGAGATAATGTCATCAGAGTACTTCATAAAACCCTGGACACCATCAAAACTACCGTCACCAGTAAAACTCAATTTTATATCGAATAATCTTTTTCTCCCACAGAAACTGGGCAACAGGCGTTGCCCCCCTGTGTCCGTTTTGCCGATTTTTGCCTTAACTTTGGGCTTCCTCTTTTTTACAATCAAATCATATCAAACAAATATTCACCTGTTGTAGGAGGCTTTTTATCAAGATTACAGGCCCATGTGAGCCTGCACGGGATACATCTGGAACGATATTCGCACGAAAACGGATGGTGTCATTGACACCATGCTCGATTTTGTTGAAATCGTACCGGTCCCGCTCACCGAAAGCCTGGGTACCGTTACCGGTAAATATCCGGAATTTGAGGACCTTTTCAAGAAAGGCCTTATCCATGTTTCGGGCCATCACGCTAAATGCTCATCCAGCCACATTGTAAGGTCGGCCAGGACTTTTGCTCTTTGATCATTCGGCGCATTATAGATTTCATGATACAGCGCTTTATACTCATACAGCGTTTTATCACGGGCTTTAAGACGTTCAAAAAAAATGCGCGAAGAAGCTGCATTGACCAGATAATCATCACCAGCCAACTGCATTAAAAACGGAATTTCCAGACCGGACATGGAAGTCCGGACACTTTCCATGGCAGCCAGTGTCTCCGTAAACCAACGGGCCGATACCCGGTTGTGGACCAGGGCATCATCTATATAAGCCTTAACAACATCGCCGTCCTTACTGATTTTGGAAGGATCAAGTTCATTTTTAAGAGATAAACCCGGGTACAGAGACGACATGATTTTCCCCATAAATCTCTTCAGCAAAGGAACCTCTATTACCATACCGATAAGGGGAGAAGAAACAATCAGGCCGTCAATCATTTTATGAAAATTTCGTGCCAAGGCCAGGGCAATAAGCCCTCCCATGCTGTGGCCCAATAAAAACATTTTTTGGTTTTCGGTTTTCCCTTGATGGGCTATGGCCAGCATCCCGGTCAGATCGGAAGTATACTCATCAAAAGAAATAATATGGCCGCGCTTACCCTGGCTTTTTCCATGTCCCCGAAAATCCGGGATCCACAGGGAGACCCCCATCGGGACAAGGTGCCTGATCAAATTTTCATAGCGGCCTGAATGCTCTCCGAGACCATGGGCAATAATCATTCGGGCTCTTTCATCAGAGGCTGAAAACGTTCTAAAAAATATCTCGCAACCATTTTGCCCGGTAAATGTGTCCTGTTTTTCACAATAATTTTCCAAAATCCGCTCCTTTCTCTATAAACATTTCCATTCACATGCCCGCACACGTAAACAAGCGTAAACCTGGGACCTGGTGTTGAGGAAAACTGCAGGTTTTGCCGCATCTATTGACTATCTCGCCGATCCGGTTTATTGGGTTGAGGCTGAATTCCGGCAAAGCCGGACGGCAAACAACTTTTTCACAACCCTTCTCATAAAAAGGAGATTCGACATGAGCCATCACCATGATCACGAGCGCAAACACCACCATGAACATAGCCACAAGCACGAACATGACCATGGCACTCCAGGTTCGCTGTCATTTAACGAGAAAATGGTCAAGCTGCTTGATCACTGGGTCAGACACAATGATGACCACGCATCAAATTACAGGGACTGGGCTGCAAAAGCCAAGGCGGAAAACCTGCCTGAAACGGCAGCGCTGCTGGAAGAGGCCGCAGACATGACCCGGCAGATCAGCGAAAAATTTGAAACCGCGGCAAAATTGAGTACCCCATAGCAATGTCTTAATCCTGAAATTCATGTTTTTATGTCAAAAATAACAATACACACAAAACAAATAGCAAACAAATCACACTGACTCAAATTCCAAAACAGGGAAAAATTAAAACGATCAACAACTCCGGGTCATGTGAGGTCGCACAATTTGTTTTGGCTCTTAGTTGAAATTTGTTTGTATTTTGATGCTTGCAATTTGTTATTTACCGTATACCCGGGTCAGATACTGCTGGTGCCCCTCATTTTACAAGGTGTCCCGCCTTATGTATATAGCCTGGCAATCTCTACACCCGCCGAATCAGATCATTGGGACTGCAGGTGCATGACAGCGCGACAGAGACATTGCTGCCCGGCTGAGCAACCTCTGCCGGATTGCCTTTGGAATCGGTTATTGACCGGATGATATCCTTTTTTACAGGGCCTTCCGGGCGAATAATTTCAACCCGGTCGCCCCTGAACAGTTTGTTTCGAACCTGAATATCCACAGTCTGATCAATAGATTCGCCGGTTACTTTAGCCACAAAGGTATGGGTCGTATTGCCGTCATTCAGATAATTCGGAATAATCTGCCTGGGATCACCCAAATAAAATCCGGTACAGTAGCCCCTGTTGGAGATACTGCCCAGTTCGCTCACCCAGTCCGACTGCATTGCATATCCTTCGGGATCATTGCAGAAATCATCAATGGCCTCGCGGTAGACTTTGACGGTGGAGGCCAGGTAATTGATTCCCTTCATTCGTCCTTCGATTTTAAGTGCTGAAATACCCGCCCGGATCATCTCCGGTATATGCCCGATCATGCACAGATCGTGCGAATTAAAGATATAGCTGCCCCGGTCATCTTCGGCCAGGGGATAATACTGGCCGGGCCGCTTGGCTTCCATGACTGCATAGTTAAACCGGCACGGGTGACAGCACATGCCGCGATTGGCATCCCTGTTTTCCATAAAGCTGCTGAGAAGACACCGGCCCGAATAGGAGATACACATGGCGCCGTGCACAAACGCCTCGACTTCTATGGAACCATTGGCGGCAATTTCGTTGATTTCGCCCAGGGTCAACTCCCGGGCCGCATTGATCCTCTGAACCCCCAGCTCTTTCCAGAACAGGGCGCTCCTGTAGTTGGTCGTATTGGCCTGGGTGCTCAAGTGTATCGGGATTCGGGGAATTACCCTTCGAGCTTCCATTAGTATGCCGGGATCAGCAATGATCAGGGCATCAGGGTTGATACCGGACAATTGGGCAAGGTAGTCTGTGACCTGATGCTGTTCATGGTTCCTCGAATAAATATTGCAGGCCACATAGACTTTTACCTGATGAGCATGGGCAAGCTCAACGGCCCGGTACATCTCTTCAATGGTAAAATTGCCGGAAAAATTTCTAAGGCTGAAATCCTTGCCGGCCAGATAGACGGCATCCGCACCATAATGAATCGCAATTTCCAGCTTTTCAAAATTACCTGCCGGGGCCAGCAGTTCGGGTTTTGAAGAAAGGGGCATTATGAATAAATCTTTCGGATTACCTTCGCCAGGCTTTGCTGCCAGGGTATGGTCTGAATGGCAAATTGCTCCAGTATTCGGCTGCAGTCCAGGCTCGAATACAGGGGACGTTGGGCCGATGAGGGAAATTGATCGGTTGTAATGGGTTTTACCTGCCTGATTTTCAGATTTTCATAAGAAGCGGCCAATTTGAATATGGCTTCAGCAAACCCGTGCCATGTAGTGGTTCCCTGCCCGCAGTAGTGATAGGTTCCCCAGCAGATCTCATCTTCGGCAATAATTTTTCGGGCCATGGTCAGGATTGCCCGGGCCAGATCACCGGCACCGGTAGGGCAGCCGTACTGGTCGGCCACCACGCTTAACTGATCCCTTTCCCTGCCCAGACCCAGCATGATTTTTACAAAATTACGGCCATGCTCACTGTAGAGCCAGGATGTGCGTACAATTAGATGCTGTTGCCACCCGGCACGGATGGCTGTTTCACCTCCGGCCTTGCTTTTTCCATAGATACTCAGCGGCAACATGGGGTCTAATTCCAGGTAGGGGGTCTTTTTTTTCCCATCAAAAACAAAATCGGTTGAAATATGAATCAGGGGAATGGCGGAAGCTGAACAGGCAGACGCCAGATGGGCCGGGCCGTCGCGATTGACGGCATAGGCGGCCTCCGTGTGGGTTTCGGCCCCGTCGACATTGGTATAGCCGGAAGCGTTGATAACCATGCCAGGGGCCACATCGGCAATGACGTTTCGAGTTTGATCCAAACGGGTAATGTCCAGATCCCCATGCCCCATGGCCAGGGGTTCAAGCCCCAGGTCCCGGGTCTGCCTGACGAGTTCCCTGCCAAGCATGCCCTTTGCACCGGTGATCAAAATCTTCATGCCGTTGCCTCCCCCCGGGGCAGTTGTTCCGGAACAAGGTCCGAAAGAAAAGAATAGTAACGGTCCTTTTCGGAAATGATGGCATCTTTAACCGGCCACTGGATGCCGATCCCCGGGTCGGACCATAACACCCCCCCCTCATCGCCAGCGGCATAAAAATCCGTGCATTTATATGAGAAATAAGCGGTTTCACTGAGGACACAGAAACCATGGGCAAAGCCTTCTGGAATAAAAAACTGCCGTTTATTCTGCCCGGAAAGCGTAATGCCGGTCCATTTTCCAAAGCTGGACGAGGCGGGCCGGACATCGACAGCCACATCGAATATCTCACCGTCAATCACCTGAACGAGCTTTGCCTGGGGATGCTTGATTTGAAAATGAAGGCCCCTTAACGTATTTTTAACGGAAAAGCTGAGGTTGTCCTGGACAAACACACGGTCGATCCCGGCCTTTTGATACCGCTGCTGGTTATAGGTTTCCATGAAAAAACCGCGCGGGTCTTTAAAGACAGCCGGCTCGATAATTAGCACGCCGTCCAATTCCGTCTGGATAATATTCATACCGCTTCCTGTCTATCAGTTCAACATGACGTTACCATTACACGGGGCAACCGACCGGATATCTGCAATTTTAAATAAACTATTTTACAACGGCACGCAAGCCACAAGACAAAAAAACCGTATTGAAAGCCTGGCACATGTCAATTAACAACAAAAACCGCAGGTTGTAAAAAAATAAAACCTATGTTAATTTCTCCATCAGAATGTTAGCCAAAACAAATAGGGGCGAAAATGGACAATCTGATGAAGCGTTTTAAAAAAAACTGGAAACTATATTGTACAGCCATCTGGATGTTTTTAAGTATTGTTCTTTTTACCTGGATCAGCGTGGAACTGATGCACATCAACAGGCAGCTTGATCTTGTGAAGTCCAATATAGGCGCTATCGAAGGAATCGTAACCGCCACGGACTTTAATGTGGATAATATAAACAAAAAAATTGCCCGTGTTGAGTCTGCCGTCAACAAGATTGCCGTTCGGGTAAAAAGAAGGTAAGAAAACAGTTCGTTCGAAAACGGTTTTTTTTCGTACAAATCAGGGGAGGGCCACTGAAAACCTTCTCGCCCTCTGTTCTAATCTCTCAGCGTTTCAACGTCTTTTACCGGCCCGGCAAATTATCCAAAACGGTAGCGTAGTTATGAATTCAAACAGAAAACCGATGGGAATAATGATGAGTATCAGGGGAAACCGGATAAAATAAAATATGAATTTATCTTTAAGATTACCTGAGGGGTCAAGCATGCCAAACCTGTGATTGTGGTTTAAATATAAAAAGAATGGTGCCCCCGGCAGGAATCGGACCTGCGGCACATGGATTAGGAATCCAATGCTCTATCCACTGAGCTACGGGGGCATATTGAAAATTGTTGAAAACCTGTACACCAATTCCGGCATCTTTGCAAGCTTTCTTCCTTGATTATGCCCACATCTTTTGATTTTCCCGTTCCCGATTATTTGAAAAAACAGAAAAAGGCAGTATTGAGGCTCAGCTCAAGCCATCGTAGGGTGGGCTGTGCCCACCAAATAGATAGAATGCCTTTTATGGGGGGCAGAATTCAAACTTAAAAACTGAACCCATGAACGGACAGGCTATTTCCGTCCGGTTTTCAAATAGGCCTGAATCTGTTCGATAGTCATACCCGTAAGACCCAGATCTTCCATGTTGCGGCCCTCTTCCCACCAGTCTTTTTCATGGATTACATTATAAATATTCACCACGGCATCGATATAGGTGGTTTTGACCCCGGCAAGCTTGCCGATATAGCTCCATGGCACCAGGCCATAGGGTGCATCTTCGGTCAGATACCGGCTGTGGATATCATGGGGCCCGGAGATGGAGGTAAGGGATATATCGCCGTGAATGCTTTTATAAAGATCCCGCCATTTATACCCTTCATCCATGCCTGAAAAATCCTCTATGGGCCGAAGGGTATAGCCAAAGGCCCGCCCGATTGCCTTTCTTTCATTGTCAAGGGCCATGTCCATTTTGACCGAAGCGGGCGTCACTCCGTGTTCATACAGAAAAAAGGGCCGCTTGGGCCAGTTTTCGATATCGTTGATGCTGAAAAGACACAACCCGGCGTGAAAGGCCGGGTTCACGATGCTGAGTCCGGATTCCAGCACATCGGTATACATCTTGACAAAGGGGTGAAGCGCTTTGACTTCATCGAACAGAGCCGTTCCCTTATCCGCCGGGAAAAAAGCAATGCTGATGTCGTTAAATCCATACAACATCACCTTGGCAGGGCCGGTCAACCGGGTATCGTAGGGCAGATTGTTGGCCTCTCCGATCACCGGACAGTCATCACCCAAAATCGACTTGAACAGCAGCCCGGCAAATGCACCGGGGTACAAAATAATGATCTGGTTTTGTTTGTCTGTTTTGCCTTTCAGCAGCTCGGCATAGCCTTTGTGGGCAAACGCCGGTGTGACAATCAAAATATACCGGACCCCGTCAATGGCTTCATCGATATCGGAGGTCACCTTTTCCAGGGTATAGCGACCCTTTATTTCGCCTTCGCTTTCAACGGTTTTTGTCTCGAACAGCCGGGACAGATTCGACTGAAATGCAGGCATCTCGAACAGGTTTACCTTAAAACCGCGTGAAATAAGGTCTGCCGCCATGATGTGCGCCCCGTTTCCCCCGCCTAAAATAGCTACTTTTTTTGCATCAAATTGCATAATCGCCTTCCTTTCTCCAATGTATCCTATTGGGTCTGTCCTAACGGTATAGAATAGACACTTAATCATCATAGAATGATAGGTCTGTCATTCCTTTCGGCAGAGGGATGATAAAAACAGGTTTTCTAGCCCGCCGTAGCACTCTCTTAGCAACAGTTCCCAAAAAAGTATACGTGGAACTCCTTTTATGAGTTCCCATTATAATCGCATCGCAATTCAACTCTTCCGTTTTTTTAAGGATTTCTTCTGCAGGATAGCCCCGGTAGGCTTCTATTGAACCAATTTTTTCGACAAATTCAGGATCATCTGTAAGTTCCTTATCACAAAATATCCTCAATCGATTTTTAAGTCGTTCGACGGCATGGTCTTCCCTTTTTTCCAGGGTCTTTTTAAGGTACTGCTTATCCATATATAGCTCAAGCGCTTTTACAGCATCTTGTGATGCGCCCTCGATAACATGCAAAATGATGATTTCAGCATCAAATTTTTTGGCAAAGTACACGGCATAGCGAAAAGCATGGGCGGAATTTGGTGAAAGATCGGTAGCGTAAAGAATTTTTTTGATATCGGATATCATTTCATTTCCCCCTATTTGTTAATAATAAATATTTCAGACAGGATTACAGGATTAACGTGATTTAAAAATATAGCCTTAGATGGTGGTCATATCGCACCATCGGCCAAATAGGCTTTAATCTGCTGCAAATCCAGTCCGTTCAGCCCCATACGATCCAGATTTCTGCCCTCTTTCCAGCAGTCTTTCCCGATAATAACCGACCCCAGTGAGATCAAAGCGTCCATCACCGGCGTATCCACGCCCACGGCGTCCCCAAGGCTCGCCCAAGCCACCAACCCGTAAGGAACATCCTCGGTTACGTAACGATTTTCCAGAGAATCCGGCCCTTTGACTGGTGTCAATCCGGCGCTGCCGTTTAGAGACTCCCACAGTGTCCCCCGGGGTCCATATCCTGATTCGACCATCATATCGACACCGGTCGGCAGGCGAATGCCCAGGGCTTTCCCGATCGCCAACCGCTCCAGATCGATCTGTTCGATAACGCGTACGACGGCAGGCGTCATCCCTTCTTCATACATGTAGAACTCGCCATGGGACCGTTCAATTCTACCGGCGTTAAGCAGACACCCCGCCGGATGGAGCAACGGTGTCAAGTGGCCGAGGCCGGTTTCCACAACAGTTGGTTTGAGGCTAAATGAATA
>CAYQNS010000086.1:0-15407 GCA_964418755.1 uncultured Desulfobacteraceae bacterium
ACTGGCATCTCCCCTGAAAAATCCCCTCCCGGATGATGTGATCGGCAAGCTGGAAAATATTATGAGAAGAGCTGACGAGGAACTGCGGGAATCATAAAATGAAAACGATCCTGCCCGTTTTTCCTGGGAGATGATTTGATTATGAGTATTTGTTCTTGCCTGGGCAGATTGACTGCGCAGGCGCCAGCCAATCAGCATCCACCTGGGTGTTCATCCATTTTTTTGAAAAAAAGCCCGCGAACATGAACAGGGAGTGACTCACCAGGTACAGGGCAAAGGCACTCCATGCGCCGTATATTCCCATCCCGAATCCTTGCGTCAACAGGAGGGTCACACCGATGATGCAGACCACATCGGTCGTGACTTCCGCAATAAGAACGAATCTCCCCCAGCCGTTGTGGGTAAAAATCACCTCAAACGGGAAGCCGATGGCCTCGATGAAAATGAACAGGGCGAAAAAACGCAGCGCATCTGATCCGATTTTCAGCAGTTCAACTTCCGGGTTAAAAATAAGCACAATATTTTCTGCAAATATGAGAATAAATGCAAAAAGAATTATTCCGATCACGATGGCGATAAACTCAGAGGCATAGACATAGCACACGGCCTCTTTTTTCTCACCGCCCCCCAGTGCATTGCCCACCAGGATGGAACCGCCCTCTGCAAATCCGCCGACCAGGGTTCGTTTGAGCACAAATACCGTGAAGACGATGTGTGTTGCCGCCAGATACAGGGTGCCGATATTGGCAATCACCGATTCATAATAAAGGAAAATGAGCAGTGCCGTGGCCAGCTGAATAATAATAGGGCCGGATGAACGGATTACATCGACAATGATACGCCGGCGAAGTTTCTTGAATTTCAGGCAATCATACGCTTTTACGTGTTTGGAAATCAGGACATAGCCCACGATAAATACGGTCCCCATAGTCTGGGCCAGAACCGTTCCCAGGGCAGCACCCGTAATGCCCAATGCGGGAAAACCAAATTTTCCGAAAATCAGGATGTAATTGAATATTATATTCAATACATTCAGGCCAATCGTGGCGACCATAATGATTTTTGTCTGGTTGACGGCCGCCAGAAAGCCATAGATGGCGTAAAATATACCGGCCAGCGGCATCAACCATTTGAGCGTTGAGATATAGGCATGCGCCATGGATATCAGATCCCTGTCATCCAGGAGCAGGTTCAGTATGCTGCCGGCAAACGAGGCAATAATGATGGCCACGCCCCCCACGGCAAGCGCAATAAGTATGGCGTTATCCAGTACTTCTCCGGTTTTTTGTAAATATGCCACCTCGTTTGCGTGATCATCGCCGCCATTTTTTTTCTGCTTTCCATAGCGTCTCGCCGCAATGGTCTGTGTCCCCGGTGCCATGGCCCATACAATCACCCACAAGAGTTCGCCGAACATGGTTGCGATGCCCATCGCCGCCAGGTAAGAAGTGCCCAGTCTGCCGACCATGACCGAGTCCGCCATGGTCATCAAAAATTCCGAAATCAGTCCGGCCAGAAGCGGTGCGCCGAGATTTAAAACACTGAATATATGTTTTCGGTTCATAACGGTCTAAAACAGCCGGGTTTCAACAATTTGATCAACGGTAATGCCCAGTGCGGCCGCCTCTTTCAAATAAAAGGCACGCTGCTGTTTATCAAACACCTCGGGTGGGAAAAGCCCTTTCTGGTATATCTTGTCATTCACAAACATTTTGGTGAAAAGCGCACCGCACTGGCCGGTCAGATACGTTTCCGCCGTAAGCCCCGACTTTTCGAATGCCTCGGCAACACCCGGCGCATTGACATAGTTATCGATCCGTATTTTTTTGCCCTCCTTTTCACCGTCGACCCGTATCAAAAAGGCCCCTTCTTCAGTCTCCAGTCCCTCTTCCAGGATTGCCTTGATCTCATCCGGATATTTCGGTGCCGGAGGGGTCAGCTTCAGGGCAAGATCCATGGGAATGATCGGCGTTCCCTTGACTTCTACCGGTTTGCTGGAAAGGAGCCCCATCCGGTAGAGCGGTTCGGCGAAATCAATGCCGAACCCGCCATACTTAAAGTAGATATTTTTAGCGCCTTTTAGATATTTATCTGCAAGAAGACCCATGGTGACCGGCTCGTCATGGGCATGCTCCACGGTCCTGATTTTTCTGTCAATTCCCCTGAAATTCATCCACATGGGGCGGCTGAAGGGTTCCGTTTCCACCATCTTTCCATCTTCATAGCAGTAGGCAGGGCAACTCATGTCGCCATAGGCGACTTCCGGAGACCACCAGAAAGGCAAAAACCGCTTGGCCCAGACACCCTCGTAGACGTGAATCTCAATGGTATCACAGGTATCCATCTTTTCCACGGTCTCCCGTGTAATGATATTGGCCAAACCCGGTGCGGAACCGGTACTCATAAGGGCGGACAGGCCGGCCGCCTTAAATTTTTCATTCCACTCTGTGAGAAGCAATTCGATTCCCCTGTCAAAGGAGATACCGTCAAACTCTGCTGCAGCAAAGTCCTGATAGTCCACCTTTGCTTCAAGCGCTGCCGTCAGTGCATTGGGGGTCAACACAATGGGTAGTGCATTGATCATCAAATCGACACCATCAGCTGCCTTGACAATATTGGCGACATTGGTGGCATCCAGCTGTAATGCCGTTGCCTTATCCAGAGTACGTTCCATCTCTTTTACAGCGGCTTCATCATAATCAGCACAAATAATTTCAGATACACCAGCCTCTTCATTCATACGTTTAGCAACGGTGCTTCCCTGTGCCCCGGCACCTAGTAAAAGCAGTTTCTTCATATTTTCTCCATTTTTACTATTAATTTCCAACACTCAAGGAAATAGTCAATCTGCTTATATTCATATCTCTATGATAATAGACGAAGTAAAAGCATAATTTTCAAAAATTCTGCATTTAATCCCAGGCGGTACCAATATCGAACTTCTCTTTTATCAGTTCCACCATCAGGGATGTTTCCGTGGAGAGCACACCATCAATATGGCTTATCCTGTTGAAAATCAGCTCCTGCAGCTCTTTCATTGAACGAACAGCAAAATCAACGTCAATATCAGTTCCACCGGTGGTCAACGCAACCCAGATCACCTCGTCAATTTCCTGAAGCTTATCCACAACCTGTTTTGATTTTTTAAGATCTATTCGAATTTTTAAATTCCCGGAAATTTCAAACCCTAAATCCAGGGGACTGCCCACTGCTACAATTCGAATAATCCCGCTATCTAAAATCCGCTTGAGACGCTTTCGCACAGTATATTCAGATATCCCCAACGCCTGGGCCATGGCGGTATTGGACATCCGGCCATCCTTCTGCAGAAGACAAATCATCCTGCAATCAATCGGGTCCAGCCCTTCTTTAAAAATTTTCTTTTTTTTCATCTGCTTTTATAATTTTCGATTCAACAGGTCAAATTTAATCTAATTATGTGAATTTGGATTAGTATGATTTACCATTTTCGATTTATTTGTCAAGAAATTTCTTGACAATATTTAAAAACCGGACTATTTTTTTGAGTTCGGAGACTCGCTTTTACCTTGAGCCCACGTATATCGCAGACATTTCTGAAGCGTCATTATTTTACAATCTGGATATCTATATAAAGGAGGAATAAAAATGGTGGAAAGAAAAACTAAATATACCAGTCTAATTGTGTGCCTGATCGGCATATGTGTTTTAGGGTTGGTCTTTTCCGGGACCGCCCTGGCAAAATCCAAGAAGATAAGACTAAATGTCGGATTTGGATCGGAAGAAGTTATGGATAGGGTATCAACCACAACGTGGGCTAATAATGAGATGGGCGCCGTATACTGGCCTCTGGTTTATGATCAATTGTGGGTAATGGGACCACCCCCCAATTATGACCCCATTCCCTGGCTGGCTACCCATTGGGAAACCAAGGATTACCAGACCTGGCGTTTTTATATAAAAAAAGGTGTCAAATTTCATGATGGCAAACCATTAACAGCAAAAGACGTCGCCTTTACCCTGTGGAATCTTAAAAAAGATCCGCTATGGTCTTTCCCGTCCAATGCTATTGACGCAAAAAAAGATATCAAAGTCATTGATAAGTATACCGTAGAATTTAAAATGGCTCACAAGTGGCCCGGCAAGTACCCTCCCATGGATTGGATGCCGATACTGCCCGAGCACATCTGGAAGAAAGCGGGGAGAAAGATTGGCAAATTTATAGACAAAAAATCCATCGGCTCCGGCCCTTTCAAATTGAAAGAATTTAAATCCGGACAGTATGTCTGGATGGTAAAAAATGAAAAATACTGGGGAGAAAAGCCCCATGTAGATGAAGTTGTTTTTAAAGGATATGGCAGCGACGATGCCATCAAGCTGGCCATGAAAAAGGGGGAAATCGAGTTTACCGGTGCCTCCGGAACAACCCCGTTGTCGGCGAGATCCTATAAAAAGGATAAAAATATCAAAACAGCTGTCTCACCGGGTATTGCTCTGGAGTGGATCACTTTCAACCTTCATAAAAAGACAGCCGTCCGGGACAAGATGTTCAGAAAAGCCTTTCTACATGGTATCGACCGTGACAGAATCTACAAAATGGTTTATCTGGGATATGCCCAGCATGCAGACAGCTTTATCTACACAGATGATCCCGAGCACAATCCGAATCTTCCCCAATATGAATACAACCCCGAGCTCGCCAAAAAAATATTGAATGATGCAGGCTATGGCGATACCGACGGAGACGGCATTCTTAACGATCCTAAAAACGGTCAGAATATTGTATTGGATTTTATGGTACCCTCCGAGTGGTCGGACGAAGTCAAGATGGTCAAGGTGATCAAGGAGCAGGTCAAAGAGATTGGTATTGGTATTCAAGAGAAAATTCTTGATTTGAACACCTATTACGAGTTTGCCTATCAGCCCACTGAGGACAAGTTTGATATCGCTATCTCATCTGAAGAGCCCGGTCCCAACGGTTCCTGGATGTGGGAGTTTGTGCGCAGCAAGGAGGGCGGCGGAATAGGATGGAATCAATCCGATTATGCCAGTCCCGAAATGGATAAAATGATACTCAACTATATCACCGAAACCGATCTTGAAAAGCGAAAAGGGTTTGCTTTTAAACTGCAGGAGATAATGGCCGAAGATTTACCTTGCGCCGTGTTGGTGAGACCTGATTTTATCGGACCCTATCGAACAGATAAATTCGAAGGTCATGTTGAAGCCATGGGTGGCGTTTCAAACTGGATCAACTGGTGGACTTACATGAAAATAAAACCGAAAATGTAACGCCTTAAGAATCGCAAGTGATAGAACCCATCTCAAAAAAACACTATTTTTGAGATGGGTTTTTTTTATTTTATACACACGCTTTCAACAATGCCGACAAAGCACACAGGACACCTCCGGTACGGGGGTGCTAAACACATGCATGACACAAGGGGGTATTGATTGGGTCGCACCAACAACTTAATCGAGGTAGTTCCGGATACCGATATGATCACCTGGCGGAATATATCACGGAGAGGCAGGTTGTATCTGAAGATAGCACCCAGGCATTGAAACTTATGCCAGCGGCAGGAAAGACAACTATTACCAGCAGGGATTGCATTTTTACCATCAGATTATTATAGGGAATTAGTTCTTTCTGCAATAAAACTACTTTTGGTAAAAATGTAGCAATCCCTGTGCCTGATATTCAGCTATTTTGAAAGCTACCTCAAAACAAATCAAATGCCCCGGACAGTGTTACAAAGCGGTTCAGAATGCTCGCATGCAATGTGTATACTCCGCTTTCTCGCCTCTTTGTGGCTTGGCAGGAACGCTATTCTTTTTTGAGATAGCTTCCATTCTCATGCAAAAAAAATCACTCCGGATCGCCATCATCCCAGAATGATTTGGTATATCCCAATTTTACAAGAGCTTCTTGTTTCTCAGGTGAAATCTGTTTCCAGTACATGTCTTCTTCGGGCGGATTTTTTTCGTCCCCAACCCAGACCGCTTCGGTATAGCCCACGAAGCTCCAAAGCTCCTGCTCGGATTTGTTCATATCTCCCCAATCCTGGTCATCCCAGAACGCATTGACCTTTTCTGTCGGAACCCTTACCTGGATTGAAGCACAGCCGATAACCAATGAAAAGACCAGCACCAATGCTAATGAAACGATGACAAAAATTGACTGTTTTGAAATTTTCATAACTTTTTTCTCCTTTTGATTCAGGTTAATAAAAAGACCTCCACTATTATCAATTGACGGACGTAGTTCCGCCAACATCAAAACATGATACGAAATGACCATCTCCCACGCGGATCATTTCAGGTTCTTTTGACCGGCACCTTTGTTTACATTGAGGGCATCGGTGTGCAAAGCTGCAGCAGTCAATGGTATCCTCCGGTGTTATGGGTACATACCCCTTTATGGGTACTTCAGGTATCTCGGCTGTAGGATCTGGAACGGGAACGGCAATAATAAGGGCCTTGGTGTAAGGATGCCGCGGATTGTTGATAATCTCCTCTGTGGTGCCGATTTCCACAATATTACCAAGATACATGATTGCAATACGATCACACACATACCGCGCCGTAGTCAGGTCATGAGTAATATAGATAAAGGAGATACCATACTTGTTTTTCATCTTCAACAGGAGATCAAGAATACCGATTCTAACGGACACATCCAGCATGGATACGGATTCATCAGCAATGACAAGTTCCGGCTGCAATACCAATACCCTTCCTATGCTCACACGCTGAAGCTGTCCACCACTGAGAAGTTTCGGATATTTGTTCCAGTAATCCTCAACAGGATTCAGACCGACCTCTTCAAGTGTCTTTTTGATCAATTCATCTTCTGCTGCCCTGTCTTTTGCAAGGTGATGGATTTTAATGGTCTGCCTCAGGGTTTCAGAAACCGTCCGGCGGGGGTTCAACGAGCCAAAGGGATCCTGGAAAATCATCTGCATTTTTTTTCTAAAGGGCTTGAACTGCTTTTTACTCAATGTATCCACACGGGTATCTTTATAAAAAACCTTTCCTCCCGTGGGTTCTACAAGCTTCAGAATAGTCCTGCTCATGGTAGATTTACCACAGCCGCTTTCTCCGACAAACCCTAAAATTTCTTTTTCTCCCACGGAAAAACTGATGTTGTCCACAGCACGAAAATGAGTTTTTTCCCCTTTAAGCAGGGTTGAAAAAAATCCGCTGCGCAAAGGAAAATATTTTTTTAGATTTTCTATGGTCAATACTGTGTTCTGGTTCATACACCCATCCTATGTTACCATATGACATGCGAT
Organism: uncultured Desulfobacteraceae bacterium; assembly: GCA_964418755.1. Lineage (GTDB taxonomy): Bacteria > Desulfobacterota > Desulfobacteria > Desulfobacterales > 4572-123 > 4572-123. Next base: position 7,275 of record CAYQNS010000086.1, read on the forward strand.
TTTTCGGTCGCCAATCATGTTAACTTCAGGTTCCTCTTTACTGCAAATACTTTGCGCCAGTTCACATCTTGGTGCGAATCTGCAGCCCGGCGGTGGATCAATCAGGCTGGGAGGCGCTCCCGGGATGCTTCTTAGCTGTTTACGCTCGCCTTTTAAAGACGGGTAAGCGCCGATCAATGCCTTGCTGTATGGATGAAGGGGGTTGCCATACAAAGATACCGTATCGGATTCTTCCATTATTTTACCTGCATACATGACCGCCACCCTGTCACAGGTTTCTGCCACCACTGAAAGATCATGGGAAATAAAGACCGCTGTGAGACCTAACTTTTTCTTCAAATCTCTGAGCATCACTAAAATCTGACGCTGTACAATCACATCAAGTCCGGTAGTGGGCTCATCCAGAATTAATAATTTAGGATTACAGGCAGTGGCAATGGCCACCATGACCCGCTGTTTCATTCCGCCTGAAAATTCATGGGGAAAACTTTTGATTCGACTGTCGCTGATTCCCACCATATCAAGCTGCTTTCTTGCACGGGAAAAGGCTACCTCCCTGGTTACGGGTTCGTGTTCAAGGATCATCTCCGTGATCTGTTTTCCTATTGTTAACACAGGATTCAAAGCATTCTGGGCCTCCTGCCGGACAATGGAAATCTCTTTTCCCCGAAGCTGCCGTATTTGTTCATCCATCATGGGAACAATGTCTTCTCCCATGTAACGTATGCTGCCACCTATAATTTGCCCGGGAGGTTTGACAAACTTCATGATGGACATGGCTGTGGTTGTTTTGCCGCAGCCGGATTCGCCTATCAACCCCAGGGTTTCATTTTTTTTTATGGAAAACCCGATATTGTCCACTGCCTTTACCGGCCCCCTTCGGGTCATAAAGTATACTTTTAAATTTTTTACCTCTATCAACGCCATGAATAAACCTTTCTGCCTATTTAACTGATAGCGAATGGCACATTCCCATCCCCATCAGAATCCTCTCTTTTCCTTATACCCCGGCTCCAGTATATCGCTGACAGCCGTACCCAGAAGACTGAAGCTTACAATAAGCGCAACAATGCTGACAATGGGCGGGATCACCCACCAGTAGCTTTCCGCAATCACGCCGGACACGAAGACATGGTTCAGCATCATTCCCCAGCTGATGCTGGTGGGATCACCCAGGCCCAGGAAGCTTAACACCGCTTCGGCATAAATGGCCTCAGTGACCATAAGCACGGTCTGGGCAAACATGAGTGGAATCACATTGGGAAGTATTTCGGAAAACATCAGCTGAAAGTTTGACGCCCCTATACAGCGGGAAGATTCAACAAAGGGTCTTTCCTTCAATGACAGCACCTGGGATCTGACAACACGGGCGGTTGTAGGCCAGCTGACAAGGCTGACCACCAAAATTATATTCCACATGCTGGGCCCCATGACTGCCGCAAGAACGATCATCAACGGCAGCTCGGGCAGCATCATGAAAAAATCCACGATACGCATTAAAATTTCGTCTATCATCTTCCCGTAATACCCTGAAACAAGCCCCACAAGGGTGCCTGATAAAACAGTAATCAAGGCTGCCACAAAGCCAATGGTCAACGAAATTCTTGAACCATAAACAATTTGACTCCAGATGTCTCTTGCAAGATCATCGGTGCCAAACCAGAACTGGGAGGAAGGAGGAATAAGTAAATTCTCAACAGCACCCGTTTTAGCCGGATCTTGCGTACCTAAAAGCGGTGCAAAAAATGCCATTACCAGGAAAAGTATGATAATCGCAAGTCCGGCAAATCCCATGGGATGACCGAACAGGAGTTGGAAAAACTCTTTAAATTTATTGCTTTTTTTCAGATACTGAACCATTTTTATCTTTCTCCCACAGTTATTCGCGGATCAATGTATCCGTAGGTCAAATCAATTGCCAGATTAGCCAGAACTATGGCGAAAGCGAATAACATGAACACACCCTGGAGCAGCGGATAATCCCTTTGCGACACCGCATCAAACGCCAGACGCCCGACGCCGGGCCAGGAAAAAACGGTTTCAGCCTCAATGACCCCGGCAGCAGCAAATGCCAGATTCACGCCGGTGATGGTTATTACAGGCAACAACGCATTCCTGAGCGCATGATCTTTCAATATTCTATACTTTTTCAACCCTTTGGCCCGAGCCGTCGTGATATACTCCTGCTCCATGACATCCACCATGGAACTTCGCGTCAAAACCACATACTCCCCAACATACCAGACGACAATGGATATGGCAGGAAGGGCCATGTGCCACGCAACATCCCGCACAAGTTCAAAGCCTTCATATCCCGAAGCAGCCGTCATAATGCCCCCTAAAGGAAAGATTGGGAAAATGTAAGCAAATAACATGAGCAGGATAATGCCCAATGCAAAGGTGGGAACGGAGTACATGGACACCGACGCTGCAAGAATGGCCGTATCAAATTTGGAACCGCTCGTCCATCCTGCGATGGCCCCTAAGGCCACCCCCAGAAAAATCGCAAAGGTTAACGCGGTAACCACCAGAAGCAACGTATAGGGTAATCTTGAGGCCAATACCTCCACCACAGGCTGTTGCTGGGAAAATGACATTCCAAGATCACCATGGGCAAGGTTCTTAACATAGGCGACAAACTGACCGGTCATGGGCTTATCCAGTCCGAATTTTTGTTTCATCAATTCCATATTTTCAGCGCTCACCCTGGGGTCTCCAAACATCATTCTCACAGGATCACCCGGCGCCATCCTGAAGATAAAAAAATTTGCGCAAATAATTACTGCAATAGTCAGGCAAGCCGCCATCACCTTTCTTAGAACAAATCGCTTCAAGCCCACTTATTTTACCTCCGTCTTTATTTTTAGCTCATAAAGCGCCGGATGGTGAAAGCTTTTTCTCTCCGAAAAAGCTGCGTTGAAAAAAATATTTCGATGCCGAGAAAGGCAGATCATTCGTTTTCTGTGCAAACTAAGTTGTACTTTCAGCGGTTACATTCACGGGATTGTATCGATACCGGAGGCAGGTGGAAATTTTAAAAATCGGAGCACTTAATCCCAGGCTGTTCCAATATCACTCTTTTCTTTTACCAGTTCCACCATCAGTGACGTTTCCGTGGAAAGCACACCATCGATATGACTTATCTTGTTGAAAAGCAGGTCCTGCAGCTCTTTCATTGAACGAACGGCAAAATTCACGTCAATATCAGTTCCGCCAGTGGTCAGCGCGATCCAGATCACCTCGTCAATTTCCCGCAGCCTGTCGACAACCTGCTCTGTTTTTTTAAGATCTATACGGATCTTTAAATTCCCCGAGATCTCAAATCCCAAATCCAGGGGACTTCCCACCGCTACAATACGAATAATCCCGCTGTCTAAAATCCGTTTCAGACGTGTTCTCACGGTATATTCTGATATATTCAAAGCCTGGGCCATGGCCGTGTTGGACATCCGGCCGTCCTTCTGCAGAAGATGAATCATTTTGCAATCAACTTGATCCAATCCTTCCTTATGAGTTTTCTTTTTTTTCATCTGTTTTATAATTTTCGATTCAATTGGTATTAATTAATCTAATTATGTGAATTCAAGTTGTCTTAATTTACCTTTTTCGATTTATTTGTCAAGGATTTTCTTGACAATATTTCAAAGCCGCGCTACCCAATACCCTTGAAGACCTGCTTTTCAAGCTGGGCGACAATATAAAACGGCAGAGACTTACATTGAAGGGAAGAAAATCATGTCATCAGAAGGGGACGTTTGCATTGATCAGGCAATACCAAAAAAAAATTGTATGGCTTATCTGAAGAGCCGGCATATTCCGGTGTGCTCAGTTTTATGCGTCGTAAATACAGAAAGGATCTCTCAGGCGCTGATGTGGCTAACAGCGGTGTTCCATTGGACCTTAATGATGTCACGGCCGCCGACGCCCGTACAATCAGATCCCGTGCAAAAACATACCGGGTATTGCCGGCTTGATCACCATGGCCGATCAACTTGATATGCAATTGATAATATTCAATCATAGGAAGATGGTGAACGTATCTATATGCTCACTCGAAAACACTTTATAAATGTCATCACCCTAGGTGCACCCCTTTTGGCCGGGATGGTATCCGAATTTTTTATGTACATTGCGGATTCCGCCATGGTGGGACGTCTGGGGACCGAACATCTGGCGGCCATCGCAATCGCCACTTTGTTTGCCGAAATCATGTGGGTCATTGTCTGGCCGTTTGCACCCGGGACCCAGTCTCTTGCCGCCCGCCGTTATGGTCGACAGGAAGCTGATAGCAGTGCCGATGTTTCCGACTATCAAGCGCTTCAGCAAAAAACCGGTGAGATTCTTGACAACTCCATGGTAGTTTCCTTTTCAATCGGAATTGTAGCGATGTTCATTGCAGCTTTTGCGGAAGAAATTCTCAGATTGCTGCTGGACGATTCGGAACTGATCCGGTTGGCTGTCTCCTATATCGGGATAATCAAATGGGCTATGCCGCTGGCCGGCATATTTTATTCCATGTACGGGTTTCTGGCCGCGGTTAATTTGACCCGGGTGATCATGGTGGCCACTGTCGGCCTTAATGTACTTAATATCCTTTTCAATTATGCCTTAATTTTCGGTAAATTTGGGCTTCCCGCTATGGGTATCGAGGGCGCCGCTATCGGTACCGTTCTGGCCCAGGCGCTGGGAGCGTCTTATCTGGCGGCTTATATTTTTATATCAAGGAAAACCGAGGCCTATCATTGTTGCAGGTTTCGCAGCCTGCGATGGAATTCGATAAAGAACGTATTCCTTGCTTCATGGCCGATGATCGTACAACTGGGGCTGGTTCTTTCCATATTTCTTTTCTATGAATCCATCATTGCCGGCATTGGCACCGTCTATCTGGCGGTTACCCACATTATTTTTACGATGTTTACTCTCAGCCGGACCCTGGTGGGCGGTTTTGCCGAGGGCGGATCTATTCTCATCGGGAATTATCTGGGCCGCAACCAACAAAAAGAGGCCATACGATATGCATATGCGACGGAATATATCGCGCTCTTCTTCGGTGTTGTATTGATAATACTGATTTGGGTGTTTCCGGAAGCTATAGTAAAGGTATTTAATCAGGAGCCCGAAACTGTTGCCCTGGGAGCCGAAGGGTTAAAATTTTTTATTGTTTTCTTTTTCCTCAATATAATCGGGTTCCCGTTCGAAATCATTTTCACCCACAATGGCTGGGGAAAATATCCCCTTGTTACGGAATTGATTTCCATCGTGACATTTGCCTTGGGACTTACACTGCTGTTAACACGATATTTTGAAATGGGTATCTACGCGGCCTGGTTTTCGTTTGGATTATATATGGTCTGTTATTCAGTTTTGCTGGCCGGTGGTTTTATATCAAAACGGTGGTTGGATGTGAAAGTTGAAAGCAAAGCATTTTAGAAGCAATTTCAAACAAATATGAATAAAAAGCATTGGGAGAAAAAATGGAAAAAATTATTATTATCGGTGCCGGGGCTCAGGGCAGTACGATTGCCAAACGGATGAATGAACATCCCGGGATATCAGAAATCATCTGTGCGGACTATGACAGCAAAGCAGCACAAGAACTAAGCAATTCTCTGGAAAAAGCAAAAGCCCTTACGCTGGACGCGCGTGATATCAATAACGTGATCAGGGCTGCCGAGGGGTGTGACCTGGTTGTCAATGGTCTGCCCCTGGAGTTTAACCTGACCGTTATGGAAGCCGCCCTGGCCGCTAATGCTTCCTATGTGGATATGGCCGGCCCTATGGAGTCCATCGGTTTCGTCGAAAGCTACAAACTGATTTTTTCGGAGTGGCATAAAAAATTCGAAGAAAAAGGGCTGACGGCTCTTGTCGGTTGCGGCTCGAGCCCTGGGCTTGCCAATGTCATTGCAAGAGAATCCGTGGACAAAATGGACACCTGTAACACGATTGAAATATATGTTTATGAAGGGATGTGGACGGAGCTGTTTACACCCTTCTGGTGGTCGCCGGAAGTGGCTTTCGGGGACATGGCGTCAAAAACCTTTCGCTATGAAAACGGATCTCATATAACCGACAAACCATTCAGCCGCCCCGTGAGGATGAAGTTAAAGGGAGTCGAGCGCAAAGTCCGGATGGTTGATCATGAACATGATGAACCGGTGACCATGGGACTGCTGGCCGATAAGGTGCTCAAGGGCGTCAAAAATGTCGATTTCAAATATGGCGGCTCGGGGGTAGAGCTTGCCGAAGTGCTTTATAAGATGGGCTTGCTTTCGACTGAAACGGTTACGGTCAAGGATACCCGCATCGTACCGATGGATCTGGTTCTCAAATTATGCCCTCCCGCCCCTAAATATTCAGAAGAAATCAAGGCCATCATTGATGAGGGGGTGATTTTGGAAGAAGGTGCGTTTCTGGTGAGAGTTGACGGGCATAAAGAAGGGTCACCTGTACGGATTGACTGTTATGTCAATGCACCGGGATTGGTGGAATCCTTTGAAAAAGCCGGTTTGAGTCATGAGACTTATCTTACAGGCCAGTGTGCCTCGGTTTTTGTAAAATTGTTGGTGGATGACGTATTTGTAGAAAAAGGGTTGTTTGCTCCGGAGCAGCTCCATTCGGCTTCCCGGCACTACTACTTTCAGGAGCTTGCCAAACTGGGTGTAACTGTGGATGAAATCATTGAAAGAAAACTGGCTGGCTGAATTTTTTAAAAATTCGGATTTACATGCGATTCTCTCAAGTTTTATCACTATCTACCGATAATTTTATAGAAATTTATGTAATTTTATTAAAAACCTTGCAAAGGGGAGGAAAAAATGACCGCGTATAAAGATGATGTATTGAAGGAATCGTCCCGAGTACTGGATTATATTCTGAAAGCGGAGTTGTCCGAGGATGAAAAAGACCGGATTGTAACCGACTCCATAGACAATTTTAACGAGCACGTAAATCCGGGTTGGCTGGAGTATCGAAAATCGGTTTCCACGGACGCAGCTTTCGTGGAGTGGGAGGATTCCCAGGAAACCTTCAAGGATACCCATGGAAATGAATTTATCGACTGCCTCGGCGGATTCGGCGTCTATACGGTAGGCCATCGGAACCCGGAGATCGTCAAGGCGGTTCAGGCGCAGCTCAACCGCTACGCCCTGCACAGTCAGGAACTCGTGGATCCATTGAGAGGATATCTGGCAAAACTGGTTTCCATGTGCACACCCGGTGATCTCAAATACGCCTTTTTCTGCAACGGCGGTGCCGAGGCCGTGGAAATGGCCCTGAAACTCGCCCGCCTGGCATCCGGCAAGCACTACTACATCTCCACTGTAAACGGATTTCACGGAAAATCCATGGGAGCTGTTTCCGCTACAGGCAAAGGCACATACAGAAAGCCCTACCTGCCGATCATCCAGGGCGTTCAGCACGTCGAATTCGGTAACGCCGAAGCGGCCGAAGCAGCCATTAAGAACCTGATTGCCGTTGGTGAAACCGTGGCAGGCATGATCGTGGAACCGATCCAGGGCGAAGCCGGGATCATTCTGCCCCCGGACGGTTATCTGAAGCAACTGCGGGGGATCTGCGATAAATACGGCGTCTTCCTGATCTTTGATGAAATTCAGACCGGTATGGGACGCACCGGAACTTTATGGGCCTGTGAAGGATACGACGTGGTGCCGGATATCATGACCTTCGGCAAGGCCTTTGGCGGGGGCGTAATGCCTATCACCGGGATTATTGCGCGGCCCCACCTGTGGACCGATGAGCTGAAAGAAAATCCCTGGGTCCTGGGCTCTCCCACTTTCGGCGGAAACCCTCTGGCCTGTGCTGCGGCCATTGCCGCTATAAAATTTACCATAGAAAACGATATCCCCGGGCAGATCAGGGAGAAGGGGATCTATTTCATGAGCAAACTGGCCGAACTGCAGAAAAAGCATCCGATCCTGTTGGAGGTTCGAGGAAAAGGCCTTCTGATAGGGCTCGAATACCCGACGCCAGAGATCGGCTGGGCTGTTTCCAAAGGGCTTTTTAAAAGAGGCATCATGACCGGCGGAACCCTGAATAACGCCAGGGTCAACCGGATCGAACCGCCTGGAATCATATCATACGAGACCATCGATACCATCATTGAAAAACTGGATG
>CAYQNS010000087.1:0-15326 GCA_964418755.1 uncultured Desulfobacteraceae bacterium
TTCACTATCAATCATTATGTCTAATTGCTAAGAGCTAATCGCTCATCTTAGGTGTTATATAAGTTACATCTATCCCAAATATTAAAAGAATGGTAAAATTAATACAACCTGCAATGAATGTAAAGAAAAAAATTTTAGCGACAAAGCTATCTTATTAATATACAAAACCCGCCAATAAATTTAAAATTCTACCGGGTATCGGGGATAAAATTTTCAGCGCTGCTTTTGAAAAGAGACGGTTACCATTGGCAATTTGCTTTTAACAGGCTATTTTAAGTTGAGATTATACAGTTTAATATGCTATGGAAAAAGGGCTTTTATGTTTACTCGATTAATCCTGTAAAAACGTTTAACAAAAAGGATGATGATGATGGGTGAGGCTAAAAAAAATTATGGTCCCCAGTATATAACCATAACCATACGGACGACCGACGGATCAACCCTGCAGGGCAAGGTGAATATTGCGTCAAAAAAAAGGGTATCGGACCTGTTTACCGACGGCGATGAACAGTTTGTCGTGATGATCGACGTATCGTCCAGAAGAGGCAGTGGTAAAACACTGTTTGTGAATAAGAACCATATTGTCTGGGTAGAGCCCGAAGATTGATGATTTCAGGTTTTTACTCGTTCAAATCAAAAAGCCTTCGGGTCATGTCCAGATAAACCGCGTTATCGATATGGTTACCCGGGTTTTTTAAAAAATAAATCGGGTCATGCAGAATTTTGTTTACCATGGCGTTGGTCATTTTTTCGAGAGCCAGGCAATCGGCATTTGAAAAATGACGCAAAGAAACGGTTTTACTGATTTCGCTGCGGGCAATTGTCTCCAACTTATTTTTGAGGGCCACGATGGTCGGAACAACCGCCAGGCTTTCATACCAGTTCCGGAACCCTATGACCGCTTCATCAACAATTCTTTCTCCTTTTAATGCTTCCATATTCCGATCTTCAATATTTTCATCCACAATTTCTTTTAGATCATCAATATCATACACATAGGCATTGTTAATGCGGTTAATCTCCGGGTCTATATCCCGCGGAACGGCTATGTCGATAAAAAAAACAGGGCGGTTGCGCCGGGGCCGCATTATTTTTTTGATCTGTTGATGGTGAATGATAAAACCGGGTGCACCGGTTGAGCTGATGACGATATCTATCTTTTCCAGATAGTTCGGAATTTCATCAAATCGCAGGGCCTTGCCGTTGAACCGGCCTGCCAGTTCAACAGCCCTTTCAAATGTCCGATTTGAAACAAAAATGCAGCCGACCCGGTTGCGAATAAGATGTTCCACAGCCAGTTCGGCCATTTCACCGGCACCTACAAGCAGGACATCTTTCTTTTCCAGGCTGCCGAATATCTTGCGGCCCAGCTCTATGGCTGCATAGCTGATGGAAACCGCATGATCCCCTATGCCTGTTTCCGTGCGAACGCGTTTGGCAACGGAAAAAGTACGATGCAAAAGCCGGTTGAGAATCACACTTGTGGCGTTCTTCCCGGTAGCCGTGCGGTAGGCTTCTTTTATCTGGCCCAGGATTTGTGATTCGCCCACCATCATCGAATCCAGGCTTGACGCGACCCTGAAAAAATGTCGAACGGCTTCATCTCCCACATAAAAATAAAGCGAATTTTCAAATTGGAACAGGGATAATTTTTTAACGCGGCAGAAAAAAGATTCGACAGCCTTTATAGCCTCTTCCGGGTCATTGCCGGTCATCAGAATTTCAACCCGGTTGCAGGTGGATATGAGGACAACTTCACTGATGGAAGGGTGCTGTGGCAGTGCCTCAAGGGCGATTGATTTTTCCTCTTTGGAAAAAGCCAGGCATTCGCGCAGTTCCACCGGAGCTGTTTTATGATTTAATCCTACAAGTACAATGGTCAGCATAATAGTTAAAAATTTATTTACCAGCGGGTAAATTCTCCGTGGTGACCTTCAAGAAAAAAATTAACGCCCAGAAAAGTAAAAAGCAAAACGGCAAATCCGATGATGGACCAGATGGCGGCCTTTCGTCCCCTCCACCCCACGGTCAGGCGTTCATGCAGCAGAACGGCATATACCAGCCAGGATATGCCCGACCAGATTTCCTTGGGGTCCCAGCTTAAAAAACGGCCCCAGACCATTTTGGCGTATACAAGGCCGGTGATCAGCCCTATGGTCAGCAGGGTAAAGCCGCCGGCAATGCAGGCATATCCGGTTGTGTCGAGCAGTTCCAGAGAGGGCAGTCGGTTGAAAAAAAATCCGCGTTGTTTGGTTTTAATGGCATGTTCCTGGGTCAGATATAAAATCCCTGCAGCGCAGGCCAGAGCAAACATGGCTTCACCGCTGAATATTGTAATGATATGTAATACAAACCAGAAATTATTAAAGATGGTCTCGGCCGGCATCGGCTCCCAATTCAGCCCGTATACCAGGACCATGATCAGGCCGGCCAGGGGGGCCGCAAAGATTCCCATGACTTTCAACTTGAATTTAAAATGAAAAAAAATGAACGCCGCGGATAGGGTCCAGCCGGCAATCAGCAGGTTGCCGGGCAGGTTACCGGCAGGCAGATGCCCTGATGTTATCAAAGCAAGCGCAAGGGCGATTGAATGAGAGAAAAAACCGGCTGAAAACAGACCATATCCGATTTTGTACAACCGATCCTTCTGCAGAAAAAGATACGCCAGGTATGCAGCCGAACTCAACAGATACATCAAAACGGTTATGATAATAAATATTTTCATATATTACACCCCGGGACCCTGCGAATCCGATGCGATCAGCTCCTCAAATGTATATCCCGGCCCGAGAACCGAACAAAGGAGTGCATCTATGGCCTGAATATCCTCATTGCGAATATGATCAATAAGGTTGCCGTCAATCAGTTGTTCAAAAAGAGGCTTATGGTCTTCAGGGGCATGTTCCGCGCTCAGAAGTTTTTTCCGGACAGCGCCCATCAAACACAAAAATTCTGCATATTCCTCTCCGAACTCAATTTCAAGATTTTTTTTAAGTTTTTTGGCAAATGCCGGGCTTTTACCCGAGGTGGATACGGTCATCACAAGATCACCCCGCTGAATTATGGCAGGGAGGATAAAGTTGCATACCTTCGGACGGTCGGCAATATTGCACAGCATATTCACTTTGTCAGCATCTTCGCTGATCCTGCGATTTACGTCTTCGTTATCGGTGGCGCCGATGACCAGGAACATATTGCCAAGATCGGTGGATCGATAAGGTCGCTGCTTGATGGTGATGCCTGTACTGTTCGACAGAGATTGCAATTCATCTCCAATTTTTGAACCGACCACTGTAACCAAAGCCCCGCACGTAATCAGTGTTTTTACCTTGCGGAGGCCTACCCGGCCGCCGCCCACAACCAGGCATTGCCGATTTTTTATATCGAGATTTACAGGATAGTAGCGCATGCTTCAAAGAATTCCCTAACCCGGACAAGCCGGAACGATAGTAATTGAAAATTAAGTGCCTTAATAGCACATGGGCTCTAAATCCTGATAGTCAGCAGGTCCCGGGCCAGACGCAAAGGGCCGGCATAGCTCCTGCGGCACTGTTTTTTCATATCTACGGTGTCGCAGACCGGATAAAAATGTGTCAGAATCAACTGGCGGACCGCGGCCCGGGATGCAATTTCACCTGCCAGACAGGGGGTCAGGTGCCCTTTTGTTTTCAGTTCATCCGGAAACGCCGCTTCGCAGATGAAAAGATCCGCATTTTTTGCCAGGGCGGCCAGGTTGTCGCTGACATCGGTATCTCCCGAATAGACAATTGATTTGCCACGATTGTCGGTTATCCTGAATGCGATACTTTCTTCCCGGTGTTCAGCCGGACGCGATTCCACGGCAAAATCCGCAAAGCGCCGCGTATCATGGGATGTATTGCTGAGCTCAATGATATCCACGACTCCCGGAGCCAGTTCGATCCAGTCTCCATAGACATTTTGAAGGAGCCCGTAAAAAGAGACAAATCCCTTGCCGGCGATGATGGTAAGCGTCTTTTTACGCTGGTTTTTATCCGGATATTTGGTGGCAAACAAAAAAGGCACCAGTTCCCCGGAATGATCGGGATGAAAGTGGCTTAAAAAGATATGAGAGATATCAAAAATAGAGTGGCCGGCTTCGAGCAATCGGCGCATGGTGCCGGGCCCGGCATCGAAAAGCAATTTTTTATTGCCGGTTTCAACCAGTACCGAGCAGGAACTGCGCTGCAGCGAAGGCACACATGTGCCTGACCCCAGGATTGTTACCATTGTCCGGTCCGTTTCAGTATTCATTTCAAATAAAGTCCGTTTTTTTTATTGCTGTTGTTATTTCTTACTGCGGACAGGGAATTATTTCAATCAAATTATAAAACCACGGCGGTTATCAGGCAAAAGAGGGTGCATCCGGTTTATTTAAATGCTTTGGCTTTGCCATGGAAATTCATTGCTATTTTCTCGCCGGCAATAGTAACTTACCGGACAAAAGCAAATATTCAACCGAATCCGGATAAACCGGCGCTGTTGAAAAGGCGTACGCCGCAAATAACAAAACATCAGATATAGGCGGCTAAACAGGGAAAAAAACAATGGCCAGAGGCGAGCAACTGGGAAGGCAGTGGAGGATTATACAGACCCTGACTTCGGCACGAAAAGGAAAATCAGTCGCAGAGCTGTCAATGGATCTTGATTGCCATCCTCGTACGGTTTACCGGGATCTTGAAGCCCTGGAAATGGCCGGCTTTCCCATGTATACCGACTGGAAAGAAGGCAAAAATCTATGGTCATTGCTGGATACGGCAAAAAATTCGATTCCCATACCATTAAATCTGACGGAACTCATGGCCCTGTATTTCAGCCGGGACATGCTCAAAATACTCAAGGATACGGTGTTCTATGACGCCCTGAAATCCCTGTTTGCAAAAATTAAAGCAACCCTGCCGGTAGAATATATAAATTACCTGGAACAGCTTGAGCAGAATCTGCATGTGGGGTTTTCACCCTACAAAAAATATGGGGAATTCCGGAAAAAAATAAGCCGGGTCAACGAGGCCATCAGCAGCCGGCAGTACATTGAAATTGAATATTTTACCATGAGCCGTAAGCAAAAAAGTCACCGCCGGGTGGCACCCTATAAAATCTGGTTTTTCGACGGGACATTTTACCTGATCGGCTTTTGCTGCCTGCGCCGGAAAGTTCGCATTTTTGCACTGGACCGGATCAAAACCCTTGAGCAGACCAACCGGCAGTTTGAAATTCCTGAAAATTTTAATATAGAAAATTTTATGCAATCCAGTTTCGGGATTTTTGTAGGAACGCCGGTCACCGTTAAAATACATTTTTCAGCGGACATTGCCGGTTATGTCAGGGAAAAAATCTGGCACGCCAGCCAAAAAATAGAGGTTCAGGAGGACGGGTCCATCCTTTTCACCGCCCGGGTGGCCGGCACCGACGAAATAAAATTCTGGGTTCTGCGCTGGGGCGGCAAGGCCCGCGTGATCGAGCCTGAATCATTGCGCAACGAAATTAAGGCCGAGGCAAAGGCCATCTTGAAAAATTACCGGGCTTGAACCGAATTGACCAATGGGCTAATCCAGTCCACTTGATCCTGTTTATCTACTGCTTGTGGGCAAGTTCGATCCCCCCCTGAATGCGGGATGTAAAACTACTGTAAAACCAAAAATGATCTCTTTACTTTCTTCCCGTAATGATTGATAAGCCGACATTCCTTGCAGGCAATTGCATTTAGTGCCCGTCCACGGATGGAAGAATTGCGCTTCAGTTCAAGAACTGCGAAAAATTTTGAGGTAAAAATTTTGAATCACACGATTTTTGACACCCCTGTATTGCGTACGATGGTGCGCTGGGTTTCAATCTTTATTTTGAAAATTTTCGGCTGGCAAATCCAGGGCCGGATGCCGGATACGCCCCGGTTTGTGCTTATTGCAGCACCCCACACCTCCAACTGGGATCTTCCGCTGACACTGCTTGTTGCGTTTGTACTCAGGGCCAATATTTACTGGATGGGCAAGGATGCAATCTTCCGTCCGCCCTTCAGGGGTTTTTTCAAATGGCTGGGTGGCATCCCCATCGACCGGTCCCGGTCCAACAGTGTAGTGACCCAGTCAATCGAGCAGTTTGAAAAAAACAAAACACTGATTCTGACCGTTCCGCCGGCCGGCACCCGACAGCGGGTAATGTACTGGAAAACCGGCTTTTACCATATTGCCAACAGCGCGCAGGTTCCCATAGTGCTCGGGTTTTTAGACTACCGCCGCAAGGTGGGTGGAATCGGGCCGACGGTCCTGCCCACCCGGGATATTGAAGCGGATATGGTTGTCATCCGGGATTTTTACAAAGACATCACCGGGAAACATACCCACCAATCGATTGATTCGGCAGGATGCAAAAAAAGCCCTGCAGCCTGAAGAACCGTCGCGATCCCCCCCTCCATCCAACGAGAATGGATGGGAGTATCCCTGATCATTCAATCTTAACAGGTTGCCAGAGTCATACAGATGAAAATCACCGATGTTTTGCTGGCCACTGTGGTGGCGCTTTGCTGGGGCTTTAATTTTGTCGTTATCAAAATCGGCCTGGATTCCTTTCCGCCGATATTGTTTTCCGCCCTTCGGTTTACCTGTGCCGCCTTTCCGGCAATACTCATCTGGGGGCGGGACGGCATTGAATGGCGGTGGATCATTTCCATCGGCCTGATTTTAGGCACCGTCATGTTCACGCTGCTTTTTATCGGAATGCACCTGGGCATGCCGGCCGGGTTGTCCTCGATTGTGCTGCAGGTTCAGGTTGTTTTTACGCTGATTCTGTCCGGGCTTATTTTGCGGGACCGGCCGTCTGTATGGCAAAAGGTCGGGATTACGATTGCCTTTGCCGGCATCGGGCTACTGATCCTGGACAAATATGAGACGGCCGGTTTTGTGGGGATGCTGTTTGTTGTCGGTTCCGGGTTAGCCTGGGCAATTGCCAATATCATGATGAAGCAGTGCGGCAATATCGATATGTTCCGGCTGATGATCTGGATGAGTCTCATTCCGCCGATTCCGCTGGTGCTGGTGTCACTGATATTCGAAGAGGGGCAGGCCCAGGCGCTGGCCAATATTTCCCTGACCGGGTGGGGGGCGATTTTCTATACCGGATTGATTTCAACGGTACTGGCCTATTCCCTGTGGGGCAAACTGTTGCAGCGTTATTCCCCGAATGTAGTAGCGCCCTTTGCCCTGCTGGTGCCGGTTTTCGGCATCCTGTCATCGGTGGTGGTGTTAAACGAAAGCCTTTCCGTTTTCGAGCTAATCGCGTCATGCCTGGTTCTGGCCGGGCTCTTTGTTGTGGTCTACGGAGTAAGAATATCCGAATTTGTCGCGGCCCGGTTAAACCTGCGATAATGGTCGTTCCATCGTTCGCCCCGTTTCCCATACGCCGGTTTCAGTCGATCCCTGACAGCGGATTTCCAAAATTTCAGGGACCGGACTGTACTCGTGGAAAGTTCTCGGACGCCACACTTTCTCAGGGCTCTGCATCCGGGCCTCCCTCAAAGGCCCGGATGCGCATTTCGGTCAGGGGATGGGTGGAAAAATAGCCGGTCCATTTTCGGTCGCCAGCAGCCGGGTATTGCCGTAGAAATAACGTTTGCGCCGCACCTTGGCCCAGGCCGAGTAAACACCCAGGGTAAGAAGGGACAAAATGCTGTTGACCAGCCAGATTCGGAAATATTCCGAGCCGCTGCCGTGGAAGCGAAAAGAAATCCGGTTGCCGGAGCCGGCTGTTGACGGGCTTGTAGCGTACACCTGTGCGGGTGGAGCCGGCGGCGGTGGCCCATTTTTTTCCGTCACTTTATTCCTTTCTGCCGATAGTTCTGATTTCACGAGCTAAATCTCTTCTTTGCTGAATAACGGAGTAATTCCATATTTTTGAAGATCTGCTCGCATAATTTCATCCTTTGGAATGGCATCATAATGGTCTGCGGCTTTCAATACCTTACCAAGGAGATGAATATCACCCACGGTATTCAAAAAAACGTTCCTGTTTCCCAGTACCCATTTTACGGCATGCTCAATAGCCTCATCTTCTTCCAGTGGATCATACCAAACAGCATGATTGCTATGCTTATTGCCCAGGGGGCCTCTGGCTATAGATTTGATAGTTTGTATTGCGACGTTTCGCCCGGCACACATTTCAATTAATTTTTCAAATTCTGCAGCGTAATTATGATTTTGCATCAAAACATAATTATACGGTAAAAGTACGGAGTCAAAATCATACCTTTCCAGGCTACGCAGATGCATCGAAGGGGCTGCGAGACCATGGCCGGTCACGCCAAGAAAACGAGTCAAACCCTGTTCTTTTGCTTCAATGAAAGCATCGATTGCTCCGCCTGAATGTATTGCAATATTCCATTCTTCAGGATCTACCAACAGATGCATCTGCCATAAATCGACATAATCAACCTTTAAACGGTCCAGGGATCGGTGTAATTCTTCCTTTGCTTCCCGGTATGTCCGCTTGTCAGTTTTTGTCGCAAGAAAAAAATTATTTCGATACTCTTTCATCCAAGACCCGATACGAAGTTCCGAATTCCCGTAACTTGCTGCTGTATCAATATGATTTACGCCATACTTCAATAATATTTCCAGTGTGCAATCTGCATCATCCTGGGTTACCGAACCCAATGAAGCTGCTCCAAAAATAGCTCGACTGCTTTCATGAGCGGTACGGCCAAAAGTTTTCAAAAAAATCATATTCCCCCTTTTGTATGATGCAAGGCGCCTGGCGCATCTATTCTGATTTGACGTGGCACATAACCTTGTTAACACAGACAAAAAAGCGCTTCATCGTTCACTTCAATCACCTGTTGCGGCATTTTTGTATATTTTACCGCTGCCGCATGGGCAGGGTTCATTACGGCCCACTTTTCCAGGTTTCTCCGCAACCGCGACCGGATTCAACAGAGATCCATGCAATTGAGCGGCATTTCGCTCTTTCCAGTCGGCAGCCAGTTGACGGAATTTTTGATCGGCATGCTTGAAAAAAGTTTATAGGCTTCACAAAAATGGTTGCGGTTGTTATCTGCGGGATTTCGAAGACGGTGTGGTGTTAGTTCAAATGCGCCTTTGTCACATTACCGGTCTTGGCGACTGTAATAAATGTTTTTAATTGATGAAATCCCATTAATCTTATCTGTTCATAAGAGAAATCCGGCAATACTCTTCTTGTCAATTTTAACCATTAAGGAATTCTTAACACAGCATTTAAAATTTTCATATGGATGTTTGCCTTTTCCTTCTATATACTTTACCTGAATTCAACAACCTGTTTTGAAAGGAGAAAAATATGCATATTGAAACAAAATGTATTCATTCAGGCGGAGGTACCGATACGATAACCAAAGGACTTAATACACCCATATTCCCCTCATCAGCTCATGAATATTTGGATGCAGAGGATGTGGCTTATCCAAGATATTTCAACACCATTAATCAAAAGGTGATCGTGCAGAAAATTTGTGAGTTGGAGGATGCCGAAGATGGTATAATTTTTTCATCAGGCATGGCTGCCATAAGTACAGTACTTCTTTCTTTTTTAAAGACTGGTGATCATGTCATCTTACAGGATGAAATATATGGCGGTAGCCATGCCTTTGTAGAGATGTTTTTTGAACGATTCGGCATATCCTACTCTTTTGTTGCCACCAGTGCAGAGTCCATCGAATCTGCGGTAAAACCGGAAACACGCATTATTTATATTGAAACCCCGACAAACCCTCTTCTGAGTATTGTAGACATTCAAGAAGTTGCCGAAATAGCTAAACGCAATAACTGTATTACGGTCATAGACAATACTTTTGCAACTCCAATAATTCAGAATCCTATTAAGCTGGGCATTGATATTGTAATTCACAGCGGTACTAAATATTTGGGTGGACATAGTGATCTATCCTGCGGAGCCGCTGTAACAACTTCAAATTTAGCGTGTAAAATCAGAAAGACTGCTGCAAATTTTGGAGGCAACCTCAATGCCCTGAGCTGTTACATACTGGAAAGAAGTTTGAAAACATTGTCAGTTCGTGTAAGACAACAAATTGACAATGCTTTTCAAATTGCACAATTCTTGGACAACCATTCCATTTTCAAAAAAGTTTATTATCCCGGCTTACGTACTCATCCGGGGCATTCTATCGCCTGTGATCAAATGAATGGATTCGGGGCAATGCTTTCATTTGAATTAAATGATTCAAATTTGTCAGCAGATGGTTTTATGAAAAAACTAACGCTTATCAAGCCTGCTGTGAGTCTCGGAGGCATTGAAACAACCATATGTGATCCTGTTAGAACATCTCATGCAAAAATTTCTGCTGAGACACGGGCCAGACAAGGAATTACAGACAGCTTGCTTCGTTTATCGGTTGGAATTGAGAATGTAGAAGACCTGATTAAGGATATTGAGCAGGCATTAGAAATATAATCGAACCAAAAGATTTACTTGACTGGTTTCCGCCGGCGCTCCATACCGGCAAGTGATCCGGAGATAAGCATCCGGGGACAACCCGCATGAAACAGGGATAATCCCAAATCACAAAATGTCTGCTATTTCAGCTTCAAGCTCTTTTATCGGAATTTCGACCACGACTGAACTGCCGATGGCATTGAGCAGAACAAAATGTATTTTCGTCCCCTCCCGTTTCTTGTCCTTGTGGATTGCATCCAGCAGGGCGGCTGGTTTACCTTTGATGTCGGTGGGCAGGCCCAGACGGGTCATCAGAGTTTTAAAACGTTTGACAGCCGACCGGGCCAAGAGGCCTTTTCGGGCGGCAAGCCTGCAGGCAACCAGCATGCCTGCGCCCACGGCTTCCCCGTGGGAAATGCCGGCCGTTTTTTCAATGGCATGGCCGAAGGTGTGGCCGAAGTTGAGCTTGCGCCGCTCCCCTTTTTCCTGTTCATCCCGGTTGACAATGGAAGATTTAATCATGACCGAATCAGATACCAGTTTTTGAATCACCGGCAGATCAAGGGCAAGGGCTTTGGCATAATTCCCCTCCAGGAAGGCAAACATACCGGCATCTGCTATGGCTGCGTGTTTTAAAATCTCGCCCAAACCGCTGAGAATTTCCCTGTTTGGCAGGGTGGTTAAAAACCGGGGGTCGCAGATGACGAATTCCGGCTGGTTAAAAACACCGACCATATTTTTATAGCCCTTGAAATTAACCCCGTTTTTTCCGCCTACGGATGCATCCACCTGAGCGAGAAGGGTTGAGGGCACAAACCCGAACCTCAGTCCGCGCATATAGGTCGATGCGACAAAACCGGCTATGTCACAGACAACTCCTCCGCCGATTCCGACAATAAAGGTCGAACGATCGGCCTTAAATTCCAGCAGCCGGGAGTATATTTCTTCAACGGTTTTCAGGGTTTTTGACTTTTCTCCGGTTCCTATGGTGATGATTTCGGCATCGATGAATTTAGAACCATAATAACGGGAAACGTTTGTGTCGGTGATCACCACAACCTGCCCGGCCGGTATGAGACGGCTTAAATTTTCAAGCCGTTCTCCGATCAGTATCCTGGAAATTTTGTCGTTGCTTTGAATCTTAATTGTCTGCATGGTTTGACGCCTGATTTTATTTGAATCCACAGATTACGCAGATTACACAGATTATAATAAATGTTCGACAGATATCGGGTTGAATTCCCCCTTGCTGCGCTGAGATAGCAATTATCCCCTCTTCATGTTCCGGGCTTGCCCAGAGGATAGTTTATTTCGAAAAATATAATCCTCTATACCATATTTTTTACCGAAAATAACCGGAAGAAAATTTATTGTTTCAAAATATCCGTGCCTATCCGTGGGAATCAGCGTCCCCAATAAAGCCCTTCTCGGCACCTGTGAGAACCTTTCATTTTCAATGTATCCGGATATTCACTGCGGTTCCAGCGTTTACCCAATATCGGTCTTCAGCAGGTTGAAAATGGCTTTAACCTCGCGGCAGAGAGTTTCATACTGCTGCGGGTAAAGGGATTGAGCACCGTCACTCAATGCCTGATCCGGTGCATGATGAACCTCCACCATCAATCCATGGGCCCCGCCGGCAATGGCGGCACGGCTGAGCGGCATCACCTGGTCGCGCCGCCCGGCAGCATGGCTGGGATCGACGATAATAGGTAAATGGCTTTCATGACGCACATACGGGATGGCCGACAGATCCAGGGTGTTGCGGCTGTGGTGGACAAAGGTCCGGACCCCTCTTTCACACAGAATGACATTTTCATTGCCGCCATCTAAAATGTATTCGGCGGCCATAAGCCACTCGTCGATAGTTGCGGCCATCCCCCGTTTGAGCATGATCGGTTTGTGAGATTGACCGGCCCGGCGCAACAGACTGAAGTTCTGCATGTTGCGGGTTCCGATCTGGATGATATCTGCGTATTTTTCCACCAGGTCAAAAGTTTCAAGATCCATCACCTCAGTCACAACCGGCATGCCGGTTTCCTCGCGTACCCGGGCCAGGATTTCGAGTCCTTCCAGGCCCAATCCCTGGAAGGAGTAGGGGGAAGTGCGCGGTTTAAATGCACCGCCCCTGAAAATTTGAGCCCCGCTTTGCTGTACATGCCGGGCAATGGTCAGGGCCTGTTCCAAACTTTCAATAGCGCAGGGGCCTGCGATCATAGTCAGGTGGCCGTTGCCGATTTCAATGTCCTCGATCCGGACGATGGTATCGTCCGGTTTGAATTCGCGGCTGACCAATTTATAAGGACGCGTCACCGGAATAATATCCCTTACCCCGGCAAAACCGGCAAAAAGCGCGGCATCCACCGGTCCCTTGTTGTGCAGGACCCCGATGGAAACCCGCTCTCCCCCGGGAATGGGGCGTGCCTTGTAGCCCTTCTGCTCGATGGCGGCAACCACCGCATCGATCTGATCAGATGTTGCATTTTTATCCATGACAATCAGCATGATATTTCCTCCTTATAAATGTTTATTTCCGTTCGATGTATAACTGCCCGGATGTGGTTCTGGACGGCTATCAATTGTTTAACGGGTGTGAAAATAAAAAAGGGGCTGCGGTATTTCCCAGCCCCTTGAAAACTAAAAAAGGACTGTAGCGTCGGTGCGCCCCAGTCCTTTATCATCTTTTATAATAGCAGGTTAAGATGCTATAAGTCGGTGACCACACCTCCTTGGGACAGACGCCGCCACCAAAAGCCTGTAAAACCTGCTAAATAAGAAATGTTGGTTGGGATGTTCATAGTTATTACCAATTTTCAAGTCTATTTACATCATTCATACTCAACGGCCGGCTGGTTTGTCAAGTAATTTAATTCCGGTTGGGTACTTGAAAAAATTGTTGGATTTTCAGTGGGTTGCTAAATAATTTGAAAGATACAAACAAAATTTTGTAAAAGATAAAAAAAATTGTTGCTATTTTACAAAAAAGATGTAATCGTAGCTAAAAAATTGTATAACTCGATGGTAATCTTTTTATATTTTTTAAGTATTGCTTCATGAAAAGTTCGATAAATTTATTCTAACGATTTAAGTGTAACCACGGAAGTTTTTAGTCATTTTTCAATATTTTCGAGGTGAATTAAATGGCGACACGAAATTTATACTCAGACACGACCATGTCGGGGGGTTTTGGGTTCAAGGTTTTTGGGGATGATGAGATTGAAAAAATTCATCTGGCCACCCTTGAGATCATGGAAAAAACAGGACTTTTTGTTGGAGACAACGAAGCTCTGGACATTCTTGAGGGGGGCGGTGCCAGGGTTGACCGCAAAACCGGAATTGCAAAATTCCCCCCTTACCTGGTGGAGGATTGCATCCGTTCGGCCCCGCCCAAGATCGTTCAGTACGGACGCAACCCCAAACATGATGTTGTGCTGGAAGGCAAAAGAGTCAATTTTTGCACCTTTGGCCAGGGCGTTTCGGTGATGGACCTGGACGGGACTGTCAGGGGGTCAGTAAATGAAGATGTGGCCAAGGCGGCATTACTGACCGATGCCATGGAAGAGGTGGATGTATGCGAACGCTCCCTGAACGCCGGGGATGCGCCGGAAAACACGGCACCCATCCATGAAGCAGAGGTGGTTTTTGCCAACACGACAAAACACACGGTGTACGGGCCTGGCAACGGCTGGCGTGCGGGCAAGATCATCAAGATGGCCCAGGCCATCGTGGGTGGGGAAGATAAATTAAGGGAACACCCCATCTGCACGATCAATTGCTCTCCGACAAGCCCTTTGATGCTTGATGTAAATTGTTGTACCGGCGTCATGACCTGTGCCCGGGCCGGTGTGCCCTGCAACCTAATTTCCATGGTTATGGCCGGTGTATCCGGGCCAATCACCCTGGCAGGATCCCTGGTCACCCACAACTGTGAGATACTGGGGGCCATTGTTCTGCACCAGCTCACATGCAAGGGATCCCCGGTCATCTACGGCTGTTCCTCCCTGATGTTTGACCTGAGGCTGACCACGACCCCGGTGGGTTCCCCGGAGTGTGGCCTGCTCAACGCGGCCACTCCGGTCCTGGCACAAAAATACATGCTGCCGAGTTTTTCCGCCGGCGGATAGGCTGACTCCAAATTACCTGACGCACAGGCCGGTCATGAAAAGACCCTGACAGCCATGTGCGCGGCCAATGCGGGGTCAAATTTGATTTATGGTGCCGGAATGCTGGATTCAGGACTTATTTTCAGTTACACCCAGTTGGTGATTGACAATGATATTTTTAAAATGGTTCGGAAAGTGATGCAGGGCATCGTCGTTGATGATGAGAATCTTGCAATAGATGTGATCAAAGCGGTAGGACCCGGTGGTGATCATCTGTCGCAGCCTCACACAATGAAGTATATGCGGACATTGCCATCTTCACCCAACATCATTGAGCGCGGGAATTATGACCGCTGGCTTGGAAAAGGAGGTAAAGATATAGCCCAGCGGGCTGCTGAAAAAGCCGCGGATATTATGGCAAATCACAAACCTGAACCGCTGAGTGATGACGTAAAAGTGGCACTGCGTGCCATCGTTGAAGAAGCTGATGCAGAAGATCAGGAAAGAAAAAAGAAATAGTAGTCCGAATAGAAACTGCTTTTTTTATTGGGATTTTAACAGCAGGAATCGGAGAAAACTGCTGCTGTAAAAACCTTAAGAAGATGGCTTGGTTGTGCAGACCGGGCCGATATCCTTTTTCGAACCACCCAACCCAAGGAGGAAGACAATGCTAGAAAAAATCGAGAAAATGTTCCAACGCGGTGAAATTTCCCGGCGCAAGTTCCTGGCCCTGAGTGCGGCTTTAGGTGCAAGTGCGATGATTCCGGCAGGCATGCCGGGCTCCAA
>CAYQNS010000088.1:0-15212 GCA_964418755.1 uncultured Desulfobacteraceae bacterium
ACAAAAATTGGATTATTAAAAGAGCATGATATTCATAATTTATTACCAATATTTGGAATAAATAAAGTCAGTGAACCACAAGTAGAATATAGAAAACCAAAAGAGATAAACTCTATTGACGATTTATTAAGTGATGATTCATTAGATATTTTAGGTGGTGATTCAGAAGGTTTATTCGATTTTAAACATACTCCAAAAGACTACGAAAGAGCTGAATCAGATTTTATTGCACACAGGAAACCGTGCAATGATTTTGACAAATACGAATCTATATTCAAAGAGATACAAAAAGAATTAGCAAACGGCAAACGAAAATTAATTGAGTTTAAAAAAGACAATCTAAGAGAAGGCGATTTCTACGTTCATAATGGTGTTCTAATGCTACTTGAAAAAGTAAATATATCTATAGAAGAACAAACCTTTTCAAGTGGTAAACGTATTAGAAAAGACGGAAGGACAAAATGTATTTTTGAGAATGGAACAATGTCAACTATGTTATATCGTTCTTTGGCTAAAATCCTCTATGCAAATGGCCGTGTCGTTACACAAAATATTGAGAAAGTAAACGAAAATTTTATCGAGAAGTTTAGCAACATTGCCACTGAAGATGAAGAAGTCGGATATATCTATGTTTTGAAATCTAAGAGTACCGATGAACGAATTATATCAATACAGAATCTTTACAAAATTGGTTACTCAAAATCAGAAGTTGAAGAACGAATAAAAAATGCAGAGAAAGAACCGACTTATTTGATGGCTCCTGTAAGGATTCAAGGAGCATGGAAATGTTTTAATATGAATCCGCATAAATTAGAGCAATTACTTCATAATTTCTTTGGCAATTCATGTTTGGAATTAGATGTCTTTGATGAAAAAGGGAAAAGACATAGTCCAAGGGAATGGTTTATTGCTCCGATAGAAGTTATTGAACAAGCAATAGAATTGATAATAAATGGAAAAATTGTAAAATATAAATTTGATGCTGAAAATATGACAATAATAGGGAAATGTTGAAAATTGAAATCAAAGACAATGAGGAATTAAAAACACATAACCCGACGCTGAACTCGGACGCAAAAGGGTTCCGGTTAGCTTAGCGTTACAAATAGCCAAATCATATCACAAAGTTCTTAAGACCGGTGCTTACTGCTATCTATCTTGAATAATACGAACATACCAAAATATTGATTCAGCAAGAAAATATTCAGAATCGTAAGTACCATTTTTCCGGAAATGGCAAAACCTACCTGCTGTAGCAGGAGTGTCTCAGCATCGTTCCTTGCGATTGCCTACCCACAATTTACAACCACTTCAGCCGGGTTGTTATCACAGCTACCTTGCGGATTTAAATTTATCAAAGAACCGTATAGGGGTTATTTCAACATATAAAATCCATTGTCTATATATTCTTGCCCCGTGTGTGAACGCTGTCCAGATGATACCCTACACGACCATTTCCCTAGTAGAAAAGCCTATTTCGTCTATCTGCCCGGGCCTGATACAACGGGTTTTACCCTTAGTGTGTTGCGCGGTATCATATATGGAACCTTACCCCCACCCCCTGCTGTCTGCTCCCCCCCACCCCCTGCCTCTCACCGATCTATCAAGAGTAGGCCTACATTGCCGGCAGTGGCGCAGGGCAGGGACACCACCACCACGAATAGAGACACTCCGGCTGCCTGTGTGCCTTATTTGCAGGGCGCCTTAATACCTTGTATTGCCTGCCTATCACTGATAATCCTGTGGTTATGATAACGGGTATTATGTCAACAGTTACGAAAACAGTCGAAAAGCAAAGGAAATGAACAAAAACCCGTTCGCGCATAACCATGTAACCCCTTGATATTACGTTACTCATATTATGAAAAACACAAAACCCCATAACTGGCTCTAATTACTGTTTGCCGGTTCCTCATTATCCAACTCCAAGTCCACGTCAATAACATCCTCATGGCCATTGGTCCCAGGCATCGCGGCCTTGAGCAGGTCTATAACTGCCGGGTCAAGCGATTGGTTTAGGTTATTGGTGATATTCGTCAAATGTACCGATTGTGTTTGAGGGTTACCAAAACCGGCAGCGTCAAAGACGCGTTTCTCCCGTTTCCCTGCCAAATCAAATAATACCTTGGCTTCCTCAAATGCTTTGGGGTCGACTGTTTCTTTTTGGGATAACTTTGTCAGATGCTTATTAGCAGATCCAATAAGCATGGCTGTATTATTGACTGCATTATCGATACATCGGCCCACAAGTTCCCGGAAACCGGCGTCCAATAAGGGTTTAATATCTTTTCTGTTTCTTAATCGGCTTACCGTTGCATTTGAAGTTCCTGTCGCCTTTGCCGTTTCGCTACCAGTGCATCCGGCGGCAAGCATTTCTATTGCCTTTTGCTTTGTTTCCCCGTTCATTCGCTATACCTTCCAATTTTTTCCAAAATTCAAGTAGTGTGTGTGTAGCCGGGAAACCTATTTTCCCGAAGTCCCTCCCGGGCAATTCTAAAAAGACCTTTCACATGCTGAATTTCTGATTCGTTCTGTTGCCTGCGGTTTTCCCGCCTTTTATGTTCAGGGTATGGCAACCTGCCTTTGGGTAATTCGACAAGCACCCGTTGCGCTTTATCAAGCCGGGCCTGCCATTGTTTGAAATCCTGTTCAATTTGTTTCTGTGTGAGCATACAAACCCCTTTTGAAATTAATTCAAGCGCCCGGTTCGATTATCTTTCGCCCATGCATCAAGTACCCATCGGGCTGTCATCATAGCGACAATGTTTCCCATGGTAGGTTCTGCATCCACCAGTTTAGACGTTATTGAGAGTTCACCGAATATTCTCAGGATGTCTCTTGCCTCTTTTTCTGCTGTGTCTAATTGAATCGTAAACACCTCAAGATCCATTTACCGGCCTTCCTTCAGAATTTTTAACCCAATGTTCCAGTGGGCAGGACTCCAAATCAATAACCGCCTGGTCGGATTCGTTACACCACAATACCGGCATGCCATCAATATGGCGCCGTGCACCCTTGAGGCAATTTGTAGAGCACCATATGTTTTTTTTATCCAACAAGGTGAGCAAGTGCGCCTTGTGTTTTTTCATCTGTCGGATAAGTTCATCATCCATGGCGCCTTCCGGTGCATCAAAACGGATCTCATGCCCGACAATATTAAATTGAATGCCCCGTTGATCTGCGGTTTTTAAAACATCGTGTGCCGTCATATGGTCCCCGTAACACGTCCGGTTTTTTTATTTACACTGGAAAAGACGTCTGCAATGTCTGCATTGTCTGTAAACTCTTTATTATCAGTAGTTCCCGCATACAGACGTTGTTTATCTGTCGTCTGCAATGTCTGCACCCTTGCTGAATTTTGGTCGTTATTTGCAGACATAGCAGACATTGAAAGTTCCACGTCTGCACCTCTGCGCCCTTTATTTTCTTGGCCTGACAGACGTTGCAGACATTGCAGACATGTTTTTAAGAGTTTATTTATTTTTTCATCCCAAATAAGACATTTCACAGAACGTTTCCCATTCGCATTATGCACACCTGCCGTTATGGTTAGCTCACAACTTCTAAGTAGTGCCCCCATCGCCTTGGCATTGGATAACTTTAATTCAGGTTTGCAATTTTCGTTGAATCGTTCCCAAATATAACCGATTGCCAGACGCCCGGAATCAATCTCAGGTTTTAAAATTTCAAGCGTTTTTACCAAGTGTTTAACCTGGTCGGTGATCTCTTCATCGGTGATATGATTTTTATCCGTCATTAAATGCAGTGCGCCCACGATATGGCCCATATAAAATCGTGCTGCATCAATGCCCCGTTGCATATCTTCAATAGTTAGAATCTGCCCTGGTTCGCTATTTAAATTGAATCGTCTGATACAATACAAGACCCCTGCCAGTCGTAAAGCTGCCCCGGTGATCTTTGGGATAAAGTCCCTTATTGGTTTTGGCAGTTCTTTTCTTTGTGAATAAAGATCGTTTCTCCAGGCAATGAAATGCTGCCCGGCTTCAGAATCCAACATCAGGACAGTAGGCTTCCATTTTTCATCAGAAATTTTATTATCCGCCCAGGTCATGGCCCGGCTTAGAGTATTCTCCCATACGGCTTGATTCTTTTTACTCCAGGATTCCTCGGTTAAAGGATAGAATTTTGACCCCTCATAGGTAGGCAATAATCTGTAAACAGTACCATCAACCAAATAGATACCATCGTCCCCGCCGAAAACTTTTCGCCATACTGCCGGCTGTATTCCACCAAATAAATTTAACCGCGCCCCGGTGATCGTTTTTGATTTGCTGGCCCTGACAATCCTGGTCGGCTTGCCGTCATATAGTGAAAGCCATGCTTCCCGGTCGGTGCCTTTTGATTTATATTGATTCTGTGCGTTCAGGAGTGCCGATAATTCATCCAGTACACAAACAGTCCCACCATGGCCTGACAGGTCTTCCCGAATACCCTCAAGCGTCAAATCAGACATATAATAACCCCTTGCCCGTTTTGGTTCCGGCCCACGGTCTTTTTTATCTTTGGCCTGCCATTCCTGTATCCGCATTTCATAATCTTTGTCACTGGCAGTTTGTGCAGCATACAATGGGTTCAACAAAGCCCTTGCTGCATGTGTCTTGCCGTCGCCACTTTCGCGAATATCAACAAACCAAAAAATCAAGGGTGCCTTCCAAGATCGTTTAGGGGAAATAGAAACGGTGGCACCAAGGACACTTGCAAAAACTGCCATTGCTGCCCCTGGTAATGACTGTGAAGACGTTGCACAAGATCGCGCTAACTGTTTAATGCTGTCTGCAATATCCAAAGGGAACGCTTCCCAGGGAAAGGCGGTCTTTGGGAATAATTGTTTTGCAAGATCCCATTCCGTTGACATGGCATCAGGTTTAAATTGTGCTTCTAACAGTTGGGTCCTGACAGCCTCAAGCCCTTCGGCCCCGTATAGATCGTTAAAATCACCATCATTGGATGGGAGCACAACCGCCGCACCAATGGCCGCCGCCGCCTCTTCAGCTTTCGCCTTTCCCGGATTTCCTTCTGTTTTAAGATCGTTGTCGCCGGTGATAATAATTTCATGGTCTGGATAAAGCTTACTGATATGCCGCGCCACGGCTTCCAGGTTCCCAGCATTGAAAGCCACGACAACAGGCTTGCCGGTGGCCTCATGGATGCTTGCGCCGGTGGCGTAACCTTCACCAATAAAAATTTTATCGCTGCCGGCAGGATCTCCGATAATAAATCGCCCGCCCTTGGTCTTTCCGTCCGGTAAAAAACGTTTTTGGCCGTCCGGTAAAATTCTTTGCAGTGAAGAAATGGCCCCGCCTGCATCCATGACAGGGATGATTAAAGCCTTTCCTTGGCATCGGATACCATAGGGCTTGACTCCCTTTTGAATCAGATATGGGTGATCTGGTGGCGCCGGTGTGGCCCTATCCCATATCTTTTGTGCTTCGATTGCTGCCGCTCGATGTTTTTCTTTTAGCTCGGATTCATATCTTTCTTTGGCTTCCCGAAGCATCCGGTCAAACTCGCGTTGCTGTCCAGCGCTCAGGGTTCGATTGCCATTTGAAAGCCATGTTTCCGAAAAACCTGTTTTCCAGTCACCAAAACACCCGCCCGCCGTTCCATCTATATTTAAAAAAAAGATGGCCCAGGCATTTCTATCTTTTTGCCCGGTGCCTGAAAAGCGTTCCATTTGCCCCGATGTGATATGGTCCGGTGGAGTCATCCCGGCTTTTTCAATAGCTTGTTTAAAATGGTCGATAGGCCCGTCAACATATAGATAAGACTTGCTTTTTATGGCGGGCATGATAGTATTTATATCAGATTGTTTAACCTCGTTTTCGTTGGCCTGCCAGCCTGAAGACGAGGTTTTTTTATTGAGAGCATCCATTATGCGGCCCTCTGCTGGATTTCCAGCCAGTCAAGGACAGCATCCTTTAAAAACCGGCGATACTTGCCCGCACGGATGCAAGGCATCGCGTCAGGTCCTTTTTGCCTAGTTCTGGCGTATACCCACGATACTGGTACCTTTAAAAAATCTGCCAGTTCTTTAACAGTCAAAAGTTCTTGTTTATCTTTAACGATCATTTTTTCGTCCATATTTTGGCTCCTTTTCCCCTTAATAATAGTTTAACCGATTGAATTAATTGACTTATAAGCTTTTCGGTCCGCAGCCAATAAAAAAGCCCGACCAAAAAAAGACTACACAAGTCTACAGGGGCGGGATTGGGTACCCACTATCCTATCTTGTATACTCCTACTTCGATCGGGCTATTCTTTTAGCAGGCCCTATAAAGGGGGCTATCCGATAGAAACCGATACTGATTTTGTCGCCAAGATAAAATATCCTAAGCGAACTTGTGAACCCTACTTCGATCGGGCTTTTCTTTTAGCAGGCCCTATAAAGGGGGCTATCCGATAGAATCCGATTTCGTATTAATTTAAATATACTACATCGAACGCGGGTTGTCAAGCATCGATAACCACGTAATATTAAACACCATCCTACAGACCGGTTTGTCGGGGAGCTCTCCCGGTTCCGGAAACTGCTAAAATTATTTTAAGAATTGTGACTAAATAACCAAAAAAAATGTGACCAAGCGTGTGACCATTTTGTGACCACGATAAAAACAAACACGGTTAAAAACCATAAAACAGTATAGAAGGCGTATCATTCTCATTTCCAAGAATCATTATATATTCTTATACGTTATTATATAATTATATATATTGTCAACAATTTCAAATAGTTATAAAGTAAATTCACACGGTAGAAGTCACTGGTTCAAACCCAGTACCG
This sequence comes from uncultured Desulfobacteraceae bacterium, assembly GCA_964418755.1. Classification (GTDB taxonomy): domain Bacteria; phylum Desulfobacterota; class Desulfobacteria; order Desulfobacterales; family 4572-123; genus 4572-123. The sequence continues at coordinate 6,803 of CAYQNS010000088.1, forward strand.
CCCACCATGAATATCAAGGGTTTACGAGCATAATAGCTTGCAAACCCTTTTTTTTTATAATTTCCCCATCAAAATCTTACTCACTGTCTCTATGTCTTCAGGGCGATCCACTCCAACGTTCTGATAATCGGTCGTGACCACATGAATCGATATTCCGTTTTCAAGCAGACGAAGTTGTTCCAGTTTTTCCACGGTTTCAAGACGGCTCGGGCCGAATTTTGCAAATTGCTCCAGAATATTCATACGAAACGCGTATAGCCCGATGTGCCCGTAAAACGCGTCCGTTTCCCCGTCACGGGGATGGGGGATGGGCGCTCGGGAGAAATAGAGTGCCTTGCAATCTCTCGCGAAAACCACCTTGACCCTATCCGGGTTCTCGGCCTCCTCGGGGCTGATCTTTCTTGCCAGAGTCGTCACCTGCACCCCGGGTTTCACGAAAGGGCGGACAAGTTCTGTGAGCATAACCGGATCAAGCGCGGGTTCATCGCCCTGAATGTTCACCACCACAGCATCCTGAGGCACCTGAAGCAGCATGGCCGCTTCGAGCACCCGGTCTGTTCCGCTCGGATGATCATTTCGTGTCATCACCACCGAAACGCCCCGTTTTTCAGCGGCTGAAAAAATTCGGTGATCGTCGGTGGCCAGGACCACCTGCCTAAATTCGGGGCATTGTTTTGCACGTTCAAAAACATGCTGAAACATGGGCTTGCCCAAAATTTCGGCCAATGGTTTGCCCGGAAAACGATGAGACTGATAACGCGCCGGAATAACGCCGTAACATTTTGGAAGAGTTGTCATTTGTTCATCTGCTTATTGTTAGTTGTTATTTGTTGCCACCGGCAGGACAATCAAAAATCCATTCAGCAATCAGTCTGCAAGCAGCGGCTGTGCCGCCCTGGCGTTTCTTTACATAGTGGAGCGCAGCTTCACGTATTTTTTTATGAGACGATGAAATTTTCACATTTTCCGCCAGAATATCCGCAACTTTTTTCCAGTCTGTAGCTATGCGGACAAGTCCCTGGTCTATAATTTCACGGCCCGCCCAGGCGAAATTCTCCCAAGAGGGGCCGATCACGGGTATGACGCCGCAGATGAGAGGCTCCAGAAAATTCTGTCCGCCCAGATGCGCAAGACTGCCGCCGACAAACACGGCTTTTGCTCGTTCATAGGCTATGCTCAGTTCACCAAAGGTGTCCCAGAGGATAACCCTTCTGTGTGAAGCCGATTCCTCATTCTCGTTTTCAATTTCGGATCGCAAAATCCATGATACGCCTGTACGCTCCAGCACTGTTTTCCAGTGGTTTATTCTGTGCATATGACGCGGGAACAGCCCGATAATCGCTTCCGGCACACTGCGACAGACACGGAGAATAATTTTTTCAATGAGCGGCTCTTCCTCCTGTCGGGTGGAACCGAGGACAATCAGGGGTTTATCGGACGGAAGTATTTTGTCAAGCGAATGTCTCTTTTGGGCCTCGGAACTGCCGAGTCTGTCAAACTTCATATTGGGCATCACCCGGACCCGTTCTTTTCCGAACAACATGGCAAAACGACGGGCGTCGTTTTCTGAAATAGCGAGAATTTTATCCGGTGTGAGACCATGCCAGAAAGAGGGCCAGAGAAGGTATCTTTTCAGGCTCCCGGCGGTGATTCTGCCGTTGATAATCAGTATTTTAGAACCGTATTTTTTCAAGGCCGAGAGCATTCCGGGCCAAATCTCCAATTCCAGAAGAACCATAATTTTTGGACAAATCTTTCTGACCGCGGCTTTCATAATAGCCGGCCTGTCAAAAGGGAAATAGGCCGTGTACACCTCCATATTTTCCTTATCCGGAGCGATATCCTCAATGGCCCGTTCCAGGATTTCCATTCCCTGACGGGTGTCGGTGGTGATCAGTATTCTGACCCGCACGGGGAAATTCAGGTGCCTGAGAAGAGAGCAAGCCAGATAGGATTCACCCGCGGATGCGGCGTGGATCCACAGGTCCGATTTTTTCAGTACATTGTTCCGAAGCGTCCGTTGATCAAACCCCTCGGCAAGGCGCTGGTTTCGGCGAAGCGCAGGAATGGCAAAATTCCAGGCCAGATCATAAAATAAAAAGGCCGCTTTTTTAAGCATCAAATTCATCGATTGATTTCATATTCCGGATCAATAGCAATTATCCGGCAAACGTCATCCGGGTTCCGGACATATTCAGCAAAAATTTATCCGGCATTTCTTTTTCAATGTGCATTACAGCAGCCCGGCCGGTGCAGTGGGTCGGAATGATGTACACGGGATCCAGCACCTTTAATGCCCGAGCTGTCGGTGCAATGACGGCATCCATGTCCGCGCCGGTCAGATGAAACCCGCCCATCACTGCAAATATTTCATGGACACCGGTTACTTCCCGGGCATACTCAACCGTATTGACAATCCCGGCATGTGCACATCCGGAAAGAATCACCAGACCCTTGTTTTTGACATTAAAAACCAACGCACTGTCGTCATCTATAGGGTCCTGTTTTTCCACGCCATCCTCCTCATAGCATAGATTCGGCGCGCCTTTCTCAAAAGCAGTCCTGCGGGGGATACCACCAAGAAACAGGATAGTGCCTTCCATCATCGGATACGGCTTTTCGGTTTCCACCAGGTGTACTCCCGCGGCTTCAGCTTTTTCCCGCGTAAAGGCGGGAAAGAACACCTTGAAATCATCGGTTATCTTCAAATAGCGAGGATTCCGAAAGGCTTCCGGATGCAGAACCAGATCGACCCCCTTTTTACCGACCCGCTGGGAGAGCTGATCAATGCCGCCCACATGATCCAGATGGCCGTGGGAAAGTGCAAAGGCCTCTACTGTGGTCATATCCACCCCAATGCATCTGCATTAAAGGCAGCCCCGTGCTCTGAAAAGCCGAAATCAAACAAAATGCTGTGGGAAACATCATCCCGGGTAACCCTCACTACCGCGGAAAACCCGTGTTCGGCCAAAATGCTGTTTTTTACCTCCAGTCCCTTCAGCGGCAGGGCCTGGGTCACCACGTCGCTGTTATCCTGAGCGGTCAAGTCGATATAATTGTCCTGCAGGGTCAGAATTTCCACCTTATCGACCTGCTGTAAAAAAGTACTCATTATCGTCTCCTTTGTATTGTTCGTAACCATTCAGCGATTCAGGGTGCAGCTCACATTTTCAAATTGACCGGCATTCCCTGTTTCCTTAGCGATTGAGCTCCTGAACCGTAAACCTCTAAACGTGCACCTTATTATTTAATCGTCTTCTCTATTTCCTCATCCCTGAGGACCCTGCGCAAAACCTTCCCAACGTTGGACATCGGTATGACATCTCGGAATTCAACTATTTTGGGCCGCTTGTACCCTGCCATATTCTTTTTGCAAAAATCAAGAATCTCCTGCTCGGTGGCGGTTACCTTCGGCTTGAGCTCAATAAATGCCTTGACTGCCTCCCCGCTTTTGGCATCGGGCACCCCCACCACCGCCACCAGGGCCACCTTGGGATGGGTAAAAAGGATATCTTCCACATCCCGGGGATACACATTAAATCCGCCCACTATAATCATATCTTTCTTTCGGTCCGTAATCAGGATATAACCATCTTCATCGATATGGCCGATATCACCGGTCAGGAAATAACGACGGCCATCGATTTCACGGAAAACCTCCTTGTCATCCTCGGGACGGTTCCAGTATCCCTGCATGACCTGGGGACCGCTGATGGCGAGTTCACCATCTTCGCCCTGGGCCAGAGATGTCAGACCTGTATCCAGGTCGACTGCCTTGATGTCCGTACCCGGCATGGGGAATCCAACCGAGCCTATCTTGCGCTGGACCGTATTGGTGGGATTTGCGCTGGCCACCGGAGCTGTCTCGCTGAGACCATAGCCCTCAAAAATAACAGCACCGGTTTTCTCCTCGAACTGTTTGCAAACCTCGGGAGGCAGAGGAGCCCCGCCGGAAAAACATCCCATCAGCGAGGTTAGATCATACTGGTCGATATGAACATGGTTGGTAAAGGCCACAAAAATAGTGGGAACGGCCGGCATTATCGTAGGCTTGTATTTCTGCACGGCCTTGAGGACTTCGGTAAAGGGCGGATCACCGGCCCTTGGGTCGGGAATGCATATCAATCTGCTGCCGGTGGCACAGGCAGACAGCATGGCCACGGTCAAACCGAAACTGTGATACCAGGGCAGGACCCCGAGATAGGTATGGAAACCGCCGGATCGAAATTTTTCCGGCTCCCCGCCTTTTTCATGAACCAGTCGGCCCCACTCGTCAAGTGCCATGAGATCATAGACAAAATTTGCATGTGTCAGAACCGCGCCTTTGGGCACACCGGTCGTTCCTCCGGTATAAATAATCAGGGCCGGATCCTCCCCGGGGTTAATTTGAATTTCCGGAGATTCGGGCCGTGCGGCAGATACAACATCGTCAAAGAAAAAATGACCGGATTCATGTTTTTCAGCCCGGGGTATTTTCCCCAGCAACCCGCCGATAAATCCTTTAAGTTTGGGCAGATAGGATTTGACATTGCAGATGACCACCGTTTCGACATCTGTTTTCTCGATGGCTTCAACAGTGGTGGGATAGAAATTCGGATGATCCATGCAGAAAAGCGCTTTTGCACCGGCATCTTTTAACTGATAGTTTAGTTCAGGGGCTGTATAGAGCGGATTACAGGTCACACAAATTCCGCCGGCCTTGAGAATACCGAAAAAAATGGCCGGATAATGCGGCAGGTTCGGCAGGAATACAGCGATCCGGTCTCCTTTTTGAATACCCCTTGAAGCCAGAAAGTAGGCCACCCGGTCGGCAGTGTCTTTCACCTGGGCATAGGTTCGGGAGGCATCACTAAAAAGAGTATAGACCTTGTCGGGGTAGTCGCGTGCAGCATCATCCAGAATAGAGGTAAGCGATTTTTCATATCCGGAAATGTCGTGCTGTACACCTTCGGGCCAATTGGATGTGGGCCAGGCTGTTGACGTCATGACAGAACTCTCCTTTTTTGGGGGTTATCGAAAATACGCTATAAATACAACGAAGCCTTTCAGGGCCGCGGAAACGCTCCTCTGTTTTTAACTTGCAACTGCCTTCCGGCATAGTATTAAAAAATATCTCAAATTTCAGATAACGTACCAAAATCACACAAAAGAGTCAACCACATCCGGCAGGCTTAAAAAACAGATGGAAATGGCTTTCAATACATTTATAATATGCGCTTGCCTTAGAATTGCCGGGCTGATAAACTGATTTCTTAAATAGGGCCGGAATTGTCCTGGCAGGGCAAAACATTTTTCAACCCGGAAGTTGTTGTTTCAAATGAATATCCCCATTCCGCATTCGTGCAAAAAACATCGATATAAAAAAGTTCAAGGCAATATTAACAATTAACAGCCGGCCGAATTAATTGATTAAGATCTTTCAAACTGGAGACTTGAACAAAAACATAATGTATAAAGAACAATCCACAAAAATTGATAAATCTGACAATTTATTAGAAACTTATAATTTATTTATTAATGGCTCAAATCTGACAATCAATCTTGATTCTAGTACTGATCTTAATTTATCGTCAATGTTCTCTCTCTTTGATTCTATAAATAATTACAAAATTTCGCTGATCAATGAATCAATGATTAATGGTTCTGATTCTAATTTCATGTTTCCTTCCATATATGATTTGCCATTTTTCTCTAAACTCACTGATACCATGAGCAAACACTGTTTTGATGATATAAGAACAAATCTGGAGAAAATGACTGTTTTTGAGCTTGTAATGTTACAATTTAAAAAGAATTATGGACATCTTATCCGACAAAAAAATCATCAAACTGTAATACAAAAATTAAAAGAATATACGTTTTCCATCTCAGATCTGAATCTATATTCCGTCATATTTCAGATTGAAGATAAACGTATTTACAGATCGTATTCTAATAATTCCTGGGAACAAGGGGACAGATTCTACGGTACAATACCTTTATTGCCGGCAAGTATCAGATCCTGCATTTTAATTAATGGAAAAAAAGTTTGTGAACTTGACTTCCAGAGCATGCAAATTAACATGTGCTACCATATGGAAGGAGTGAATTTTCAATATGATCCATATGATATCGGCCCACTGGACAGAAATATATTTAAGAAAGCATCACTTATAATGTTACATGCTGAAAGTGAGAAGTGGGCAAAACAAGCTTTAAGAGATGAATTACAAGATAAAAATTTAGATATAGATGGAATAATTCAGTGCTTTAAGCAAATGCATACTGCTATTTCTAAATATTTCTGTAGGGGTATTGGTCCTGGTCTACAAACTTTAGAAACGGATATAACGGAGTTTATACTAAAAAGGCTTTTAAAGAAAAACATAATAGCCCTGCCTGTGCATAATAGCTTTATTGTTCAGAAACAACACAAAGAGGAATTGTATTTTACTATGCTGGAAAGCTACAAATCAGTAATGAATTTCTATCCTGTAGTGAAATGATCAAATACCCAATCGTAAAGCCAAGGCCTGCCCGCCATCGGCTTCGCTTTCAGGCAAGGCAGCGGGCATCGGACAGAGGGGCGAACAGGGACTGTAGCGAAAGCTGGGCATGCAATGTGTAAATCAGTGCCCGGGAACTCGGTTGTTTCAGGGCTGATGTCGCGAAATTTTCAGGTGTTACAAATTCTCGCAAGAGGGACACAAAAACCTTCGCGTGAAATCGTTTGATTTGTCATGAAAATACGATCCTTTTTAAAAATCGTCACTCGGCCGGGAATTTGAGAAAATAGGCCACAATGGTTCCGCAAAGGATGAGCCCTCCTGCAAGCCCGATTCCCAATGAAAATCTTCCCATATCACCTGAAAATCCGATCAGGGTGGGGAAAATGCCGCCGCCGATTAAAAAGGCGGGCGGGATTATCATGGAGACTGCAACGTTTCGGGTTTCAGCCGGCCCAATGGAGGACAGGGCCGCAAAACCGGCCGGGAAAAAGCAGACGGCCACCATGGGCTGAAGAAAAACAAGACCAATCACCCACTCGTCTCTTACAATCCCCAGCAACAGGGTTGCAATCCCGGTAAAAAAGAAAACCCATATCATAGCCGGCCGGGTACCGAATCGGTCAGATACCCACCCGCTTAAAAGAGGCATCCCCACACTGGAAATTCGTGAAAGTCCGATCAATGTGTTTGCCCAGCCCTGGTCGATGCCCCTCTCCGTAACCAGATAAAGCGGAAGCATCGTATAGATGCCCATGGTGCTGCCGATGGCAAGGCTGAACAAAATCATCATGATCCAGAGAACAGGCTCTGCCGCAAGTCGCCGTACCGCATGAAGATCAGGGGCCTGACCGGCAAATCGCCCACCGCGCCCCCAGCGTGCATAGGCAATGCCCAGGCAAACGGCGCTCAGTCCCAACGCGGCCAGAACGCCGCGCCAGGGAAACCATATCAATATAATCTCGGCCAGTATGGGGGCCGCCATAAAACCCGAATTGGGTGCCAGTTCGTGAATCGAAAGGGCCTTGCCCCAATGCCTGGAGCTGATCAAATGCGTAATTGTTGCAATACCCGAAGGCAGATAAAGACCGGCAGCCAGGCCCAGAAGCACAAGCGTCAGGCGAATCGCCCCCAGATTTCGGCTGAAACAGATACCAAGCAGGGCCAGTCCCACGGTCACGGAAGACAGAATAATGGTCTTCCGGTGGGTCAAACGGGAGCTGACAAACCCGGAACCTGCCAGTGAAACAAAGTATCCCGCAGATAGCATCAGAAAAAGAGATCCTGCGGCACTGTGGCTAAGATGCAGATCCTTTTCAATGATGGGCATTAACGGCGCCAGAATGACCCTGCCGATAAAATTAAAAAAGAAAATGACAGCCAGGAAGACCAGAGCCCCAAGGTGGTGCCGGAACCTGTTTTGTTGATTATCGAAATTTGTTACACTGTTTTTCATTTCTGTCTTTCTACAGCAAATACAGAATTCAGTATCTAAATTCTAAAATTCGTGTTTTTTATGTCAAAAAACAAATTTCAAATAAACACAATGATTAAAATTCCAAATTTCAAAACAACTATAGGCTATGTGTGAGTAAATAATTTGTTTTGGCTCTTATTTGAGATTTAGATATTGAAGTTTGGAACTTGTTTGTCTTTTGGTGCTTGAAATTTGTAATTTGCGGCGTGTTTTCAACAGCACCGGTTTATCCGGCTTAGTTTAGGCGCTTAATTAAAATTTTTGCTCTTGTGGCAAAAAAATCGGTATACTTCCGACGGCCCTGCGCAAAACCGGCCGATAACAAAGGACTTTAAAACGGACCGTAGCCGGGACGCCTGTCAGGAGATACTTCTTTTAACCGATGGAAAGAGGGTAAGCGCTCTATTAACCCCATCTTGTCAGGCGCGGCCAATTATGGGATATTAGG
>CAYQNS010000089.1:0-15147 GCA_964418755.1 uncultured Desulfobacteraceae bacterium
TTTGCTCATCCGTACAGAAGTCCATGACCGGTTCAACCATGGCCCGATTGTACCAGCTCCGGTCGAACAGAACAATTTCACCTGACGATGGAAGGTGTTGCATGTATCTCTGGAAATACCATTGCGTCCTTTCTGTGTTGCTGGGGGTGAGCAGGGCGGCTACGCGTGTACCCCGTGGATTCAGGTGCTCCGTGATTCTTTTGATCGTACCCCCTTTTCCTGCTGCATCGCGCCCCTCAAACAGCATAAGCAGGCGTAAGCCATCCTTTAAGACCTGTTTTTGCATCTTCAAGAGTTCAATCTGGAGTTTGTGCAGTTCTTCTTCATAACGCAATGTAAATTTCTTTACATACACTGCCTGGCGATCTTTTTTGTTCTTTTTATCCATATTTTTAAAGGCCGTGTGTTCTGATAATTTCTTTTTGTGTTTTTGCTTTCCCTTCTCTTCCACAGCACCTTTCAATTTTATGATATTATTTTTTTTTGCTTCTGCGGCCTCATGTTTTTTATCGGTATCCTTCTTGCTTCTATGATTTTTCCTCATTCTTTCCCCCTCTTGCTGTTATCATCTCGATGCCTCCGATGAATCACACCAGATAATCACCGAATTGTTTCTTCTGATTTTTCATTAACTGCAATTCCCTGTCGCCTGCGACAACGATTTCCGGATCCGTCCTGAAATTAAATTTTCGGCTCCTACCTCTGTAAGGCACGGAATTGAGAATCAGCTTCATTGTTTCTCTTCGTGCCAGATGTTTGTCATTCGACCGTACAATGAACCAGGGCGATCTTTGTGCATGTGTTTTTTTCAATAAATTGAATTTTTTTACAGAAAATTCGTGCCATAATTTTTGCGCCTGCAAATCCACCTCGGAAAGTTTCCACTGTCTTAAAGGATCATTTTTTCGGCGTTCAAAGCGTCTTGCCTGTTCTTCTTTGCTTACGGAAAAATAGAGCTTCAGCAGAATAGTTTTGCTTTCCTCTTCGAAAAAATTTTGTTCATAGAAAATTACTTTTTTCAAAAATCGTCTGTATTGTTTCGCGGTACAAAAACCCATCACCGGTTCCACCAGTGCTCTGTTATACCAGCTTCTGTCAAACAGGACGAGCTCTCCAGCACGAGGAAAATGTTCGACATATCGTTTGATATGGAGCTCTGTTTTTTGATGCTCACTCGGTTTTCCCAGCGCAACCACACGGCATCTCTTTTCATTCATATAGCGTGTCACCCGGCGGATGGTCCCCCCCTTACCGGAGGCGTCTCTTCCGTCAAAAAGAACCACCATTTTTTTCTGGGTTCGTTCAAGATGGCGTTGCATTTTAATAAGCTCGGCCTGGTAGGGCTTTAGCTCCTCGGAATTGTAATACTTCTCTAAGATATTTTTAAGGATCTCTTCTTTGTATTTTTTGTTAAGGATTTTTTGTATTTTTTGAGCTCTTTTGCCTTGATTGCCCGGTTCGATATCGGATTCGGCCTTTGTCACCAAAGGCATGCTTTGAACCTGCGAACTCTCTCTCGGCCTGCCTGACGGTTCTGATTTGTCTGTTTCTATTTTTTTTGAATTCATGAAAACATCACCTAATTTAGTTTTTTCCCGGTTCGAAACATGGTGGTGTAAATATCAGGTAACCGGTTTTTCTTCAGCCCTTCCACCACGGTTTTTACCGTATAGGGGATTCGAAAATGTTCAACGGCTATGTTCCCCGGGGAAATCTTGAGGACGGCAAAGGATGCCCGCGGATCACCGTCAAACATGCGCCCAGCGCTGCCCGGATTGATGAAATGAACGCCGTGGACGCATTTATAATACGGCACATGTGAATGACCCATAATGTGAATATCGTAAGGAGCGTCCCCGGCCAGTTGATGAAAACGAGTATCCGGCATATCCGGCAAAATCTGTTTATTGGGGCGATTAAAGCATCCATGAAATAGCCCTAAATGGATACGATCTAATTTGAAATCGCATTGTTCGGGCAATGATTTCAGATATGCGGTATTTTCCGGCAACAGGTTTTTTGCTGTCCAGAAGTACATTACGCGTTTTTCTTCCATTCGCGGTTTTTTTAATCCCTTCCCCTTTACAATTCTCAAGATACGCCGGTCCGTATTTCCTAAAATGCAGACTGCTTTGTCGCCCAGTTTGCGAAACCACTCAATGGTTTCATTGGGGAACGTGCCGTAAACCGTCGAATCACCCGTATTGATGACCCGATCGAATGCAGCAGGCCGGACATAATTCCAAATTGCCTTCAAGGCAGGATAATTCGCGTGAATATCCCCTAGTATGAGCAATTTTTTCATTCAAGATATCATTTATTCGATCAATTTTGAAAAAGATTGAATCTCTTTTAATAACACGGCCATTGTTTTGCTCTTTTTATTTTTCCCGACATTCTTCAGCTTTGTATTCAGGGCATCTGCTTTTTTGATAATTTTTTTCTTTTGCTTTTCCGAAAGGTCCTGTTGTATCCGGCTCAATGCATGAATACGAGATTTCAGCTTGCTGGAGCTTTTTTTAACATCAAGGAACAATTTTATATGTTTTTTCTTTTCAATCGGTTTAAATTTCTCTTTTGCCGTTTTTAGACGCGCATTAACTTTTGTGAGCTTCCGGATTAAATTCCTGTCCGTGCTTGGTGTCGTCTCGGGTGTCGGGTTTTCCTTTTCTTTTTCCGTTTCATAGAGTTCTTCCACGGCATCCTTGATCAACTTTGCATAGTGCCCGCCGATTCTTTTTATCTGTGCCAAATCTTCGATAGGCATTTCAAACAGTTGCTCAATGGTCGTAACACCATGACTGTTGAGTAATTTCATCCGGGCGGTGCCAATGTGTCTCACGCAGGTAAGATCATCCTCTTTCATGATACGCTCCTTTCAAAGGTTATAAAGCCTGAATTTTGCACGAATCAGGTAGAATATTGTTTTAACGGTCAATACAGGGCGAGTGCTTGTATGATAATATGTCGAGCAGCAGAAGTGAACACCGGTTTACCCATTTTATTCATTTCTCAATACCCGGGAAAATCACATTGATATGGCTGCTTTTAGCGAATTGAACCGGATTTTCTATTGTGCTGCCACTGATGTGGTAGTTGAAATCAGTTTCAGACAATCAAAATTCAGATATCATATGAAGTTAACATATCAAATGAAGACAATATTGTCAAGATGAGATTTTGCTTCAAACCGGCGCTTTTGTCATTGATCAATGCATTGCGTTTAAGGCGTATGTCTGGTATGTCGCACAGGCAATGGCGAAGATTGATCCCGGAGGAATCGAATGCGCATTCTACAGGGAAGGAGTCAGGGCTGCCGGAAAAGCTTCCGCAAGGGGACAGTATGTTGCCGACAGAAAAAACTTTACACAGCAAGCCGGCTTGCTGTAATAACAGGTTTAAAATAATGAAAACAAATATTACCAAACCAGAATCATTAAACGACGAATTCAAGGGAAAATACCATGCACAAACTTCTGGCCGACGATTCCGGTCAAAAAATGCTGCTGCTCGGCAATGAAGCCATTGCCCGCGGGGCCGTAGAGGCCGGCGTTGCATGTGCCAGCACTTATCCGGGAACCCCTTCTTCCGAAATTTCGCTGAATCTTTTTCAGATATCAAAAGAAAGCGATCTTTATTTTGAATACAGCACCAATGAAAAGGTGGCCCTTGAGGTTGCAGCGGCGGCGGCCAACTCGGGGGTACGCAGCATGTGCATGATGAAGCATGTGGGCGTCAACGTGGCAGCCGACGTACTCATGACGCTGGCCTATCTGGGCACCCGGGCCGGCCTGGTAATCCTGACGGCGGATGACCCATTCATGTTTTCCAGCCAGAATGAACAGGACAACCGCTATTACGGCAAGCTGTCCGGTCTCCCGGTGATCGAACCCTCTTCGGTGGCCGAGGCGGGCGCCATGATGGCCCAGGCATTTGACCTGTCCGAAAAACTGGGCGAACCGGTTATTTTCAGAACCACCACAAGGATCAATCACTCCACTGCCGTCATGGAACTGGGGCCGCTCAAAAAGCGCGTCACAACCGGGCATTTTAAAAAGGACCCGCTTAATTATGTCTGCGTTCCCGCGGTTTCCCGAAAACTGCATGTGAGGCTGCTGGAAAATATCGCCAGGGCTGAAAAACTGGCCGATGCATCTCCCTATAATTTTGTTGAAGGCGACGGCTGCTGGGGCGTGATCTGCAACGGCGTGAGTTACGCCTATGTCTGTGATGCCGTCAAGGATCTGAACCTTGAGGCAAAGATTCGGATACTTCGTATCGGTTTTTCCCATCCCATGCCCGGCTCTTTGATCAAAGGATTTTTAAAAACGTGCGAAAAAGTGCTGGTGATTGAAGAGGGCGAGCCTTATATGGAAGAGGCGGTCAAGGCTCTGGCCCAGGAGGAGCAACTCACATTGACCATCAAGGGCAAAGACAAGGCCCTGTTTTCGCGGCTCTATGAGTTTGATCCGGCCATGGTGCGCCGATGCATGGCCGATTTTTTCAATGTCCCCCATACCCCGGTAGATGCCCTTGATCTTTCCGGAGCACCCGAGGTGCCCATGCGGCCGCCCAACCTGTGTGCCGGATGTTCCCACCGGGCCGTATATTATGCCGTCAAAAAAGCTACCGAGGGGATGGACACCGTATACCCTTCCGATATCGGCTGTTATACCCTGGGATTTCTGCCGCCGCTTTCCATGGCTGATTATGTTGTCTGCATGGGGGCTTCGGTGGGAAGTGCCTGCGGATTTTCAAAGGTGACCAACCAGAAAGTGATTGCCTTTATCGGCGATTCGACCTTTTTTCATTCCGGTATTGCCGGGTTGACCAGCGCAGTTTTCAACAACCATGATTTTACACTGGTGATCCTGGATAACCGGACCACTGCCATGACCGGGCACCAGCCCAATCCGGGCGTGGACATGAAGGAGCTGAACCTTGACGGATACGGCCAGGTGGATATCGAAGCTCTGGTGAGGGCCCTTGGCGTGCCCCATGTTTCGGTCATCAAGCCGTATAATATCAAAAAAAGCATCCGGAAAATAAAGGAGGCTGTGGATTTCAAGGGCGTTTCAGTGATTATTGCCAGAGAAAAATGCGTGCTCTATGCCAAGAGTCTCAAGCAGCTTACGGGCAAGGCCTTTTATATCAGTGATAAATGCAAAAATCATCGCGATTGCCTTAACGATCTGGGATGCCCCGCTTTTTATCTCAAGGGGAAAAAGGTCATGATCGATGCAGATCTGTGTACGGGATGTGCCCTATGTGCCCAAGTCTGCCCGGAACATGCAATTCTGCCCGTAAAGGACTGATCATATAAGTGAAAATTGAATAGTGAAGAATAACGGACAAATAAACTATGAATATAAAACGATTGATCATTGTAGCGGTGGGCGGACAGGGTAACCTGCTGGCCTCCAAGGTCCTGGGGGAAGCAGCCCTTATGGCTGATGTACCCGTGCGGATGAGTGAAATTCACGGGATGGCTCAGCGGGGCGGGGTGGTGGAATCGGCCCTGGTGTTCGGTGATGCCGACAGTACCATTATTTCCGATGGCGAGGCAGATGTCCTGGTAGGGTTTGAACCCTCGGAAACCCTTAGGGCCTTAAACAAGTGCAATCCCCAATCGGTGGTCATTACAAATCTTTCTCCCCTGTCGCCGTTTACCGTGACCATCGGCAAGGGAACCTATCCTCGTCTCAGCACGCTGCAGGGTTTTATCAAGGCCAAAACCGCCCGGCTGATTGCCTTTGACGCAGCGGCCGAAGCAAGAAAGGCCGGCAATGTCATGGCCGTCAATATGGTGCTGTTGGGTTCCCTGATCCAAACCGGTGTCCTGCCGCTTTCAGAAGAGAATATCCGGCAGGCCATTAAGACCCGCACCAAAAAAGCTTTTGTGGAAACCAATCTGAAAGCCTTTGATCTGGGTTTTGCCGCGGCAGTCGGAGTTTAAAAGACAGGTTTCAAGTTACAGGTTGCGGGTTGCAGGGTACCGACCGCTCAACGGCGCAACCACTTACCAAAGTTTGAAGCAGGGAATTCTTGGACGGTGCCATGCTGCAGGAACTTTCCATAAGAAATTTTGCCATCATCGATGACCTGCATATTTCCTTTCAGGAGGGCCTCACCATCCTGAGCGGGGAGACCGGTGCCGGCAAATCGATCATTATCAATGCGGTCAATCTGCTGCTGGGCAGCCGGGCTACCGCCCGGCTCATCCGTACCGGTGCCGATTTTGCCGAATTAGAGGTCCTGTTTGACATTTCAGCCGACAGCACGGCTGCAAAACTGATGATCGAAAACGGGTATGACCCTTCCGAAGGCCTGCTGATCCGCCGCATCATATCCAGCAACGATCGCCATAAAATTTTCATAAACGGCCGGCTGGCCACCATGCATATTCTCGCTGATGTTACTGAAAGCCTGGCCAGCATCTCCGGGCAGCACGCCCATCAGGGACTTTTAAAAGAAGATTTGCACCTTACCATCCTGGATAAGTTTGGGGGCCTGGTACCCCTGAAAGACAGGGTGCAGCAGGCATACCAGGCCATGATTCCGATAATCCGGCAGTTTAAAGAATTGCAGAATACCCGGGATCGCCGGGATGAACAGCGGGACCTTTTAGAATATCAGAAAAAGGAAATAACCACGGCCGAAATCACCCCGGGTGAGGATGAGGCACTGGAACGTGAGCGGGTTATTTTGAAAAACGGCGAGGCCCTTTACCAGGATATCTACGGCAGCCTTGAAATTTTGTATGACCGCCAGGGGGCGGTGGCCGAGCAGCTCGGGGAGGTGGAAAAACGCCTGGGAAAAGCTGAAACGATTGATCCCGATCTGGCCATGCAGCGAAAAGATGCCGTTGATGTAAAGTTTCGGATTGAAGATATGGCCGCGGACCTGAGAGCCTATATGAAAAATATCCAGATCGATGACAAACAGTTGGAAGCACTGGAGGCACGGCTTGATGCCCTGATGCGGTTAAAACGCAAATACGGGGGAAGCCTGGAAGCCGTGGCGGCCCGTCTTGAATCAATTGATCAGGAGCTTGAGAGCATTGAAAATATCAATGAGCGTATTGCTGAAACCCGGGACAATTTGATCAGGCAGCATGATAAGCTGGCATCTTTGGCCCTGTCTCTGTCTGATAAGAGGGGAAAGGCGGCCCTTGCCCTGGCCGGCAAGGTGGAAAAGGAGCTCTCTTCACTTTGTATGGCCAAAACAGCGTTCAAAATCGAGGTAAGCCCCATTTTGGCGGAAAACAACACGAATCCCTTTCTTATTATTGACGGGCATTGTATCACGGAAATCGGCTTGGACCGGGCCGCTTTTATGATTGCCCCGAATGTGGGCGAAGAGGTAAAACCCCTTTCCGACATTGCGTCCGGCGGTGAATTGTCCAGGGTGGTGCTGGCCTTAAAGGCATTGCTGGCGGAAAACGATTCGGTGGAAACCGTTGTTTTTGACGAGGTGGACGCCGGTATCGGCGGCGGGGTGGCCGAAATCGTGGGGCATAAATTGTCAACCCTGGCCCGCCATCATCAGATTATCTGCATTACCCATCTGCCCCAGATTGCCCGGTTCGGCGATCACCATTACAGAATTTCCAAGGATGTCGTTTCCGGCCGGACCCGTACACGGATCGATCCCCTGGACGACAATGCCCGGATTGATGAGATCGCAAGAATGCTGGGCGGCGTGCAGATTACCCCCAAAACCCTTGCCCATGCCCGCGAGATGGTCGAAGAACACCGGGGGCCGCCGTGAATCCTTACAGCATTCCGTCGCTTTTAACCCTGGCCTGTTTTATGGGTTTAGGCGTGCTGTCCGTCCTGCGCGGCAGACGCACCCGGGTCAATTTCCTTTTTGGGCTGCTTTGCGTGCTGGGCTGCTTTCTCTATATCGATATCGTTCTTATTTCCAATGTCAGATCCGCAACTGCCGCCCTGTGGATCAGCCGCACCGATCATTTTTTTATTGTTTATACCATTCCGGTTTATATTCATTTTTTTCATACCTACCTGGGCATTGAAAAACGCCGCTGGCTGATTCGGATCGCTTACGGCTATGCCTTTGTGCTGATGTGGTTTGCCCTGACGCCCCTGATGATCGAATCCATGCAGCAACATTATTTCGGCTATTTCGGCAAAGGCGGCATGCTCTATCCGCTCATCAGCGCAGGGGCCGGGTTTGCAACGCTCTACAGCCTGGTGCAGATTTATCTTGCCATGGGCACGGCCGAAAACAACGCCCGAAAAAATCAGTTGAAATATGTGTTTGTCGGTTTCGGCTGCATGGGGCTCATGAGCAGTATCAACGTTTTGCCGCTACTGGGATATGCTGTATACCCTCCCGGTAATCTAAGCTTTCTGCCCCTGATTGTCTTTGCCTTTGGTATTTTCCGTCATGATCTTCTGGATATGGGTATTCTGCTCAGGAAAAGCCTGCTCTATTCCATCCTTACCGTGTCTCTGACACTGCTGTATACCCTGATCATCATTACGGCCGAAATTATCCTAAAACGCCACGACATTGCCGATTCCGTCTGGTTCTCCATCCTGTTTTTCATCTTTATCGTCGTGGTGTTCGGTCCGTTGAAAACATGGGTACAATCGTTTATCGATCATGTTTTTGACAAGGATAAGTATAATTATCGCAAAACCATCAAACATGTCAGCCGCACCATCGTGGCAATGCTGGATTATCAGCAAATTGCCCGGCTGTTGCTCAATACCATTGCCAATGCCATGAAAATCGACAGTTGTGTTTTGTTTCTTCAGGAGTCCCGGGAGGCCGGGTTCCGCCGTTTTTCATTTCCTTTTCATTCGGATGCATCTGAGCGGGCAGACGACTTCAACCGAGAATTCACGCTGGTAAAATATATGCAAAAACAGGAAAGCCCGGTGGTACGAATTCGCCTGGCTGAAGATTCGGCTGCCGCCGACATGGAAGATGTGCTGGCAGACATGGATACCCTTAATGCCCAGATTGTCCTGCCCATGTTTTTTGAGCGACGTTTGAACGGATTTATTGCTCTGGGTGAAAAAAAGAGCGGGGATCTGTATTCACGCGAGGACCTGGATCTGCTGGAGACGCTGGCAGGGCAAAGTGCCCTGGCCATCGAGAACGCCCGCTCCTACAGGCGGATAGAGGATTTGAATATAAATCTCGAACATCGGGTGAAGGAAAGAACCCAGGATCTCAAGCAGGCTCTCAAGGAAAAGGAGCGCACCCAGGAGCAACTGATTCAATCGGAAAGCCTGGCCGCCATCGGTCAGCTTGTGGCCGGGACGGCCCATGAACTGAACAATCCACTCACCAGCGTTACCAGCCTGGTTCAGGCCACTATAGAGGATCTTGAGCAATGGGACCCGGCCACGCCGCCGGATGAAGATATGGTGGAGGATCTTCAGTTCGCCGATCGGGAGCTACGCAGGGCCAGGAATATCGTGGCAAGTCTCCTGGGGCTTTCCAGACAGACCCAGACCTATGAAGAGGCCGTCAACCTGAATATGGTGATCAAAGATGCCTTGCGAGTGCTGCACAATCAGTATAAATATCAAGATCTTGAAATAAAAGAAAATTATTGCGACGATCTGCCGGATATTCAGGGTAATTTTTCCAACCTGGGCCAGGTGGCTTTGAATATCATTAAAAACGCCATCCAGGCGGTGCCGCTCAAAAAAGGCAAAATTATTCTGACCACCCGCATTGATCTGGCCCAAAAACAGATCGTGTTTGAGTGTCGGGACAACGGACCGGGTATTGCACAGGATATGCGCCAGGATATTTTTAAGCCGTTTTTTACCACCAAGCCGGTGGGCAAGGGCACCGGCCTGGGTCTGTATATCTGCCATGAAATTATTTCAAAACACGGCGGCAGCATCACCATTGAAAACACCGCCGGGCAGGGAGGATGCTTTCTTGTGCGGCTTCCCATGGACAAAGTGCCGGCTTCTCCCTGATCGGTTTCCGGCCTTTCACTGATTCTTTTTACCGGTCTGTTTGTATATAAAAACGCCCTTTTCTCCTCGTTACACTAAATATCGGTTGACATGCATTGAATTTACGAGTACCTCGTAAATATCATGGATAAAAAACGATACATCAAAAATAAAATAGACCATTTACTGAGGATGTTTCCCGTCGTTGCCATCATTGGCGCCAGGCAGTGCGGCAAATCAACTCTGGCCAGGCAGCTTCGACCTGAATGGGACTATTACGATCTCGAAAGCCCCAGCGATTATCAACTGGTCAGCGGCGATCCAACCGCTTTTTTTGCACTTCGCAAGAATCATCTCATCATTGATGAAGCCCAACAGTATCCGGAGCTTTTCAGAGTCTTAAGAGGGGTTATTGACGCTGATCGCAAACAAAAAGGGCGTTTTATACTGACCGGCTCAAGCTCACCTCATATTGTCAAGGCGATTACGGAAAGCCTTGCCGGAAGAATTGCCACGGTTGAGATGTGGCCATTCAAACAGGGGGAATTTTATGAAAAAGAGACTTCAATGGTCTATGGCTTACTGACCGCCGGCAATACCTGTGCCGGCGATTTTCGCCGACTACAACCTGTAATTGAACCATCCCAGAGCGCCCGGGTCTGGTTCAGGGGGGGGTTCCCGGAGCCTTTGATCGAGAGCGAACATAACCCGGAGTTTCTCCGGCAGTGGCAGGAAAATTACCTCGCCGATTATGTGGCCCGTGACATTCGAGCCCTCTTCCCCAGACTCAAAATCCACAATTTCAGAAAATTCCTCACTTTGCTGGCACAGTTTTCCGGGCATCAACTCAACATGAGCGATATGGCCAGGGCTCTTGAGATCAGCGTCTCCACCGTCAAAGATTACCTTGATATTATTCACCAGACGTTCATCTGGCGGAACCTGGCGCCTTATACGAAAAATTCACTCAAAAAAGTCCAGAAAGCCATGAAGGGTTTTTTCAGAGACCAGGGTCTGCTCCATTATTTTCTGAAAATAGCTGATGTAGACCAACTGCTTCTGCATCCGGTTGCGGGTTTTTCTTTTGAGAGTTTTGTTATTGAAGAAATTGTTCGCGGCCTCCAGACAACCATGTCTACCGGTCTCGAGTTCAACTACTACAGAACCATCGACAAATCCGAAGTGGACTTGATCATTGAAGGAGATTTCGGGGCTGTTCCCATCGAAATCAAACTCAGCTCGGTCATCAAGCGTCAGTCACTTCGAGGCCTGGAAAACTTTCTTAAAGACAGACAATGCGCTTTCGGCATTCTCGTCAACCGCGGCCGAAGAGTTGAGCTCATAACCGATAAGATCATTCAGATTCCGGTCCACTACCTGTAAGCTTAAAAAAAATGGTTTCAGATTTTATCCCCTTGCTGTTCTTCATCTAACTTCATGGTGAATAATTCCAAAAATTCTTTCTATTTTTTTAAATAGCATATAGTAAGGCAGGACAATAAAGCCAGACAACATTTACAGGCGATACGATTATTATGAAAAAAAGCAGTCTGTTTACAGCATACAGCGCCATGATGGGAGCAGTCATCATGTGGGGGATATCTTTCGTGGCCACCAAGGTGGCCCTTGAAAGCTTTCCCACATTTACGTTGATTTTTTTTCGTTTCGGCGCGGCATCATGCTGTTTTCTGATGTTGATCGCGCGACGGGGAGCACCCCGATTTTCCAGAAAAGATCACGGTAAAATATTTCTGATGGCCCTGTTTGAACCCGGTCTTTATTTTATTTTTGAAACCATCGGATTGCAGTATACCTCCGCTGCCAAAACATCCCTGTTGATCGCCACCATACCGGTTGCGGTAATGGTGCTGGCGGCCCTTTTCCTTGGCGAACGGACCGGACCGGCCGGTATAATGGGTATTTTGCTTTCGCTGGCGGGTATCGTGGTACTGGTGGTGGGTGATCCGAACTTCGACCTAACCTTCGGCGGGTCCATGGCCGGAGATATGCTCATTGCCGGAGCCGTGATTTCCTGCGCTTTTTATATGGTCATTGCCCGCAATATGGGGCAGAGCCATTCGCCTCTGGAGATCACCATGATGCAGATTATTTATGGTGCTGTTTTTTTTGCACCACTGTTTTTATGGGAACTGCCGTCCATAGATTGGGCCGCCATCAGTGGTCGCTCGACTGCGGCCCTCGTGTACCTGGCTTTTTTTGCCACCCTCGCCGCCTTTCTTTGTAACAATTACGCTCTTTCCAGGATACCGGCATCCCAGGCTTCAGTCTTTATCAACGGTATTCCGGTAGTGACTGTATTGAGTGCCTGGTTTCTGCTGGGCGAAGTTCTCACCGGCCTGCAGCTTGCCGGCGGTGCGCTGGTTCTGCTGGCTGTTTTTTTGACCAATCTGCCGGCCCTTCTGACGTCGGTACGATCCCAGAATAAATAATGGTTTCATGTCTTTCGAATAGAGTTCCCCCTGTCCTCTGAACGTCTGAGCGAAAACCAGGTGCAAAGAATACAGGATAAACGTATTATAGGGACGGTTGGCAGGCATCTGCTGGTTGCAAAAAAAAACATAATGAACTTGGGGCTTGTGCACGCTTTGCACGAACGTCCCCCAAGACTTGTTCTTCTGTACTAAGAAATTCTTCGTCAACTTTTCCTTCGGCGTCAAATTTTAAATAGCCATAAACAATCCGTGCTATTGAAACCGGTTTTCTATTTTCCAGGGCCAATATAACCTCTGCATACCGAATACGTGAATCCTTATATTCAAAACGTGCCTCTTTTGTATTCCGAATCCTTTCAAACCGTGTCAGAGGGATTCGTGTAATATTATCATCTTCGCCAATAAAATATATTCGAAAACCAAAGCCCATAATAATCTCCCGAATAACCTGATATTTTTCCCCTTTAACGGTGCTTAACCTGATGGGTTTGAAAACACAGTGAAAAGCCAGCTGGGTTTAAGGGTCGCGGAAAACAACCATATGAGAGACATAAATAAGCAAATAACTTGTCAGAGCAACTGATATTTATGCTCTTTAGCGATCTTTTCCTCTATACTTACGGCATATCCTACGCCCGACTGGCCCATTTTTAATTGTTTCGCTAAAGCCACGCAACTTATTCCCAACTCCCGAACTGCCTAATAGCATAACAAATCCCTGGCCGATCCGAAACAAAAAATAGCAATTTGATTTGACTTCGATCTGCGGACACTGATAAGGGTTCATTCTCTAAGGCGGGTACAAATTTACCGACTAAAAGGATGACCCTTTAAATGTTTGAAAAAAAAAGTTCAAACCCGCTGGCCGGCGTCGGTTTTATGATCATCATGACGGTCTGTTTTTCCCTTCTGGATGCATCCGCTAAATACCTGACCGGTGAACTTCCGTTGTGGATGGTACTCTGGGGTCGTTATCTGTTCCACTTTCTTTTTGTTACGATTTTCTTTTTCCGTGGCAGACCCCGGGAGATCATTTATACCAAAAAACTGAGGCTCCAGATGCTGCGGTCTGTTCTGATATTCAGTGCAGGGGTCGCATTCTGGGGCGCATTGAAGTTCATGCCCCTGGCCGACTGCATGGTAATCGCCTTCGCATCCCCCCTGTTCGTGGCGGCACTCTCTGCGCCTGTCTTGAAAGAGACCGTGGGCAAGTATCGCTGGGGGGGCATCGCAATAGGGCTTTCAGGGGTAGTGATCGTCATGCACCCCGGACTGGGGGTTTTTGAATGGATGTCTGTGCTGCCGCTGCTCGCTGGTTTTTTTTACGCGAGTGCCCAGGTCACAACCCGTATTCTCTGCCGGACCGACAACTTACTTACAACCCTTATATACACCAGCATCGGCGGGCTTCTCCTCTCAAGTGCCGCTGTTTTTTTCGTCTGGATTCCCCCGACGCTCCAACAGTGGCTGTTACTGATGTGGCTGGGATTTCTCGGAGCAATCGGCCATTATCTGATGATCAAGGCTTTTGAACTTGCACCGGCATCCCTGCTGGCACCTTTTGACTACACCGGAATCCTGTGGGCGACATTTCTGGGCTTTTTTATATTCCACGATCTGCCGGATACATGGACCATAACAGGGGCGGCGGTTATCATTTCAAGCGGCATCTACATTATAAACCGTGAAAGACATTATGCGGCAGCTTTAACCCTCTCCAAATGAATGCTGACGTTCCTTAAAAGGAATCAGGAGCAATGCTTTGACCCTATTTTCACACAACCCTCGTTAGCAGAACAAACCCTGGCTGATCCGGGAAAAAAACAATCTGGCTTGACTTCGATCTTCGGGCACCGATAATGATTCATGCTCTGTGGCGAGCGTAGTGTATTGGTTTTACTGTAAGGGATCATTTCGGGCATCCTTCCGGTATGCCGGCACCGGGGTATCGCGGCCGAAAACAGCAAAGCCCAAAGTGCCGATGACTCCGAAAAAAAATGCCGTCACCAGGTTCGTCTCCGGGCTGATTTGCCATAAAAACGCCCCGCCCAGGGCCGCGAAAGTTACGAAAACATCCCGGATCAAATAATAGAGCCCGAACATCCCGGCCTTGCAGCTGTCCGGGGAAAGATCCATGATCAGGGATTTGCGCGTGGGTTCACCGAACTCCTTGAGGCCCCGCAGGATAAACGCCACGATCAGCCATTGGAAAGAGCGGCTGAAAAGGAGCACCAGGGGAAAGAAGGTGAAAAAGACAAAGGTCATGAGTACAAAGGGTTTCTTGGCACCGCGGTCGGCCAGGTAGGCCACCGGTATGTACACCAGTACCGCCGTAGCCATTTCGATGGTCGTCAGCAGACCGAACTGCAGGGCCGATACCGGTGCCGCTATCACCTTCATGCTCCAGACGACCACGAAGGCATAGGGAATCTGCTCGCAAAACCGGATGAGAATGTCGGTGACCAGCAACCCCTTCATGGCCGGGTTCATGAGCCGGAGCAGTTTCAACGGATTTTTCTCCGGTGTCAGATTGCAGGCATTGTCCGAAGGCAGCGCACCCGGCGTATCGTCATCGATCATGTGCTGCTGCAGAAACAACGCCACCATGGACATGACCAGGGCCACCCCGAAGGCCAGCCGGACACCGTCGCGCTCCCCCCATATGCCCACGAACAACCCGCCGAGCAGCGGACCCAGCGCCATGGGGACGCGCCTGACCAGCGAATGCATGGTTACCCCCATGGTAC
>CAYQNS010000090.1:0-15135 GCA_964418755.1 uncultured Desulfobacteraceae bacterium
TTTTTTATGGTGGAGCTACGGGGGCTCGAACCCCGGACCTCATGACTGCCAGTCATGCGCTCTCCCAGCTGAGCTACAGCCCCAAAATGTGTTAAGCGATTTAACAAAAACGATTATGCCTGTCAATATTTATTTGTCCCCGGATATGGAAAATAAATTTTTTTATTCAAACAGGGGCCTAAATCGCCCGAAAATCAGGCCGGCGGACCGGTTTTCATTTGCTTTTAATTTTTTTTTCGCATAGCATTTTTATAAACGTTCTTCTTATATTGAGGGAAAAACATGACAAACCGGCACTATGATGTAATTATCGTCGGCGGGGGACCTGCGGGGCTCTTTTCCGCATATTATCTGTGTGAAAATTCAGACCTGAAAGTCCTGCTGCTTGAAAGGGGCAAATCTACAAAAAACCGCCATTGCCCCATTACCAAAGAGGTAAAGTGCCAAAAATGTTCGCCCTGCAACATCTTAAACGGGATCGGCGGGGCCGGGCTGTTTTCCGACGGCAAGCTGAATTATATCCACAAACTGGGGAAAACCGACCTCACCCAGTTTATGCCTGCATCCGATGCCATCCGGCTGATTGACGAGACGGAACAGATATTTAACCATTTTGGAATGGACGGCACGGTTTATCCAACGGATATGAAAGAGGCGGCACGACTGCGCAAGGAAGCCAAACGGTACGGCATCGATCTTTTGATAATCCGCCAGAAGCATCTCGGCACAGATCACCTGCCGAAGCATATAACCGGGATGGCCGATTATATCCGCTCCGGCGGAGTCGATATCCACACCTCCGAAGAAGTCCTGGATATCCAGGTAAAAAACGGCGCAATTACCGGAGTGATCACCCCGAAAGGCCGCTATTTTTCCAACAACGTCATCCTGGCCCCCGGGCGAGCCGGAGCCAACTGGGTGAGCGAACTGGCCCAGAAGTATAACCTGGGGTTGACCCAGCGCGGAATCGAAGTCGGCGTACGGGTGGAAGTCCACAACGATATCATGCAGGATCTGTGCGATGTGATTTATGACCCTACCTTCTTTATCCAGACCCAGAAGTACGATGACCAGACGCGTACTTTCTGCACCAACCAGGGCGGATTCGTGGCCATTGAAAGCTACGAGGACTTTGCCTGCGTCAACGGACACGCCTATCATGACAAGAAATCGGACAACACCAACTTTGCGTTTTTATCCAAGGTGGTACTCACCGAACCGGTCACGGACAACCAGGCCTATGGAGAATCCATCGGACGCCTGGCATCCATCATCGGCGGCGGCAAACCGATCCTGCAGCGTTTCGGCGACCTGAAACGTGGCCGGCGCAGCACCTGGAACCGCATCAAGAAAGGCTATATCGAGCCCACCATGAACGATGTGGTGTGCGGCGATATTGCCATGGCCCTGCCCGAACGTATATTGAGCAACCTTATGGAGGGGCTGGAAAAACTCAACTACATGATTCCGGGCGTGTATAACGACGAGACCCTGCTTTATGCTCCGGAAATAAAATTTTTTGCTACGCAGGTGGAGACCTCCAATGACCTGGAAACAGGTATCAAAGGCATGTATGTGGCCGGTGACGGTCCCGGGGTAGCCGGTAATATCGTATCGGCCAGTGCCACCGGGCTGATCCCGGCCAGGGCTATTTTAACAAAAACAGGAAAAAAGCCATGGGTACGGAAAATTTAAACCCCGGAAAGCTACTTCAACTATCCGGGTCTTACTGGGAAACCTGCACCCTGCACGCCGGCGTAAAGCTGGATCTGTTTACGGTACTGGGCGAAAAAAAACGCACATGCCAAGACATTGCCGACACAATCAATGCCGACCCGAGAGCGCTGTCCATGCTCCTGAACGCCCTGACCGCCATGGAACTTCTGGTTAAAGACGGTGATACATGGGCCAATACGCCACAGTCCACCCTGTTTCTGCGCAAGGATCTGCCCCGGTATATCGGGTATATGATCCTGCATCACCAGAACCTGGTTGAATCCTGGTCCAGACTGGATGAGGCCGTAAAAACCGGATCACCGATAAGGGGTCGAGTTTCACACTACAGCCAGGAAGCACGGAAAAACTTCCTAATGGGAATGTTCACCATAGCCATGGGGCTGGCTCCCGATCTGGTACCGGAAATCGATCTTTCCGGCCGAAAACATCTACTGGACTTGGGTGGCGGGCCCGGGACCTGGGCCATTCATTTCTGCCGCCATAATCCAACGCTTGCGGCCACGGTCTATGACCTGCCCACCACCCGGCCCTTTGCCGAAAAAACCATTGCCCGGTTCAACATGGATGAGCGCATTGAATTTTTAGACGGCAATTATGTGGACGGCCCGATTCCAGGTGCGTACGATGTTGCCTGGCTGTCGCACATTCTCCACGGAGAAGGTATTAATGACTGCCAACGGATCATTCAAAAAGCAGCAGATGCCTTAGCGCCGGGCGGAATGATCATCATCCATGATTTTATCTTGAACGACACCATGGACGGCCCCCTGTTTCCCACACTCTTTGCCCTGAATATGCTGACGGGAACCCAGTCCGGGCAGGCATATGCAGAGCAGCAGATAAAAGACATGCTGAACCAGGCCGGCGTAAAAAAGATCCAACGTATTCCGGTCAACACCCCGAATGATTCCGGCATCATCATGGGCATTTGCCCCTGACAGGGCAGGCACAAGGCGACCCCTACATTTTCTATCATCTATAATTCTCAGCCATCCATGCCCCATTCCTATTTTCTATTTCCTTATTCCCCATTAATATTTCCCCCTTCATATTAACTTTGACACATTCAACCTGTTTTGATACATTCATGTCTTATATCGGCAGTTGCAAAATCCCTTTTCTTAAACTGATTTTTACCATTATCTTATGATCACGGACCTGATTTACAGATGCCCGGTTTGCGGCAGGTTTGACTGGTTTTCAAATGGGCAGTGCACAGGTTGCGGTGCTGGGGCTAAACTGCTTTCCAGATCCACGCTTGCAATTAACGGGAAGGCTGCGCACGTTTCATACTGGTACGCCAGGGTGCTTGCTTTTGAATTGCCCCAGGCCGTGAATGGGACTGTCTTGCGCAGCCGCCGGATTCGTCTGTTCAAGGAGACGTCCCAAGAGATTTACAAGGGACCTTCCGGCATCATTGCGACCCGCTTCGGCCGCCGGCCCATGGATGAAGGAACCCTCTCACTGAAAAAAAAACAGCTTGTTTTTTCCGGCGACAAAATTATGGAAAACATCCTGTTCAAATCCATCAGGGCCGTCACCATAGAATCCAATACCGTCATCATTGTCTGCCCCGGGCAGGGTGTCTTCTTTTTTGATTTCCTGAAAGAATCCGGGAAAAAGTGGGAAGACTGCATTCAAAAAGCTATCAGAAAATATCACGCAACCGAACGTATCATCGAGTTTTGCCCACGGATAAAATTCGCCTCAGATTCACGGCCTCTGCCGATACGCCCTGCAATGATTCGGCCTGTCCGGATTCCGGAGCACCGATGGTATAAAAAAGAACCAAAAATTTTAATTGCCATCCTGAGGGTTGTATTAAAACGGATCATAACAGCTGTTTTCCGGATTCGGGTCACGGGCCTTGACCATATTCCTGCCAAAGGACCGGCCATTCTTGTAGCCAACCATGCGTCGTTTCTGGATTCGATTATTTTATCGGTCTATCCACAGCGCCACATCTGGTTCATGGCCAAAAATTCGCAGTACGCACACCCTCTGATGCGCCGATTTTTAAAACTGGCGCGGTCTTTTCCCGTAAGGCGTTATACCACGGATGTGCAAGCAGTCAGAAATGCTTTGCGTATTCTTCAAAACGAACATATTATGGGCGTGTTTCCGGAAGGCGAACGCAACTGGGACGAAAAAATGATGAGATTCAAACAGGGTACCATGCGCCTGATTCTGGCTGCCGGGCACCCTGTTATTCCGGTGGGAATCAACGGGGCCTATGAACTCATGCCGCGCTGGGCAGCAGGTATCAAAAGAGTACCGGTGACCATCAACTTCGGCACCCCCATCTGCTTTGATCCGGTCCCGATACCGGCCCATACCCCGGCACAAATCCGGTTTGTCACTGAAACACTGCGTCAACGTATTCAAACGCTTATGGAACAGGAGAACTGAATGGATCAGGAAAATAATATCGATTCCCTGCGGGCTGAATTTTTAGGCCTTGTAGAAAAATATCTAACCCCGGTGGCCATGCGCTACGGATACAGTGACGTCCCCCTTGAAACCAACATCAAATGGTGCCCCCTGGTGCTGATGCTGGGAAATTACTCTTCTGGAAAATCCACATTGATAAACGAACTGCTGGGCGGCGAGGTCCAGGCCACAGGTCAGGCTCCCACGGATGATTCCTTCACAGTGATTACCTGGGGCGATGCCGACGATGACACCGATACCGTGCATGTCGTGGAAAAACGGGACGGAAAATTTCTGCTCAATGATCCGGAATACCCATTCGAAGGCCTGAAAAAATACGGTCAGCGCTTTGCCTCTCACCTGCGCCTTAAAAAAGTCAACTCCCCGTTTCTGAAAAATCTGGCCATCATTGATACCCCGGGTATGCTGGACAGCATTACTGAAAGGGACAGGGGATACAGCTACCAAAAAGCCATTGGCGAACTGGCCAGAATTGCCGACCTCGTTCTGATCCTGTTTGATCCCCATAAGGCCGGAACCGTCCGGGAGACCTATACCAGCATCAGGGATACGCTGCCGGCCCACACATTTGAAGACCGCATCCTGTTTGTGCTCAACCGCATCGATGAATGCGCATCCATGGCTGATCTCCTGCAGGTATACGGCACACTTTGCTGGAACCTGTCCCAGAGTACCGGACGCAAGGATATCCCCGTTATCCATCTGACCTACTCGCCAAAGGCCCGGGCCGCAGGCCATTTGGCCAATGGCTCTCAGCAGGATATGCGCTATCTGGACCTTATTGAAAATCAGCAGGAAAATCTGAAAAAAGCAATTCTCCAGGCCCCGCACCATCGGCTGGACAACCTGGCGACATTTATCGAAACCCATGGAGAGCGCCTCACGCATATGACCGAAGCCCTGTTCAATTACCGCCGGCGATGGCGCACATTTGCCATCAAATTCAGTTTTATAGGGCTTTTGTCAAGCCTGGCCATAGGTGCCGGGGCCGCATTCGGAATCGGTACTTACCTTGGCATACTGGACCCGGTCATTTTTTCAAGTGCCGGCGGAGGAACCGCCCTGGTTATCTTTTTCATATGGATGACTTTTTTAAAGAAAAAATTTGCAGCCCGCTTTCTGGACAAGCAGCTTAAAGCCCCGGACAATCTGACATCGCTGGACAACCAGGCCCGCAAGGACAGTTGGAACTCGGTTCGTGATATTGTCCTGGCCTATCTCAAAAAAACCGGCGGTGTTTTTCCCCTTGGGGAGGTGGAGTATGAATACTTTTCCGTAAAAAAAGTATTTGAAAGGGGTTCCAGGGAAATAAGGGAGGCCTTGAATGAACTGGCCACAATGCGCCATGATGATCCCAGGCCGGAAGAAAACGTGGAGGAGGGTTCCTATACATGAGAAAAATTGCAATTGCCATGGCCAAGGGGGGCGTGGGGAAAACCACCACTGCTGTAAACCTTGCCCACGGGTTGGCCATGCAGGGGAAACGCGTATTGCTGGTGGATTGCGATACCCAGGGCCAGGATGCGAAATTTCTGGGCGTCAAGCCGGAGTACGGGCTCTACGAATTTATAACCGGAAATGACGGCAAGGGCACAGCCGTTGCCAGAAACGAGGCGGTTTACCTGTGTCGTGACAATCTTTGGCTCCTGGACGGCGGAATCAAGCTGGTAGAACTGAAAAACTGGTTGGGCGAGCAGCCCGGCAACGTGCGTCAGAGTGTGCTGCGAAAATCCATCGTCCCCAAACAGGGAAGCATCGATTATATGATTTTTGACTGTGCGCCGGGCTGGGATGTGCTCAGCGTAAACATCCTGATGACCACCCGTGAGGTCCTTTGCCCGGTAGCCCTGCAGGGGCCGGCCCTGGAAGGCCTGAAAACATTCTTCGGTTATCTGATGTCAGCCCAGAGGTTAAATGAAGACCTTCAACTCAACTATATACTGCCGACGATGTTCGACAAACGGACCCGGCAGAGTTTCGATATTTTCAGGCAACTAAAAAAACTGTTCAACAAACAACTCTGTGCACCGATCCATTA
Organism: uncultured Desulfobacteraceae bacterium; assembly: GCA_964418755.1. GTDB lineage: Bacteria > Desulfobacterota > Desulfobacteria > Desulfobacterales > 4572-123 > 4572-123. The sequence goes on from CAYQNS010000090.1 coordinate 6,227, forward strand.
TAACGTCCGTCTGTCCGAGGCACCGTCCCGGGGAAAGACCATTTTTGAATACAGCCGCCGGGCTATTGGGGCCCGCGACTATGAAAAACTGTTTCGGAGAATTGAAGACGATGGCATCAAACAAAAAGAAAACCCCGAATTTACTCAAAAACAATCCATTCGACCCTGTGAGCAGTGCTACAGGACCGATGACGAAACCTCGAACAGCAGTATCTAAAAAAAAAGCCGGATTCTATCTTTCCGTGGCTATTATCGAACGGTTTAACCGCAAATTTCATACACTCAAACTGGAAGGACTTGCCATCGAAAACAAATCAGCCCTGCTGGAGGCAGGCCTTTCCTTTGCACTGGATGATATGGACAAGAATGCCAAAAGCCGAATACTCAAAACCTTTGCAAAGACCGGAGGCAGTTGATCTACATGAAATTCTGCAGCAAATGTGGTGCGCCGGTTTCAAAACGCATACCCAGAGACGACGATCGGGTGCGTTTTGTCTGTGATGCCTGTAAAACCATCCATTACCAGAACCCCATAATGGTCGTGGGCGCCATTCCCGAATACAGAGGCAGGATACTTTTATGCCGACGAGCCATCAATCCGGGATATGGAAAATGGACCCTGCCTGCCGGCTATCTGGAAAACAACGAAACCCTGGCCCAGGGTGCCGGGCGTGAAACCCTGGAAGAATCCGGTGCAAAGGTATTGATCCTGGAACCCTATGCACTTTTTGACCTTACCTTTGTCAGCCAGATCTACCTCATGTTCCTTGCCCGTGTAACCAATCCTGTCTTTACACCGGGCAAGGAAAGTCTGGAGGCAAAGCTGTTTACAAAACAGGCGATTCCCTGGGATGAACTGGCGTTCACGGTGATCCGGGAAACCCTTCGTCTCTATTTCAAGGACCTCCCCACCGGCCGCTTCCCCCTCCACACAGGCGATATTCATCCGGACAATCCGGAAAGGCTGTAGATGGAGGCCCTCAATCCTTTCCTGCCATTGCCTCACACCGCAGCTGGTGCAGAATTTCACCTGATCGGGCTCCCTGTCCACAATGTTTTCGGGGCAGTTTTACGGCCAGAAGGACTTCAAGATCAGCTCCGGCCCGGGACCTGAAATCTGCCTTTTGATCCGCCACTGCAAGTGCAAACATCTCGTCGACAAGAGAGAGTTTGTGAAGCTGCACAAGGAGGCTGACCTTAGTGCTCACACCCAGCCGGTCGTAATTGCCAACGACCATATGCCGTCGGGCCGCAGCAGCCCCGGCAGCAATGAAGCGCCTGGGCAGTTTAAGGCGCCATCCCAGATCCAGGGCCGATTCCCGGCCAATCCGGTCATGGTGATGATGATGGGGCCACATGGCCGGGTCCGTACCGGTCTTGCCCAGGTCATGACACAGGGCCATCCACACGCCAATGGTCGAACCACTTAGGAGGTCCATGACCTGAGATAGATGATCAATCAATGATTCATTGTGAAACGGCGCCGGTCCGGCAGGTATCTGAGCGGCACCTGCCAGCTCCCTGAACCAGGGGGCCATACAGGCTGTTTGGGAAATCAACCGCAGAAAATTACCGGGCCTTTCACCGGCGCAGGCCCGCAGGGTTTCATTGCCCACCCGCTCGGCGGCAATATTGTCCAGCAATCCCTTTTCACCCACCTGAAGCATTGCCTCGGGCAAGCTGTCATGTATCCTGAAATCAGGCATGCAGGCGGCAAAGCGGGCGGCTCGAAAAACCCGCAGCGGATCATGAAAAAAATTTGCTTTGGAAACAGGGCGCAGAGTTTTACTTTGGAGGTCGGAAAGCGCCAGGGGATGTGCAACCAGACGGCCTTCTTCATCCCTTGCCATGGCATTGATGGTGAGGTCTCGCTGCAGCAGGTCGGATTCGATATCCGCAGCATCGGCCAGGGTATATTCATCGCCTTTAACGATATATACGCAGACCCTGCCTCCCACTTTTTTTGCCCCGGGAAACCGCTGCAGAAATTCGGGTTCCGACGCCCCGAAAACCACATAGTCGTTATCTTTATAATCGCGGCCTGAAAATTCGTCCCGCACCGAGCCGCCCACGCGATATATCTTCATTTTTGTAACCGTTCAGTGTCTCAAATCTAAAATAAAAAAGAATCAAAATGACAAATAACGCCGGGTTATCCGGGTTAGGACGCCCCCTTTTTCTGGTCGTGCTGAAATTTTTTCAGCAAAGAATCCGGTGCTCCCAGAAAATAAAGCAGCCCGGAGATATTGTCCGAGGTAATAATGCCGTCACTGAATTCCTTGAGGACCTCCTTGGGGTTGAAGGCAATGGCCAGCCCTGCCTTCTGCAGCATAAACCGGTCGTTGGCCCCGTCGCCTACGGCAACGATCTGGTCTACCGAAATATTTTCCTTTTCTGCAATCTGCTTGATAATATCGGCCTTGCTCTCGGCCCCGAGAATGCCGCCCTCGATCTTTCCGGTGGTCTTCCCGTTTACAATTTCCAACTCATTGGCAAACACGTAATCCAGATGAAGCTGCTTTTTGAGGTAGTTGGTAAAAAAAGAGAACCCGCCTGAGATCACGCCCACCTTATATCCCATAAACCGCAAAGCCGAAATCAGCTCTTGGGCGCCCGGGGTCAGATGAATGGTGTGGGTGAGTTTCTCAAGCTGATCCACGGTCAGTCCCTTCAGCAGGTCCACGCGCTTTTTGATGGACTCGTCAAAATCGATTTCACCGTTCATGGCCCGGGTCGTCACCTTCTTGACCCTCTGCTCCACACCTGCAATTTTGGCCAGTTCATCGATGACCTCTTCCTTGATGATGGTACTGTCGCAGTCAAAAACCACCACCCGTCTGGGTTTTTGGAAAATATCATCACCGCGCAGGGAAACATCCAGTCCGGTCTCATCTGAAAAATCCATCATGGCCCTGCGAAAAGCCCCAAGGTCTTCCAGTTCCGATGTGTCCACTGAAATTTCCATGGCAATATACTCACCCCGGGCAATCATCTTGATGGCCTCAATATTTACCTGGTTTCGGGAAAACATCCCGGATACCTCCGCGACAATTCCGGGTCGATCCGCCCCCATAACCGTCATCAGCATCATCTGTTTGCTGATTTTGCGGCGGCCTTCGTCATAAGGTTCCACGTGCAATCCCAGGCTGAAATAGGCCTGCATCGGAGCCAGATTTTTCATCATCTCTGCTTCGCCATACCCGGATGTGCCCAGATCAACCACAAAAAACAGCGAAAAATACCCGCGAATCGAACGGGCCTCAATGTCGACAATATTGATATGCAGTTCTCCCAAAGCCCGGGTGACGGCATGAACCAGGCCGGGTTGATCCTTTCCGACAGCAGATATGACATACAGTTTTTCCATGATACCCTTTTTCGTTATATCAAAATACGATTTTCTTTTTTTACCCATTTGCCTGAAAAACAGATGTATCTATCCTCATTGGCGGTTATAAACAGGCATTACATAGGGGCCTTCCCGTATGACTGCAATTTTTTTATTTCCCTCTTTTCCCATACATAGCCGAATCGTTTCTTCCAGGTTTTTGACCCTGGCGATACCCGTCAATGCCCAGTCTTTGTCTGAGAGCCCCCTGCTATACAGATGGATGCATCCGATCCGCATGGGTTTTAACTGCATCTCGGTTTGCCACTCATCCACATCAGCAATATTTTTCCGCCTGAGGCTGTCCAGAAAACCTTCCGGTCCCAGGTTGACAAGCCGCTGTTGCGCATCGACATAGGCCGCCGAACCCATGCCTTCGGAACATTCGGATACGATGATCAGGTTCCCGCCCGGTTTTAGAATATCCATGGCGCCGACCATGCCCTTGACGGTCTGATAATACGTTTTATCCAGCGGGTACCCGCCGGCGCTTGTTAAAACGGTTGAAAATTTATTTTCAACACGGATGACCGAATATTTCTCAAGGTATTCCACAGCCGCCGGATGGCTTTGCCGGATGTCGCCGAAATTTACAAAGGAAAGCTGCCGTTTGTCATCTATAACGGTATTGATGGCCATCACCGGCGATAATTTTTCCAGAATTTCAAGCTGAACAGCATGCAGCGGATTTCCCTCAAGAACGCAGTTGGCTGCTCGAGGGTGTTCCAAAAACCGTGCAGCATGAAATCGTCCGATGGTTTCCCTGTGGGCGATTCCGGGTGTGATGACTTTTCTTCCGCCGGAATACCCGGCCATAAAATGCGGCTCCACAAGTCCTGTGACAATTTTCAGATCTGCATCGACAAACCGCCGGTCAAGCCGAATCGGTATCCCGCATCCGGTCTTTCCCAGATCGACATGGTCTTCGTCATTTCGAGCGAAATGATTCTCAAAACGAACCGTGTCCAATACCCACGGGTCTCCTACCAGTTCATCGAGTTCTTTTCCTTCATTGGGTCTGTGCAGACCGGTTGCCACCAGAACGGTGATGTTCCCGGCGGTGATTCCGGCTTTCAGCAGTTCACGGATCAGGGCGGGCAAAATAATGCCGTTTGGCACCGGCCGGGTAATATCGCAAATCAAAATGCAGGCATCATGGCATCCGCGAGCAGCATTTTGAAGCGTATCAGACCCCACAGGATCGGAAAAAGCTTTCAAAACACTGACTGCCGGATCATCGAGTACCGGCATTGTTTTTTTTTCAATACAGGTGACATCCCATTGCTCCGGCAGATCAAGTTGAATGCCTTCGCTGCCGTAGTTCAAAGTAATTATGGACATATAATATCCTTTAAAATCGACACTATGAAATCTTCGGTCAGCATCCGGCTTATATACTAAATTGAACAATTTTTGAGTCAATCCGCACTGCTGTTATCGGTGTATCGGCGGTTCACCGGCACACCATCGACAACCACCTAACCTGAAATTTTAATCTTACAGAGATTGATACAATCGAGTCAACATGAAAAGCACCGGTTCGATCAGGGCGGAACGTATTCACCGGGGCCGGATAATTTGGAATTGACAGATTCAAAATTTCCGGCTTATGATCTTTGCAGAACTATTTCGGGATAGCCTTTCTTGGCGATATTGAAAAACCGTCTTGAACCTGTGCCGGACGGTTACAATAAAACATCGTTGGAGAGCAACCAACGCCATCTTTTATCATGGACCATGGTTTAAGGGCTGCGAAAAGGAAAACGCTGTAAATGAAAACCGATCTAAAAGAAATGAATACACGAAGAACCCATGCACTTGACATTTTTAAAGCGGGTCTCAAAGCCGTGGCCCCGGGAAGTGCCATCGCCAGGCACTGCAAGCGCCGGGAAAACTGCCTGACCATCGGCAGCGAGGTCTATGATCTGTCTGAATATAAAAAAATCCTTGTTGTGGGCGCTGGAAAGGCCGGGGCTGCCATGGCAGCGGAGATGGAGGCTATCCTGGGTGATTGGATTTCAGACGGTGTGATCAGTGTCAAATACGGGCACCTGGCTGAATTAAACAGGATTCAAATCGTGGAGGCCGGCCATCCGGTACCCGACAAAAACGGCGAGGAAGGGGCCATGGCCATTGCTGCCATGGCCGAATCCGCCGAATCCGATGATCTGGTCATCTGCCTGATTTCCGGAGGAGGCTCGGCCCTGATGCCCCTGCCGGCCCGGGGACTGAGCCTTGCGGACAAGCAGAAGACCACCGGCGTGCTGCTGACCTGCGGTGCCGCCATTCACGAAATCAACACCATCCGCAAGCACCTGTCGGACATCAAGGGGGGTATGCTGGCCCGGGCCGCAAGTCCGGCCACACTGGTCTCCCTGATCCTGTCCGATGTAGTGGGCGATGATCTGGATGTCATCGCCTCGGGCCCCTGCGTACCCGATTCGAGCACCTTTGCCGACTGCATGGATATCATCACCGGATACGGCATCGAGGAGCACCTGCCCGAGACAGTGGCCGCCCATTTAAAGGCCGGCCTTTCAGGGCAAATCCCGGAAACACCGAAAGCCGGTGATTCTGCATTTAAAAAAACCCGTAACCTGATTATCGGCCGGAATATAGACGCAGTAAATGCGGCAAAATCCGCCGCGGAAAATCTCGGCTACCACACCCTGATTCTATCTTCCATGATCGAAGGGGAAACCCGGGATGTGGCACGGGTCCACGGTGCGATTGCCAGGGAGGTTGTGAAAACAGGCAATCCCATGGCCGTGCCGCTGTGCATCCTCTCGGGCGGCGAAACCACGGTGACCATAAAGGGCAAAGGGCTTGGCGGCAGAAACCAGGAATTTACCCTTGCCGCGGCCATGGATATAGCAGGATATAAAGACATCACTGTCTTGAGCGGAGGCACGGACGGTACGGACGGGCCCACGGATGCAGCCGGCGCCGTTGCCGACGGCACAACAGTTGATAGAGCAATAGCCCTTGGCCTGGACCCTCATAAATACCTGGCCGACAATGATGCCTATCATTTTTTCGAACCCCTTGGGAATCTGATTAAAACCGGCCCCACCAACACCAATGTGATGGATCTGAGAATCATCCTGATTTCATAAACAATAATAATTTCTTCGTGTTCCGGACCCGGCAAAAATATTTTAAATTCATCCAAAAATGGTCGACGATAGAGTTAAACTCGGAAATAACATTTTCCAATTTTGAATTTTGGTTATTGTTGTTTATTTATTGTGCTTTGTTTGTTTATTTGTTATATATTCATTTTCTGCCTTTTATTTTCTGACATAAAAAATATAGGAGGCCCACCATGAACAAAGCAATTAAATGGATTCTCATCATCGGCGGCGGGCTGACGGTTCTGGTCATCCTTGCGCTTCTCATCATTCCCATGGTCATAGACATCCAGGACTATAAACCCCGGATTGAAAAACAAATCGCCGATGCCACAGGGCGCGCCGTTAACCTGGGCGGAGACCTTAAGCTCTCCCTTTTCCCCTGGGCCGGGCTCTCTTTTTCCGACCTGCACCTGGGTAATCCCGCCGGCTTTGCAGAAAAGGATCTCCTGGTTATTGCCGATTTTGACGTCAAGGTAAAACTCTTCCCGCTCCTGTTCAAGGATGTCCAGGTCAAACGCTTTGTCTTAAACGGGGTCAAAATCATACTGGAAAAAAGAAAAGACGGGCAGGCGGGCTGGGAAGGCATCGGGCATGCCGGAGAGCCTGATGCCGACACACTGAAACCTGCTGGAAAAAAATCGGGGGAGACTTCCGCCGGTTCATTGCCCCTCAAATCCCTTGCCGTTGGAGAGTTCCGGATCAACAACGGTTCAGTGGTCTGGCTCGATCACGCTGCAGGGGACCGGTATGAAGTTTCCGATTTCAACCTCGACCTCAAGGATGTTTCCCTGGACAAACCGATTCTGATTACCCTTTCCGCCCGGATTGACGACCGCCCCCTGAGCATTCAGGGAAGTGTCGGGCCTGTCGGCAGCAGGCCGGGAAAAGGCACCATACCGGTGGATTTTTCCTTAAAAGCTCTGGAACAACTGGCCATCAACCTTGCAGGTACAATCAGCGATCCTGCAGCCAATCCCGGTTTTGACCTTTCGATCAAAATCGACCCGTTTTCACCACGAAAGCTGTTCGCCGCTTTGGGCCGTGACTTTCCGCTTCAAACCATGGATCCCGAGGTCCTGAATCACATCTCCCTGGCGGCAGGCATAAAGGGAAGTCCGAAAAATATAGCGATTTCAAAAGGGGTTTTAAAGCTGGATAACTCAGAGCTGAAATTTTCCGCACAGGCCAAAGATTTTGCAAAACCCGATATTGCCTTTGATCTGGCTCTCGATGCAATCGACCTGGACCGCTATATGCCGCCACCGGTTGAAAAAGACCCTGGTGATACTCAAAAATCTAAAACCGATCAAGCAGCTCCTCAAAAAATAAACTATGCACCACTTCGAAAACTTGTTCTGAACGGCAGTTTTCAGGCCGGTCAACTCAAGGTCGCCAATGCCCGGATCCAGGATCTCAAGGTCAAAGTGACCGGCAAAAAGGGACGGTTTCAGCTCAAACCCCTGTCCATGAATCTTTATCAGGGCAGCATGGATACGTCAGGCACACTGGATGTTCGTCGCGACACGCCCAGGGCGGAAATCGCCTTGACCGCCGGGGGCATCCAGGTCGGCCCTCTGCTCAGAGACGTCCTGAAAAAAGACCTGCTCGAAGGGGCCATGCAGGCAAAGGTGAACCTGCAATTTTCAGGGGATATTCCGGAACAGATCAAAAAAACCTTAAACGGCGCAGGAGACCTTTCGTTTGCGGACGGCGCAATCAAGGGCGTTGACCTGGCCGGTATGGCCCGCAATGCCAAAGCAGCCTTCGGTCTGGCCGAAAAAGAAGCACAGCGACCGCGTACCGATTTTTCCGAACTGCATGTGCCCTTTACCCTTCAAAAAGGCATTTTCAGGACCGACAAAACATCCATCGCATCTCCACTGCTGCGGGTTCTGGCAGCCGGCACGGCAGACCTGGTCGGGGAAGGTCTTGATTTCAGGATAGAACCAAAGGTTGTCGCCACCCTGACGGGCCAGGGCGACGCCACAGACCGCTCCGGGATTACCGTGCCGATCCTGGTCACCGGCACTTTCAGCGCTCCCAAATTCCGACCGGATCTCAAAGGCATCCTGCAGCAGCAGATCGGTGCGGGGCTTCCGGATCTGAAAGAAAGCCTCAAAGACGGGCTGCCCGCAAAAGAGGATACCCGGCAACTGGAGGAAGCGGCCAAAGGCCTGCTCAAAAAACTTCAATTTTGAACAACAGCGTAACGGCCGGCATAGATGTGTGGCAAAGCAATAAAAAAACATCTCTGCATCTTAATATTTTCCAGCAACAGCTTATGAAAATTCAAACTTACTCAGAAAAGGAATTTTACCCATGGAAAATCTTACATCCAGAATCATCGAGTTTCTGACAATTTACGGCATCAAGGTCATTGCGGCCAT
>CAYQNS010000091.1:0-15039 GCA_964418755.1 uncultured Desulfobacteraceae bacterium
TGTCGATATACTCTTTTATGCGGCCGCGTTTGATGTTTTTAAGCCGTTTGATATAATCCAGTTTATCTTTGTCAATCCCCTCTTCATCAAAGATATAGCCCGAGCTGTCGGAAACCGTCATGACCTTGCCTCCCAGTTCGGTGATTTTTTCTATGGTGAACTGGGCCACGTTGCCGGAACCGGACACCAGGCAGGTTTTACCCTCCAGGGAGTCATTGATGGTCGCCAGCATTTCAGCGGCAAAATAAACATTGCCATAACCGGTGGCTTCCGGTCTGATCAGACTGCCGCCCCAGCCCAGGCCCTTGCCGGTCAGGATGCCTCCGAATTCGTTGCTCAACCGCTTGTAGATGCCGAAAAGATATCCGATTTCACGGGCGCCGACACCAATGTCACCGGCCGGCACATCCGTATTCGGGCCAATGTGACGAAAGAGTTCGAGCATAAAACTATGGCAGAATTTCATCACTTCATTATCTGACTTTCCTTTTGGGTTAAAATCGGAACCGCCTTTCCCGCCGCCCATGGGCAGGGTGGTCAGAGCGTTTTTAAAAACCTGCTCAAATGCCAGAAATTTCAGGATACTGAGGTTCACGGAAGGATGAAAACGCAGACCGCCCTTGTAAGGCCCGATGGCGCTGTTCATCTGAATTCTAAAGCCGCGGTTTACATGTACCTGTCCCTGATCATCCTGCCAGGGTACCCGAAATAAAATGACCCGCTCAGGTTCCGTGATTCTTTGAAGCACAGCCAGCTTGCGGTATTCGGGATTGCGATCCAGCACAGGTTGTACCGTTTCCACAACTTCCTGAACGGCCTGGAAAAATTCTTTTTCACCAGGATCTCTTTCCTTGATTGATTGCAGAATGTCGGTCATAAAAACCTCCTTTAAAGTTTTGGGTTGTACCTATTAATATTTACTGAACACGTTATGGTGATATCGTCGGATATACCGTTTATTTTTTAATGGATCTATTATTGAATTCATGCATAAACACGTTCTAAATCATTCGTCAAGTCCCGATTATAATGCAGTCTGATTTTCGTCCATCTATTTTCAAAAGCAATGGATTTTCCAGCCGTACGTGTCGGAGAAATTTTGTTTCCTGATTCGACCGCAGATCTTTTATCCATTGCCAGTCAAAAAAGTCATCCGAATCTTCCGTGACGGTGATGTAAGGGATTCTCAGTGACGTAATGTTCTGAAAAAAATGGGAACCCTGGGAGGGTTCGGCCCTGATGGCCGCATTCCTAAGTTCGATAATGGCACTGACGCCGGATATATTCTGCCATTTGACCGGGATACCCAGCCATCTGTCGGCAGAGCCCCAGCGCCCGGGCCCCACCAGCAGGTAGGGTCGCTTCTCTTTTACCAGAGACGCGTTGATCTGCCCTATTTCCCCGGCGATCTGCACGGTGGCTTCCGACTTGAAATCTTCGGGTTTTACAAAAATGATGTCTTTGATCGAATGGTTCATCCCGTTGCCCAGGGCCTGGGATGAGCGGCAAATCGCTTTTTGAATATCGTCCCGGGTAATCTCTACCTCAAGGCGCGCTTCATTGGGGGCCATGGGACGCATCTGAAGAAAATAAAACTCATCCTTTTGCCGGTTGTTTTGATTCAGATTAACTGAAAATTCAATTTCCACGGGACAACCGATACCTTTATGCCCGAGAGTAAGCAGAGTTGTCAATAGTTGCGGCAGGGGCAACAAATCGTATTTAAGGATAGATGCAAAAGTCATGATTTTGGGACCTGGAAGATGGCCTGAATCACGAACCCGGTGTTCGTCGGGGATATAGGTGCTGGCCAGCGTTTTGACGGGAAAATCCGTTTCCACTTCGTCCACGCTCAACTTTTCAAGATTCGAGTATTTCTGAAAGTTTAACGTTTCGGGATAGTCCCTGATTTTCAGCGAATAAAAAGATCTCTGTGAATTGGCCAGCATGTCTTCCACGGTTGAAAATTGAGGCAGAATTTCAGGGTATGCAGGGGAAAAGCGAAGTGTTTGTTCACCCTCTACAACAGCTTTGCCCAGTCCTATGGCAATATGCACGATCCCCTCTTCCGCTTTCATGGGTGAAATAGGATAAAAATTATGGGACTGGGCCACCCCGGAGATGGCCGGATAAAAATAATCGCCGTATTCATTGCCTGACAATTGCTGGATAATTACCGCCATGGATTCTTTCTGGGGCTGCTTTGAAGTGTTTTGGGCAAAGGCCCTGGGACCTTCATAGTAAGTGGATGCATAGACCAGTTTAATAGCGGTGACAAGACGCTGTAGCCGGACGGGCAGTTGAGGATCGTTATTGGGGATCATATAGGTTTCATACAGACCTGCGTAGGGCTGGAACTGAGCGTCTTCCAGCAGGCTGGAAGAGCGTACGGACAAAGGGTATTTTACCTGGGTCAGGTAGGCTTCAAGTATTTTGACCAGCCATTCCGGCATTTTGGCATTTAAAAAGGCCTTCCGGATTCGGATGTCGGAATAATCACCAACAGCAAAATGTGCCAAACGATTTTGAGCGACAAAGGATTCAAAGCCATCCGTACAGATCACCAGGGATTTCGGAATTTTAATATCAATTTGGGCGTATTTTTCATGAATTTGCGGATTCTGGTGCAAAAGAATCGACATGAATGCCAGCCCGCGGGCTTTTCCGCCCAAAGACCCTTGGCCGACTTTAACAAAGTCCATGGTTTCAGCGTCGAATGTGAGGGGATTAAACTGGGACACCACACCCTTGTGGCGCCAGAGACGCAGGGCATGGACATTGGAGATGAGATATTCCCGCATATCCTTAGTAGATTTGAAGTCATCAGCACGTTTCCGGCGGAATACGGAGGCCAGGTTGATTTCACTGCGGCCCATGAGCCAGTTGGAAAAATTATTGCGCCGGGCATGATACCACAGGGATTCTTCAGGCAAATGGGCCAATTTTTCTTCCAGTTCCCTGAGATTTGATGCACGGTCAATCTGTGTTCCATCGAGCATCCGAAATATAAAATCGCCAAACCCCAGGTGATCCATGAAAAAATCGTGCAGTTCCGCAAGCAGATTCGGAGAGTTCTTGTCCAGAAAGAGGGCCGGGATCTGCATGGCTTTTTTTTGGTTGTAGGGGTTTGAACTGAGAAGCGCCATGGGCAGATCCGGTATATCCCGTTTAATTTGAGACAGCAGCACAGCCCCGGCATCGTCAAACATTTGGCCGTTGCGGGGGAAACGGGTATCGGAAATGATGCCGAAAAGATAATCGCGATACTTTTCATAATAGACCATGGCCTCTTCATAATTTTCAGCCAGCAGGATTTTGGGTCTGACCCGCATTTTCAGCAGACGATGATCTTCGTTCAACCCGCTACCCAGAACCGCCTGGGTCTGTTGGACGATTTCCTTGTAAATCAGCGGTAAAAATGAAGAATAATATACCGGGGAATCTTCCACCAGGATAAGGACCCTCACTTGGGCTTTTTGCGTGTCGTTTTCGATGTTGAGGCGGTCTTCGACGTTTTTCACCAGGGCCAGCAGCAGATCCGTGTTGCCGGACCAGACAAATACCTTGTCGATTCCGGAAATATTTTTTTTGTCGACAATCGGCAAAATGGTGCGGGTACTGTGGGCAAGCAGGATAACCGGCAGGTCCGGGTTGACTTTTTTCACCTCGATGCCAAGGGAAAAGGCATCCATATCATCCAGGTTGGGCATGGTGATCACAAGATCAAAGGCCCTGTCATTCAGGAGTATCAAGGCTTCACCTGCCGAAGATGTCCGGGTCACCCGGGGTGGCATACTCAGGTTCAGCCCGCTGTATTCGTTAATAATTCGGGACGCTAGACTGCCGTCTTCCTCCAGGATGAACGCATCATAGGAACTGGCGACAAGCAGGATCTCCCTTATTTTGATGGACATGATTTCATGGAAGATCTTGAATTGGGAATAAAATTCGGTCGGCAGATAGCTTTCTGATAAAACCATAAAAACTCCATATTGTGGTTGTTATTGGATCAAATTGGAATCATATTACAATAGGTAGGGGGGAAATCAACATGGAGCAAAGGGCATGGGGGATGGTCAGGGGCTGTTTGCTGGAGACCCCCAAAGCCCACCACTCCTTCATTCAGATATAGGGAACGGCCGGAAGTAATTACCCGGCTGATATCCATTAGGGCCTTGATATAATTATCATATGTTTTGATGCCGATTTTTCCCATGCTTCATCCTGTTTCCGGCAGGTGCCTTGCCGGTGAAAATTATTGATTTTTGAGCATAATCGGATTAAATATTATTGTTTAATTTTAAAAATGTCAAAGTAATCATTGACTATAAATGGAGTTCACTGCATATAAAAAATTCTGTAAGGATGATAATTAATATTCTGAATAGTTTTGTATCCTTCATGGCAAATCAAAAACAGTTTACACGTTGTTGATTTTGTATCTTGGTAGTGCAGTTGGAAATTTGAAACTCGAAATGGGGAAAAACACAAGCATGTAACTGCTTTATCTAATTTATAATTTTAAGCTTCTGCATTCTGAATTAGACAAAAACACATGCCTTTTTATAAAAAATATAAACCGGTAAATGAAGGATGCCTATTTCTTCTATATCTTTTGAAAATATAACCGAAATACCCGGTCGGAAAGGCAGCCGGCCTTTTTTTGGGGAAGATGGAATTACAATCGCAGTTATTTCGAGCACAAGATCGTCTGATTATTATTCATATAATTGAATTACCCGCAATGCCTAATTGATATTGTTCTTGACTAAGCAAACGGTTTAAAATAAAATGTATTTTAATTTATTAAATGCAATTCAGGAGGATGTTGAATCATGGGAATCCAGGAAAGAAAAGAGAGAGAGAAAGAGCGGAGACGCCAGCAGATCATTGTTGCCGCCAAACGGGTTTTTTCCGATAAAGGTTTTAATAAGGCAACAATGGAAGATATTGCCAGGGAGGCGGAACTGAGCCCCGGCACACTGTATCTTTATTTTAAAAACAAGGAAGAGCTGTATGCGTCCCTGTCACTTCGGATTCTGCAGTATCTGTTGATAAGGGTGGAACATGTCAACAGTGAAAAGGACTTGGGGCCGGATCAAAAAATCGATACCCTGATGGAAGCCATGTATGATGTGTATGACTTTGATCCCCTGATTATTATCAACATGTTCCATCTGCAGTCGAGTGAGACCCTCAAAAATTTATCACCCAAACTGCTGGCGGAGATTAAAACCCTGTCACGCAAGGCCCTGGGAGCCATCGCCGCGATATTTGAAGAGGGTGCCAAAACAGGAAAATTTATTGACAAGCATCCCATCGCCCTGGCCGATACGTTCTGGGCCCTGTTTTCCGGTGTTGTGCTCTGGGAAGCCAGTAAAAAAATCATCAATGAGGATAAGGACTATCTCAAGCAGACCCTGAAATTGGCATTTGAAATATACCGGCGTGGAATAGAAAAATAACCCGGCGCGCAGTGATGTCGACGGAGAAGTAAAGCAAATCATGAGGGATATAGCAAGCCGCATGGCTCCTATATCCCCTGATTTTAAGCTGTCAACCACCCCGCTTTTGTTGTTTAACACGCCTGCAGTCCGCCCTTGTCCGCCCATTCGAGAGCGCCACGGATCAACCGGGCAGACAACATGTATTTTCCCCCGACACTTATGCCTCCTACTGGCTTTCCCCCTGGTATGCAACGAGTTCGGGGTTGCAAAAACCTCCAGAGGCTATCCGCCATAGGCCCGATGCAGAAACGCTTAAAATGTAAAGTTATTTTTGCGCGAGCCCCTGTTTTCCTTCTTGACACCTATGAATTGCTCTCCTATATCTGATGGGAATATATATTTTTAAAAATAAACAGCGAGGTTTGTAAACTGGCGATGAAAAAAAGCAGATCGAAAATAGGCCGTAATGATCCATGTCCCTGCGGCAGCGGTCTTAAATATAAAAAATGCTGTATGGGTAAAAAAGAGATGGGAGCCGAGTATCTTACGAATCAGTATGCAAGGCAGCACAATATTCGCGTCAAGACGGAAAAGGATATCGAGGCCATCAGAAAGGCCGGTCGCTTGACCGTTGACACACTTGATCTGGTGGAGTCCAGAATTCGGCCGGGAATTACAACCGAAGAGATCAATACCCTGGTCCATGAATTTACCATAAAAAATGGTGCGGTTCCGGCTCCGCTGCATTACCGCGGTTTTCCCAAGAGCGTCTGTACGTCCGTGAATGAAGTCATTTGTCACGGCATTCCCGGAAAACACGTTCTTAAAGACGGCGATATCGTCAATGTTGATGTTACGCCGATCCTGAACGGCTATTTTGCAGATGCCAATAAAACTTTTTTTGTGGGCAGCCCGGGACCGGATGCCCGGAAGATTGTAGCGGTTGCCAAAAAATGCCTGAAACGGGGCATGGAAATGATACGACCCAAAGCCACCATCGGTGATATCGGCTGGGCCATCCAGAAATATGCCGAAGGCCGGGGTTGCTCGGTTGTCCGAGAATTTGTGGGTCACGGGGTCGGGTTTGAATTCCATGAAGCCCCCCAGGTTCCGCATTACGGCCGCCGGGGAAAAGGTCTGGCCCTGATTCCGGGCATGGTGTTTACCATCGAACCGATGATCAACATCGGCCGGCACAATCTGTACATCCTGGATGATGACTGGACCGCTGTTACCGAAGACGGTTCATTGTCGGCCCAGTTTGAGCAGACCCTTGTTGTGACTGAAAATGGTGTCGAAAGCCTGACACCCTTTGAATTGTAGTTTTGAAGTTACCCCCTGTCTTCGGGAGCCTTTTTTTCATCGGATTCCTGCCGATGCAGGACTCGATCTGATTAACGAAAGCCATATCCGACGATTGTGAAAAGCCGTGTCAGTCTTTAGCTTCCCAGCCACATGTCGATGGCTTCAGCTACCCCGCAGGTGTTGTTGGATGCCACATTTTGAAAACGGCCTTTGAGATCATCCGGGGCATTGTTTACCACGAAACTGCTGCCGGACCATTCCAGCAGATCCAGGTCATTAAAATCGTTACCGATGGCCATGGTCTCTTCCGCCGGAATTTTCAGTTCAGATGCCAGCCATGCGGCGGTCTGGCTCTTGGAAACTTCCGGGTGAAAGAGTTCAAGCCAGGTGAATCGGCCGTCCATGGGCGATGTGGAGTGGATGATGCTGAAACCCGGCAAAGCCTTTCGAACCATAGAAAGTGCAGTGGCTGTCTCATCTCCCGGTACCACGGCCAGAAGCTGGGCCGCCGGACCGAATCCCGCAGCAGCCTTGCTTACCAGTGGATTTGAAAATTTCTCATACCCTGCCAGCCGGGATTCAAAATCGGGGTTATACCGATCTGTACGCCGATACGCCAGCCGGTGGTTGTCCGGGACCGGGTGATGAACCATAAAATCAAAATTTGATTGCATAAAAAATTTTATGGCCTGTTCGACGGCATCGGGTGCAAGATTTATTTTTCGAACGATATTACCTGCCGGATGGGTGGCTACGCCGGCGCCGGTGCTGAAAATTATATAGTCAACCGGCAGATCAGCACCCGGTGAGTTCATAAATGAATAAAGAGAACGCCCCGTGGCCACGGCCCGGATCACATCATGATCCGCCAAGGCCCTGATGGCTTCACGGTCTTTGCCCGACAGGGTGCGGTCGGAACGTAGCAGGGTGCCGTCAAAATCCGTAACAAACAGTCTGCGACAGGGCGGGTTGATTTTTTGCGTCAAACAGGCGTTTAACATTATTTCATAATCTCATAGCTGCTGGAGGTAACAGGAGCCCTGAGGTTTGTGAGTACTCTTTCCAGAAGAACACCCTCCCGGTTGGGATAGTTATAGCCAAAGGTGGATCGGATTGCCATGGATACAAACTGCACGGCCCGATCCAGAGCGATGGGCAGGCTGTCCCCCTGCAGAAGGCCCCCGACAATCACACTGGCAAACGCATCGCCTGTGCCCGGGTAATGGGCAGGGATATAGGTGCAGTCCACCTTCCAGAAACGGCCGTCTTCCCGGTCAAAGGCCACCACCCCCGACAAATTCCGTCGCCCCGGTACGGGTACACTGGTAATGATCACCTTGCCCGGTCCTTTATCGCAAAGCCTTATAAGCCACTTTTTAACCTGTTTTTCCTCAATGCTTTCGGGATAGGGTTCATCCAGAAGAAACGCCGCTTCGGTAAAGTTGGGTGTAATGATATCGGCTTTACTGACCAGCAACCGCATTTGCCGGATCATCTCGGAGCCCATTGTCTTATACGGTTTGCCGTTGTCTCCCATTACAGGATCCACGACCACCAGTTGTTCGGGACGGGCAAAGGATTTGATAAAGTCGATGACAATATTCACCTGCCGGGGTGAACCTAGAAATCCGCTGTAAATAGCGTCAAATGCAATATCAAGCGCCTTCCAGTGATCGATCATTCGGACCATCTCTTCGGTCAGATCCACAAAATGATAATTCTTGAAACCACCGGTATGGGTCGAAAGAACAGCCGTGGGCAGGGGGCAGGCCTGGACTCCCATGGTGGACAGAACCGGGATAATAACGGTCAGTGAAGCCCGGCCAAACCCGGAAAGATCATGGATGGCAGCCACTCTGGGTACTGGATTCTGCATTGTTTTGCCCCCCCCCTGTATGCTCAATATATTGGAAAATACCTACATCCGGGGCAGATATTTTTCCAGTTCGTACCTGCTTACATGAGTCCGGTACTGATCCCATTCGATCTTCTTGTTCTCGATGAACTTGTTAAATACATGCTCTCCCAGCACATTTCTCACCAGCTCGCTTTTTTCAGTTTCCTTAATAGCGGCGTAGAGGTTTTCCGGCAGGTCCGTGATGCCATGGGCCTTACGTTCGGCCGGATTCATTTCATAGATGTCCTCTTCCACAGGCTCGGGCAATTCATATTTATTTTTGATTCCCTTCAGACCGGCCCCCAGCATGACTGCAAAGGCAAGGTAGGGATTGCAGGCCGGATCCGCAGACCTGAACTCGAGCCGGGTGGCCTCCTCTTTGCCCGGTTTGTACATGGGCACCCGTACCATGGCCGATCGGTTACGCCGGGCCCAGGATACATACACGGGGGCCTCATAGCCCGGCACCAGCCGCTTGTAGGAGTTGACCCACTGGTTGGTCACCGCCGTAATCTCCGGCGCATGCCGCAGGAGACCGGCAATATAGTGCTTGGCCATTTGCGAAAGATGGTATTTATCATTGCCGTCATAAAATGCATTCTTTTTACCCTGAAACAGCGACTGATGCACATGCATGCCGCTGCCGTTTTCTCCGAACATGGGTTTGGGCATAAAGGTGGCATATACATTATGCTGCCTGGCGATTTCCTTTACCACCAGTCGGTAGGTCATGGTCTTGTCGGCCATGCGCAGGCCCTCGTCATAGCGCAGGTCGATTTCGTGCTGGCTCGGGGCCACCTCGTGGTGACTGTACTCCACATCGATGCCCATGGACTGAAGGCCGAATATGGTTTCCCGCCGGAGCGTGCTGCCGGCATCCAGCGGTCTTGAATCAAAATATCCGCCCTTATCGAGTATTTCAGTGCCCTTGTTGTCCTTGAAATAGAAATATTCCAGCTCCGGCCCCACATAAAAGGTATAGCCCTGATCGCTCGTCTCTTTTATCAGGCGTTTTAAAACATAGCGCGGATCACCCGCGTAGTGCGTTCCGTCCGGGTTGAGGATATCGCAGAATACGCGCGCCACCGGTCTTTCCTTATCGCGCCAGGGAACCAGTTGAAAGGTTGCGGGGTCCGGTTTGGCGATCATATCGCTCTCTTCGATCCGGGCAAATCCTTCAATGGAAGAGCCGTCAAAGCCCATCCCCTCGATCATGCCCAGCTCCAGTTCCGAGGCGGTTACGGCAAAGCTTTTCAAGGCCCCCAGAACATCGGTAAACCAGAATTGGATAAAACTGACATTCTTGTCAGCAACAGTGCGGAACACATCTTCGTGTGTCTTGCAAATCATTTTTTCTCTCCTTATCTTTTATACGAACTATTTAGTGTTTGGCCGAGAATTTATATACCTTTTAAAAATCAGGCACTATTTATGGATCATAGATCACAATTTACCACTATTTTTAACAGGCGTCCGCCTTGGTATCAGGGCGCTCACCGGGCATATATCAACGCAGGCCATGCAGGATTCGCAGGGGACAGCAGCCCGATCCGCCTTCCCGTAATAACGAACCAGCGTATTAAACCCTCTCCCGCTAAATGTCAAGATACTGATGTGATTGTGCGTTTCACAGGCTTGAATACATTTACCGCACAAAACGCATCGGTTGGGGAAATAATCCAGAACCGGGTGATTTGTATCCACCTCAACATCCCTGAGGTAAAGTTCCAGGTTTTTGACCTTCAGGCCGACATTTAAAAATTTGGCAATTTTCTGCAATTCACATTTTTTATTGGCAGGACAGGTGCGGCACTCCACCTTGTGAACCGACAGCAACAGCTCAAAGGCACTGCGCTGAAGGCGCCGGACAGCAGGCGTGTCTGTTTTGACCCGCATGCCCTGTGTCACCTTGACGGTACATGAAGTGACCGGACGGTCCCTGCCGTTTGTTTCAACCAGACAGAGCCGGCAGGAGGCCGATGGATGGTCCGATTTCTCGAGATAACACAGGTTCGGAATATAAATATCATTATCCAGGCAGGCCTGCAGCAGGGAAGTTCCCTTTTCGGCAGTGATATCCCTGTCGTCGACATGCAGTGTAACCTGATCTGTTTCAGTCATTTCGTATTCTTTATTTTATTTTCTTCCGGACGTTCGATAATCGGGGCCAGTTCGGGCGGCGATATTTTTACAACCGCATCATAATCGGGCGGACAGGCCACCATGCATTCCCCGCATTTTACACACAGGACCTGATCGATGCCCTTTTTTCTGTTCCGGGTGGTAAAAACAGCATCCACCGGGCAGCATCCCACACAGGCGTCGCAGCCGCGGGCGCATTTATCCAGATCGATATAAAAGGCAGTCAGGGGCCGGCACATCATCCCCGGGCAGCGTTTTTCATAGATATGGGCTTCATATTCATCTTTGAAATATTTCAGGGAGGTCAGCACCGGATTGGGTGCTGTTTTTCCAAGGCCGCACAGGGAACCGTTTTTAATGTCGATGCTCAGACGTTCAAGCTGCTCCAGATCTCCCTCGCGTCCCTCCCCCTTGGTAATGCGATCAAGAATAGCCAGCAGATGCCGGGTACCGATCCGGCAGAAGGTACACTTTCCGCAGGATTCATTCTGGGTAAATTCAATAAAATAGCGGGCCACATTCACCATGCAGGTATCTTCATCCATGACTACCATACCCCCGGAACCCATCATGGCGCCGGCCCCTTTCAGGGAATCAAAATCAATGGGGGTGTCGAGAAATTCTTCGGGCAGGCATCCCCCCGAAGGCCCCCCGATCTGGACCGCCTTGAATTTCTTTTTATTTGGGATACCGCCGCAGATATCGAAAATAAGGGTTCGCAGGGATACCCCCATGGGGATCTCCACCAGGCCGGCATGGGTGATGTTGCCCACCACCGAAAAAATAGCGGTTCCCGGGCTGTCGGGTGTTCCAATGGTCCGGTACCAGCTTGCACCGCGGGAGAGAATGGGGGGAACGGAGGCCAGGGTTTTGACATTGTTGATCACGGTAGGAAGGCCGTACAGACCTTTTTCCACCGGGTAGGGCGGACGATGGCGCGGCATACCACGAAAGCCTTCGACAGATCGGATCAGGGCGGTTTCCTCGCCGCAAACAAAAGCGCCGGATCCCTGGAAAACATCTATATCCAGATCAAAACCGGTGCCCAGAATATTTTTACCCAGAAGCCCGAGTTCTTTGGCCTGTGCTATGGCTCCGGTAACGATCTTCACTGCCAGGGGGTATTCCGCCCGCACATACACCATGGCCTTGTGGGCTCCGACGGCATAGGCGCAGGCGATCATCCCTTCCAGCACCTGATGAGGGTTGCTCTCTAAAATGGTGCGGTCCATATAGGCTCCGGGATCACCCTCATCCGCGTTGCAGATCACGATTTTTTCATCTGCAGCCCCTGCCCTGCCAAAGGCCCATTTCTTGCCGGTGGGAAATCCGGCCCCGCCCCGGCCCCGCAAACCGGATTGCTCGATTTCCCGAATCACCTCTTCCGGCTGGTTTTGTAGCACCTTCACCAAGGTGGAATACCCCTGTTCAACAATGTAGTCATGGATATCTTCCGGATCGATATGGCCGCATTTTTCCATGACCACCCGTTTTTCCATGTTGAAGCGGCTGAATTCGTTCACGGTTGGGATCAGATCGTTTTCCTCGGTGGCGCCCAGAATATGCTCCAGCCGGGGGTCCCCCTCTTCCAGGAACAATTTGGCCAGCATTCTGGCCTTACCCGGCGTCACGTTTGGATAAAAGATGGGGGGGAATCCCGAATCCGGATGATCGATAATCACCACCGGTTCCGCATAACAGTGGCCGATACATCCCACCGTATGAATGCGGGCCTCGATGTTGCGCAGGGCGATCACCTCTTCAAAGGCCGCCTTGGTTTCCAGGGCACCCGAAGCAATGCCGCAGGTTGCCAGGCCGATATGGATCCTGGCACCGGGGGCATTTTCGAATTCATTGCGGCGTCTTTCAGCCTCTGCATACAGAGCGGCATAGATCTGTTCGGGTGTTTGATTATTCACTGGATTCCTTTTGCCGCTTTTCTCTCTCTTTTACTTCATTTTCGATCTGGATTCGCGTGATGATCCCTTCGACCTTGCTGGGGGCCATATTTCCCTGGACCATATCCCCTACAATGGCGACTGGTGCCAGGGCACAGCATCCCACGCAGGCGACCCGTTCCAGGCTGTATTCGCGGTCCTCGGTGGTTTCACCTTCGGCAATGCCGAGCTTACGCTCGAAATTTTCCAGAATGATATCCCCGCCTCGGACATGACAGGCCGTTCCCATGCAGACCTTGATCGGATGTTTGCCCGGCGGATTAAACCGAAACTGGTTGTAAAACGTGGCCACGCCATAGACTTCCGATTCCGAAAGCTCCAGATGCTCGGCCACGATCGCTATGGCGGCAGGCGGCAGGTAGGTCATCTCTTCCTGTATCATCTGCAGCAGCGGGATAATCCGGCTCCGCTGCTTGCCGAATTCAGACAAACGGGAGCGAATATTGTTTAAAATAAGTTCTTCTTCTGCCGTAAGGGCCTGATGCATAAAACATTCCTTTTAATCCAGCTAAATCTTTTCCATGGCACCATACGCCGACTGAATCCTGTCGCGCAGCAAAAAACAGAGCCGTTGAAGCATCTTGAAACCAAATTCGGCATCATTGTTCATCATGGTCCACAAGGCACTTCCCTTGAGTACCAGAACCCTGGTGGGTTTGTTACAAACGGCCGAAGACATGAAGTTCTGCGGGTCACCCAGAAGCCTGGACCAGCACCCGAACAACTTGCCCTTACCCAGCATTTTAATAATCACGCTGCCCTTGCGGGTTCCCAGATTTATGGATCTTTCCAGAATCACATGGCCATTCACAATAACGTAAAGGTTTTCGCCGGAATCACCCTGTCGGAAAACATATTCTCCGACTTTGTAAATATTCAACCGGCAAAAATCAGCTATTCCGCCAAGATCCTGTTCTTTAAATTTACTGAAAAACTCGCAGTCTTTCAAAATAGATTGAATTTCCAACCGATCCATTTTCCCACCTCTTTATTATTTTAATTCTGAAATTCGTGTTTTTTATGTCAGAAAAAAATCATTTACCATGATCTCTGATTTTATTATATCGTGAACAAAATATTGTCAAACCGTAACATCGCAGACATGTATACCTTCCGGCGAGATGGAACTCAAAATTCTTTCCACCGATTTAGTCATCAGAAAATTGACAATTGGGGTCTTGATCATCGTTTCGACTGAAAGCCTCATTCCTTCGAAATTGGGCATCGACCTTTTGGGGAGTGGCCCAAACAATGATAAAGACGGATTCTTATTATGCAACCCATTGAAAATATGTGCAAAGATGGCAAGCTAAAGATACCGATCAGGTCAACAGGGTAAAAATTTTATACCTGTTTAATTCTTTATCCAGTTGCTTTGCATTTCCGATGATCAGGTCCATTTCTTTCCAGAAAGTTTTGCCGTGATTTTTGATCCGGGTATGCATCAGCTCGTGCAGGATAACGTAATCCAGCAGTTCCCGGGGCAGATTTACCAGATTGACATTAAGGTTGATGTTGTTTCTCACAGAGCAGCTTCCCCATCTGGTTTTTTGGTTTCTCACAAACACCCGGTTGTAGCTGAATCCGTATTTGACAGTTAATTCATCGAGCCGTTTGACCAGTTTTTTTCGTGCTTTTGCCCGGTTGATATGCCCGCTGCCGGGCAATGTCCGGGTTTCCTGCTCCTCTGCCTTTATTTTTTTCAGGTGCCTGCTGATCCAGGGGGCCTTTTCGGCGGCAACTTTTTCAGCCGCATCGAACGATACCCCGAAGGGGACAGCCACACGCACGCCTCTGAACGGCCGGATTGAGATATTAATGTGGCGTGCCCGGCTGCTGCGCTCCAGTAAAATGACTCCGATGTTGTCCAGTTCAACTGTTTTTGATTTCAATGATTTTGATAATCTCATAAAAAGTATTTGTTAAAGCAGTAGGATTTGTCCATCTGAAAGGCAACACGATCTTCTTTTTTCAAATCTCGGCATCATATTTGAGTCCCCGGTTTTCAGCACGAATAGTAACGAAAAGAAGGGGACGTGTCAAGATTCCTCTATCCCATTTTCCCTATTTTCTTTCCTGTTTTTTGCGTCTTTGCGTGAGGTTGTTTTTCCGCCCTTGATTTTCCAGTAACCCTTGACAAATAAGTGTAATTATAGTGCATACCGTATATCTTGATACTTATATTGACATCATTTATTAAGTATGCTAATTATTCCCTTGAAAATCAGAAATGTCATCTTTTTCAAGGGAGATATGAGAATGTCTTTTCAAGGGAAGCAGCTTCCTGCTG
>CAYQNS010000092.1:0-14999 GCA_964418755.1 uncultured Desulfobacteraceae bacterium
AAATAAGGTTCACCTATAACCAAATTAAATGGATTAAAAACAGCATGCCAGGATTCATAACCTTGAAGTGTTGCATTCCATCTAGCAAGGTCAACACAATTTGGAATTGCCGACATAAGTTCAGCTCCTGTGGTATATCCAGAGTCAGTGCGACACAAAACTATCGCGTTGACATTAGTTATGAGAGAATAAGTTTTTGGAACAGATAACTCCACCACCGTAATCGTCCCGCTATCATACACGGCATTGTCATCATCGGAAGTGGCCCGAACACTAAAGGAGCCTTCGACATCACAAACAATCGTAACGCTGTCAACATTCTCAAAATCACCGGAAAACGAAGCTACATCCGTCGGATCAGGATCAATAATTTCCCAGTCAAACGTCTCGGCTGCACCCTTTCCAAGAATCGAAAACGTCTGGCTTTCGCCTGTATCCATATCAAAATCACCGGCAGGTTCCATGGATTTACCGGCAATGAGTTCAAATGACAGGGTTACCATCCCACTGATATTTCCAACCTGGTCTTCAAACCAGGCATAGATGATTTTCGATCCTTCACCTTCGATAACTTCATGGGATAAAGTAGCTGCATAATCAACACCCACCTGGGGCCGGGTACTGGTATTGCTCAAATACACCGTTTTGGTGTCAGTTGCAGCGCCCAGACTCAGGGTCACCGGATTCAGTGAAGATGTGGTTTCGGTCTGTCCTGAAACACTGGTATCCAGGGCGATGGTTCCGGTCGGTGGTGTATCGTCAAAATTAAACGGGCCTACATATACATCGTCACTTATTCCAGGACCGGATGCAAACAACAGGTACTCTGTCTTGATGTGCAGGTACCAGTACGGCCCATCATAATTAGTATTTGCAAACATAGAGGTATCTGTCTCGAGCAGAGGATTATCCAGATTTCCCAATTCTCCGGTATAAGTAACCGGTTCATCTGTGGAATTCGTCCACTCGTAAACATACTTTTCTACAGTGCCGGCAGCGATATCAGGGTTTGTCCATTGTATCTGCAACGCCTCTGCTGGAATTTGCTGCGGCAGAACGCCGGTAACTGCATTGATGGGTAAAGGGTCTACAGGTTCATAATCTGCCAGGACGACTGTTGCTGAAAACAACAGAAATATGGCTGTTAAAAACAGCGTACTTTTTTTCAGGGGAATCATATTCATCTCTTTTTTCCCTCCTGCTTTTAAAAAATTTTATTATAAACAGGCAATTTGCCTGCGTTCATTTTTTTTAATCCGAACAAAAAAAATAATCCGGGTTGATATTGTTTTAATAAGGCGTCAGGAGGAACCCCGGAATCTCAATTAAAATTCCGGGGCACTTCCTCTTGCGTTTTTATTGAACCGTCAACGTGAAAGCTCCCGGAGAATCATCTACCTGGACCGGCGTTGCAGTGCCAAACGAATCTCCGCCATACCACCCCATATTGTATCCTGCACAATAGGCACCGATTACAAAGGGACCTGCAGGAATTCCGCTGAAGGTATAGGTATAACTGCCATCACCGTTATCCGTTGCAATGACAGAGCTGACAAAATTGCCGGTAACAGCTTCAAGGAGATATACCTGTATCGAAGCACCGACGGCAGTGTCGCTCAGCAGCACATCGCCAGTGATACCACCGCCCGGCAAGGTGAGCAGACGACCGGTGACGCTAACGGTAAGATCGATGGGTTCCTCATACCGCGGCAACCCGTTGCCGGGAAGTACCTCGACGATATAATCATCTGAAGCAATCAGTTCGTCAAAGGCAAACAAACCGCCATCAGCCGTAACTGTGGCATCCGCGAAATCATAGGCTTCAGACGAAACAATGACAATAGCGCCGTCTACCGGATTGCCCTCAGAATCTTCCACAGTACCGCTGAAGCTGACCGATTCTGTTTCAGCAACAAGGGTAAAGTCAACATTGTCTGCGGGCGCCGTGGCAGCAGCAATCTGTTTTACGTACCCCTCTTTGCTGACCACCAGCCAATAGGCCGCTCCGCTCACCAGACCTTCCAGTTGATAAATGCCATCACCATTGGTGAAGACTACTTTCGATGCCTGCCCCTGGGTATTGGCAATAATTTTTGCACCCTCGAGCGAACCGCCTGCATCGCTGACCGTTCCGGAAATAGCAGCGCCCAGGGTCATGGTGGCCGGATATTCGGTGATATCCGCCTGGACCAACAATCCCGGATATTCCCTGGTCAGGTAATCGGGATGCTCCAGGGCCAAAGTATAAACACCTGCAGGGATATCGGCCAGGGTAAATTCACCGTCGTCGTTACTGATCGCAGGGACCCCCTGGATGCCGCCACCGCTGGTAACCAAATAAATCCAGGCATTGCCGACGGTCGTTGACGGACTACCCTCTTCGGTTACAGTACCCGACAGGACCCAGCCTGTGTGAATAACAAAGTTGTACGTTTCACTCTCACTGGCCTGCACAATTACCGTCTGGGGGGGATAAGGAGTCGCCGGATAGATGGTGACTTCGTAATCATCCCAGCAGTAAAGGCCGGAAAGGGTATACTCACCGTCCCCATTGGTCACGTCAAAAGAACTGCCCTGCGGACCTTCAGCCATTACCAGGATGCCGGCTACCGGATCACCGCCTTCACGCCGGTAGGTGACCGTTCCGGCCAACTGGCAATCAGGTTCGTCAATATTGATATCGATTGCACCAGCGGGCGGTGCAGTGACTGTTTCGGCACCGAATTCAAGTTCTGTGGTGCCGGCAGAATTGTAAAAGAAAATTTTGCCGTTGCTCTTGTAGGCATAGACGATGCACGTTGCCCCGTCTGCCACGGTCATGGTATATGCACCGTTTTCCTCAGAGAGCGTAAAGCCGATGATATCACCGGCGGCATCCTCTGCAAATAAAGCAACGCCCACAACACCCGTACTGTTTTCCAATATCTGGCCGGTAATATCAGCAGTATCGGCAGAAACCGTGAAATTAATGTTTTCAGTAGGGGTTCCTCCCACAACCGTCTGAGGATCGGCAAGGGTGATATCGGTTACACCATCATAATAGGTCACCGGTATTCCGTCTCCCACGATGGATACGATATAATTATCCGCCGGAAGCAGATAGTCAAACTGGTATGGCACCGGGCTGCCGGTACCCGTCAAGTTCACAGTTTTTTCCAGAAGGGCCGTGGCCGATACTATGTGGACCATTGCATTCTGGTCGCTGTTCAATCCGGTAATGATTCCCGAAAGGGTGCTGAGCGGAAGGTCATTCCAGTCAAGGGTGCCGGTAAAAGGATCAGATTCTTCGCTCCCGTATACCGCGGTAATCTCATAAGTTGTTACACTCGGATCCAACGGGGCGGTAACAAAATGGCCGTTGCTGTCAACTGTATAATAGCCGACAAGTACACCCGCCTGAGTGACCTTGACCTTCATTCCTGGAATGGCTTCACCATTCACATTAATCGTGCCGGTCAAGGGGCTGTAGGCCGATAGTTCAAAAGTGCCAGCGTTATAGTCAGCGCTGTTTACAGTAAACGGACTGCTGTTATAACTAGTCTGAAAGCCCGGCCTGCTAGCCGTCACCGACAGCATGTATTCCCCATTTGGTTTCTGGCTGAAAGAAAAAGCCCCGCTACTGACGGCAGTATTATCGTCATTGACAAAAACACCGTCTGACTTACGCTTCAGCTGGACAACCGCGCCATCAGCATCTGTTGGTCCCTCATACTGAACAAGACCGCTGATGGTATACCCGCCACTGACGGTTATGCTGCCGGCCACCAATGCCACTTCATATGATTCAGCAGTGGTCGGATCGGGTTCATCAGGATCAAGGCCGGTGGCAACGCTTATCTCCGTGGGCTCTGTATAGCCTGCATTGGCTGCGGTATCAGGTCCGATAATCGTTTTCTGAACACTGATGGGGTAATTCCCGTAGCCAAGGCCTTCCATGACCCTGAACCGGGCTTTGAAGGGAACCACATCCGCAGTGGTGTCTGCAAAAAAATAGACACCGGCCGCTGCAATCAGTACCCGGTCTTCATCCGATTTATCGTTTGCCTGATAATAGATCGTGTTTTCCACCACGCTAGGGGCCGGGGGATTATCAGGGTCATAATCCGATCCGTCGTCAATGGCGGTTGCATCCTGAACCAGGTCGACAAAATCGAATATATCCGTGTCATACACCAGGGTAAAGGCCAGTCCGTTAACATCATCGAACCCGCCGGTAAGGGTGATATCAAGCGTCACAGTCCTGTCTTCCTCACTGCCGAGGTTACTGACGCTTCCGCTGCCCACCACCAGCGATTTGGCGGCATGGGCAGCCGGGACCGTCACGATCGTAAACACGACGGCCAGGCAGATAAAAAATATGGTTTTAAATAATTTCATAACAACACTCCCTTGTTATAATATTTTTTTATTTAATTTGTTTATTTTTATTAAACAGCTGAATACGGTAAAAAGCCTCCATCTTGTTCAAATTGGAAAGTTGCAGCGTTTCAAACGCATTCAGTTTGTTCATCAGAGCCATGGTCATGGCCTGTTTTTGTTCCGGGTCAGTAATGGAATCCATTTTGGTTTCAAGCTTTGTGACAGCATCCCACAATTTTTTTTCTTCCGATTCAAACCGCCCGGCAATCGGCAGCAATTTCTTGTCTTTCAAGCGGGAAGTGTACCTGCGAGGCACCAGTAAATGCGCTGCCATGGTTTCTTTTAAAAAATTTCCGCTACCACTTTGGAGGCTTCGTGTTTCCGAATACGCGGCAGCGGATTTATTGATCACTGCCAGCATGGGTCCGGTGTCCTTACCTTCGGGATAGATCTTCAATACACTGATCCGGAATTTTTCGCCCACCTTATAATAAATCGCCGCATAATTGAACCCACGCAGAACTCTTTTTATCCCCTCTTCAATCCGCTGTTTTTCGACCGCTACACTGACCTTTGCGGTTTCAAGTTCTTTTGAAACAAATATGACGATATCGGCGGTCGCAGCTATCTTTTCCAAAAGCGGAAGAAGCGGTGTCTTGACTGCTTTCACCGTCAGCAGACCGTCCTCAAATTTAACTTCAGGAGCGGTTTTGGCTGCCAGAGGCAGCGATGCGGCAAAAGCCAGGAACAGAAAAACGGTTGTCGTTAAAACAACCATGGGGTTTATGCGTTTAAGGGTTCGTTTCATGCGTTTTAATATTGTTTTGTAAAGGTAATGATATGGCCGTATATTCGGCCGCCATGTAAGACGGCCCTACCGTATGGGGCGCCGCGTTGGCCCCTATTAGGCCGCCACGTAGGACGGCCCTACCGTATATCGCGTGCAATGATGGTTTTTAGAATAGAAAACAGGGCATTAGCATGCGACGGGAGGTGTTGCCTGGGGAGGGGGGGAATCCACGGTATGATCGATGGAATGATAAGAAAGGATTACAGGGGTTATTTTCATAAAATGCGTATTTTTATTTATTTTACATACTTTAGAAAGAAGGAAAGGCGTGTTCAGCAGGTTTCCATTGGCGGAATGCTGGGTTTGGGAATCGGATTTAATGACGGTTTTGATGCCGGCAAGAACATTCAAGGTCGAGATTGCCCGGCCGAGACTGCCGGTAAAATCTTCCTGATCATCGGCGCTTTGGGCGACATCCATGACCTGCTGGATGGCATCTTCCAGATCGATCCGCCTGTTTCGGTCGGCATCTTCGGGACAGAACTGCGGAAAACCCGCAAAAAGGAGCCCGATAACGAGAACTACGCTTAGAATGTGCCTGACAATCTTCATGTTCCAGTTCCAATTAGGTTAACACCGGAGGCCATTTCGATCGATCAATCATATTTATGTTAATATAAATAAAATCATATCGGAATGTCAAGAAATTATAAAAATATATCAAAGGTTCAATACAATTCAATTAATTGCCAAAAAGAAGACAATTTGTATCACACATACTCATTTTCGGTGTAATCTTTTTGGTTGCATTTAGGGAACTAGGGGGTTACAGTCTATTTGTGGTTAAAAATTTTATCCATAAAGGGTTGGAAAAGTTCTTCACCAAAGGAAGTAAGGCTGGTATTCAAGCTCGTCATGCCAAAAGAATCAGATTAATTCTGGCTCAATTAAATCAAGCCAGGACCATAGAAGATATGAATATTCCAACTTTTGCCTTGCATAAATTAAAGGGCAAAAGACAAGGAGTCTGGGCTGTCACGGTTCAAGCAAACTGGCGTATTACATTTCGTTTTATCAAAAGTGATGCGGAAATTGTGAACTATGAAGATTATCACTAAATTATCAGAAGGCGGGTAAATTATGAGAATGCACAATCCTCCACATCCCGGCGAGATATTAAAAGGGTTATGGCTGGCACCAATGGATGTCAGTATTACGGAAGCCGCCAAATCTATAGGCGTCAGCCGCAAAACATTATCAAAAATTATAAACAAAAAAGGTAATATAACCCCTGAAATGGCAGTACGGTTATCTATAGCACTTGGAAGCAGCCCGGAAAGCTGGCTGGGGCATCAAATGGCTTATGATTTGTGGAAAGTGGAACAACACAAAGAAAAACTTAATGTTCACCCGATATGGGAAACAAATGATTTAAATTTAGGGCCGATACGGGATGACCATAAGGCCGCCATGTAAGACGGCCCTACCAAATGAATATTTGCCGGCCGCCATGTAAAGTGGTCCGCCCAGGGTGTAAATCAGGAGTGTTGGGACCAAAAAACGGGAAGAGACCTGTTTATATTCTCCGATCCTTGTTACCCCGTGATCCAAATACATTGTATATGTGCCCACAATTGCGAGGATAAACAATGATTTCTTCATGTCCTTCAGGGCCTTCATGGTGAAAAATAATCTTTGCGCCCTGGCGCCTTGGCGTGAGGATTTTTATTTCATGGTTTCGAAATAAGGCCGCCGCGTAGGACGGCCCTACCGTAAACATCATCTCAAACCGGCCTCTTTCTGCAGGCCATATATCGCTTCGGCCAGGCCGATGTTACCGTCTCCGTTCACATCGGCACCTGCACTGATGCCCTCGGGCTGCATACCGGCAACAATCTGCAGGGTCAGGATGCTGCCGCCAAGATCCAGCTCGCGGGTGGTAATATGGGGCTGGATACTGGTGGCAAACATTTCTGAGACAGACAGATTGTCCAGGTCAACGCCTTCATCCAGAAAGTTTTCCCGGCAGGCACGAATCCTGTAGCTGAAAATTTGATTCAGATCCAGCACACCCGGCGGCACCGTATAGCTGAGGTCCTCTACATAACCACCCTTGTGCAAGGTATCGTAAAGGCCATTGTATATCCTTGCCCTGTATATGCTTGCCCCTTCGACCGGGTCCCATTCAATCACGGGGCAGGTGCCGTAAAAGGATGTTCCATCAGCCGGTTTGAGTCCGCCGGGTATCGACAGCACATTGACTGTCAGGACATCAACGACCTGGGCTGAATTGCCGTCGGTATCCTTTACCTCAAAGGTATAAGTTCCGCCGACAGTGCCTGGGTCATAAATTTCAAACCATCGCCAGTAATATGCTTCATTGTCGCTGATATCTGACTCATAATAAAGATCCCATGTCGTCGTGCCATGGGTCGCCGTCACCGATTGAATATTTTTCGGCACACCGTCGGCATCGCTTACCTTTACGTTGAATGCCAGTCTGTACTTATCAGTCCCATCTATTGGATGCGGATAATGGTAGATAACCGCCCCCCATGAAGCCAGATCAATGGATGGCGTATTGCCCCCTCCGGTCAACGGCACGGCTACCAGGGTGGGCCGGTCATCAGACAAGCAGGGCATGGAAGCCCCGTTATCCACATTCTCATCAAAAAATTCCCGGCGGGCCGTAATCCGGAAACGGTACAACTCATGCTTTGCCAGAAATCCGGGGGCCAGATCATATTCGGTTTGTTCAGTGGCAAAGGTGTCGAGCCTGTTATAATACCGGTCATAGATTTCGAGCCGGTAAAAACCGGAAAAACCGGATTCAACAGGATCCCAAGTGAAATTAAATCCCGTACCGTCGCCGTCAGGTTGCGGTTGAATATCAAAACTCCAGTTGTCCGGTTGCGTCAGGTAATTGACATCGAGCGGGTCGACCTTTTTCATCACATGCTCGTCATTGTCTTCAACTACGAATGTGTAGGGCCCCGGTTGAATCGGCAGGAATGATTCTCCCTGGTATACGCCACAGGTAGACGATTCATTGTAATCAAAATACAGAAGCGCCTCTTTGCCGCTCGTTGCGTAATCAGGGAACCTAACCTTTACCAATTTAATATTTCCGGGCACGCCCCCGGCATCGTGCACCTTGATCCAGAATGAAAGTTTGTGTCCAACATCCGGGTGATTCCAGGTATTGACACCGGTGCTGTCAAAATCGATATACGGTGCTTCGATCTCGCTCCCTGTGGTAAACCGAATATAATCATCTGATGAATCCGGATACCGAGTACTGCTGTCCACTTCAAAATTGCTATGGGCATCCCGGGCCTCCACTCGATATTTATACTGGGTATTGGGCGCCAATATGCCCGGTGGAACGGTCCATTCGGTTGTATTTGGCGTGTTGCCCCGCATAACGGTACTGTCGTCCATATTATAAATTCTGATTCTGTAACGATTGGCGCCGGCAACTGCATTCCATTGAAATGTCGGGCAGGTATCCGCTACAAGGTAATCCATTGCAGGTGCTATAGCTCTCGGCGGTGCAAGGGGATTCACCGTAAGCTGATCGGTAATCTGGCCGGAGTTGCCGCCGGGATCAACCACTCTGAAAATATAATCTCCACTATCCGGAGTTCCCTCAAAATACCGATAGTAATAAGCGACTGTCGGACTTTCCGAATAGTCATAATTAAGTTCATAAGTATTATGATCAGGGAACTCAAGTGTAACCCTATGAGACGATCCATCAGAGGCAATACCATCGTGATCAATGACCTTGACAGAAGTATCCAGATTCGTCCAGGCCACGCTGTAATCACCGCCGGAATAGGCCACAACGCCCCATCCATCCAGATCCAGTGCCGGTGTGGCATCATGGCTTAACAAGATATCCGCCATGGCAAAGGATATCCAGTCGCTGTGGGCTCGGTTACCTACACGAGACCAGTCGCCGGCATCCGAGATCCGAATTCTGTACTGATACTGAATATCGGGACTGAGCACGCCCACGGGAAGTGTATAGGAGGTCATCCCAAGGGTGCGCGGTGTAGTGTAGACATCCTGCCCGCCGGCTTCCCGGATCTGAAGCCGGTAATACAATTGAACCCCGTCCACACTCACCGGATCCCAGGTGAACGTGGGGGTATTCACGTTGATGACCGCATCGGATTGAACGGAAAATTGAGTGGCATCCGGTGTGGGAATGGCATGATTGACGATCTGAACGTCGGCATAGGTTTTGGTGGTCCCGCCGATGGTCACACTGAAGGTATAGTTGCCGACCTGGGGGGTGCCGCTTACTTCCTTGAAAAAGTCTCCTTCAGCGGCACCATAGGCGGTATATTCCATTTCCCCCTTGGTGTTGACGACAACGCCGCCCCCCGGACCGGTGATGGTAAGGGCTGTCACAGCGTCAGGCAAAGCGGCAGTTCCCGAGTAGTCGTACAGATATAGATCGTACCATGTCTTTTGGGAACCGTCGGCGGCCGTATAATTAAGGACGTTCCCCTCTATTTGAAACGCACTAGCAGAGTCGCCCAGGCTGATGTCAGTGGAAAAACCCTGCCATCCCGAATGGGCGCGGTTTTGAACATAAAGCCAGTTATCGGCATCGGAAACCCGGACCCTGTACTGGTACGAGGAGCCGGGGGTCAGTACGCCCTCCGGGAGTGTATAGGACGTCATCCCCAGGGTGCGCGGCGTGGTGTGGACATCCTGCCCGCCGGCATCCTGTATCTGGAGACGGTAATACAGCGGGACCCCGGCCAGACTGACCGGATTCCAGGTGAACGTGGGTGTCTTCACGTCGATGACCGCATCGGATTGAACCGAAAATTGAGTGGCATCCGGTGTGGGAATGGCATGGTTGACGATCTGAACGTCGGCATAGGTTTTGGTGATGCCGCCGATGGTCACGCTGAAAGTATAGGTGCCGGTCAGGGGGCGGCCGCTGACTTCCGTGAAAAAGTCTCCTTCAGCGGCACCATAGACTGTATATTCCATTTCCCCCTTGGTGCTGACGACAACGCCGCCGCCCGGGCCGGTGATGGTAAGGGCTGTCACAGCGTCAGGCAAAGCGGCAGTTCCCGAGTATTCGTACAGATATAGATCATACCATGTCTTTTGGGAACCGCCGGAGGCTGTATAATTAAGGACGTTTGCTTCCATCTTAAAAGCTGTGGCAACGTCGCCCAGGCTGGCGGCAGTGGAAAAATCCTGCCATCCCGAATGGGCGCGGTTTTGAACATAAAGCCAGTCATCGGCGTCGGAAACCCGGACCCTGTACTGGTACTGAGTATCGGGGTTTAGCACGCCTTCGGGAAGTGTATAGGACGTCATCCCCAGGGTGCGGGGTGTGGTGTGAACATATTGCCCGTCGGCATCCCGGATCTGGAGCCGGTAATACAGTTGAACCCCGTCCACACTCACCGGATCCCAGGTAAACGTGGGTGTTTTCACGTTGATGACCGCATCGGATTCAACCGAAAATTGAGTGGCTTCCGGTGTGGGAATAAAACGGTTGACGACCTGGACGTCGGCATAGGTTTTGGTGGTCCCGCCGATGGTCACACTGAAGGTATAAGTGCCGATCTGGGGGGGGCCGTTTACTTCCGTAAAAAAGTCACCGCCACCCTCGTAGGGTATCTGGTCTTTGCCGTCCACAACGACACCGTCCGGGCCGGTGATGATAAGTGATTCAACATCATCAGGCAGGCTCACCGTTTCAGGGTAGTCGTGGATATACAGGTCGTACCAGGTTTTTGAGGAACCATCGGCGGTATAGTAGTGGATAATAGCGCCATCCATGACAAAATTAACCGGCGGTGGGGCACCATTATTTGATGTACCCGCCATGGTAAAGGATATCCAGTCGCTGTTGGCCCGATTCTGCACATCCAACCAGTTGTCGGAGTCGATGACCCGTATCCGCCAGGAGTAGGTCTGGCCCGGTTGTAGAATATTCTGAGGAACAACGGCCCAGAGCATTCCCGGCACACGGCTGGTGGCATAAACCCAGTTGCCCAATTGGTCAATGATTTGCAGGCGGTAGAAGGCATTTTTAAAATCCACTGCATCCCATGAAAAAACGGGGGTCATGGAATCAACCACCGCGCCGTCAGCTGGCACTAAACTGCCGGTATCCGGCACCGGCACCACCGTGTTTGCATCCTGGGTATCTGTGACCGTTATAGTGATACCACCGGCTGTAACGGAAAATTCATATGTGCCGAGCTGGGGTTCACCGTCCACGGCAATGAAAAATTCGTTCCATTCTCCGTAAAACTCAAGGTCGCCCATGGTCAGTAGAACATTGCCCGCTGGATCTTTAACCGTGACAGCCGTTACGCCATCCGGTAAATCACCAAGCTTAAAATTCGATACATCCACAATATAATATGTTTTAAAACTGTCGTCGGACTCATGCACGTAAATGATCCGGCCATCTACAACAAACGGATCAAAAGGATTGGTGATGTCAATATTTAGCGTATTGGTCCCCGCCTGAATCGTGAAAGGTGAATCATCCGCCGTGCCCCACCATAAATCCGGATAGGTGACCACACCGTTGTCATCCTTGTCCCAGAATGCATAGACATACACATCCTGGCCGGCCGGAAGACCGCCGATTGTATAAGTGCCGCTGCTGCCATCCACCCAGATACTGCCCAAATCCCAGTCGCTATTCGGATCCGCCTCGCCCATTACCTTGATAAAAATTTTGCCGGTGCCGTCATAGGCAGGGCAGGTGAAATCGCCGGTAAGTGTGGCCGGGTCAAGCTGTATCCGGGTTTCGTTGACATCGAGCTCTTCCCCGTTTTCAACCAATAACGTAGCAGTAGAAACAAATTTGCCGCTCAGGCTATTGTTATCCAGCCGGGTAGTTATTTCAATCAATGGAATTTTCCATTCAATGCAGTTCGTACCCACGAAAACGCCGGTAGGATCCGTGAAAACATCACTATCCCACTGATTCAGCCCTGCAAACCATGTTAAAAAACCCGGATTATATGCGGCATATATTTTAAGCGGCATATACCCGTCGTCGGCCCAATTCCGGAACCCGACTCCATACACCACAGCCTGGTTCGGCACGCCGTCATAAAGGGTCATGCCGACATAAAGATAGGTAGCGTCCTTGGCCAGATAGACGTTTTCTATATCGGCCCCAATGATCTCCGTATCATTGTCTCCTTCGATATCATCGTGCAGTAACTCGTTCGACAACCAGTCCGCCATATTGCCGGTAAACGTAACTGTACGAGTTGGGATAACAAATGGTCCACTCGGCTGAAGCTCAAAAAACATCGTGGCGTCACCATTGGTGGAAATGTCCGGGAAAAATCCACCTAGGACCGGTTCGGGAAAGCTGCCGGGAGTCGGTTCATCATAGACATCGAATTCCGGCAGGGCATCATGGATATCAATGGCCAATTTGCCGGTATTGCCGAAAATCAGGTTGAAATCCATTTTTACGACCTCGGTTTCATCCTCTATCAGCTCCCCGGTAAAATCAAAGGGACCGGTGCTCTGACCGGAACACCCAGGCTTTGAATAGGTGCCGCTTATAATCTGATCGTGTGTTTCATTCAGGGTGCCGGTCAGGGTGGCACTAAGAATTTCCTCGTGATCCTCACACCATTGATAAGTTTCCAACTGAATGGTTATCTGGTCACCATTAATGGAATATTCATCCACACCTCCACTGCAAAACAAAAATTCGCAGTTATCAATACCCCAGGCGTGTCCCTCACCAACCTCTCCATCTTCTATCTCAACCCAGAAACCCAGTTTTGTGCCATTATCAATATTGGTCAGTACCCATTTGATTTCCCGGGTCTCAATTTCCATGGGCACGTTGTCTGCGAGCGATGTTCTAAAATCCGCCATTTGGGCCAGGGTATCTTCCGCATCATCTATCTCTTCCTCAGAACCAAAGGCAAACAGGTCATCTTCCTGCGGCTCTCCTTCAGCAACAATAAAATCATAGGCTGCCTGCCATGTATCAATGGCCGTCAGCAGCGCAGTTTTCGATGCGGCAAGCGAGTTGGTTGGTTTCAGTTTTAAAAAATCGCCATACCGGGCAAAAATATCACGCTGCAACTGGATCACATCGGCATTAATCAAAACCGAGAATTCCTGAATGTCCAGCGCGTCCATATCATAAGAATCCATAAACAGGATAAACGCCTTGAGCGTGTACAGGGAAGATCTCAGCAGCAGGACATCGCCATAATCGACTTCAACGCCGGTTACGTCGCCCAGTTCCTCAGCCGTCACATTGATCATAATAGCCTGATCAGTAACCCCATCGACATATCCGATCACTTCAATAATCAGATCAAAAAAAGGCCCGGCCAGAAAAGTCTGAAGTTCGTCGCCGTTCGGCATGGTTTCAGGCGGATCATACTCGTCAAAGACGGTGGGGGGCTCGGATATGGGTGAGTCCAATAAGCTTTCAGCGTCCGTCCGGGAAACACCAAAGGCTTCGTACAGATCCCTGAACGTCTGCAGCATGGCCGGGTTATCGCCATTTTCCAGCCCGAACACGGCCAGTTTGGTCACAGCTAAAAACAGCATAGCCTTCTGGTCTTCGTCATCAGCCGTATTTGCCTGTTCAAACTTGGCATTGGCATCAATAATGCCCTGATAGGTCGGATCCCCATTGTTGAATAGCAGTGCCCGCCCTTCGACCACTAAAGCATCAGAGATCGAATCGGCCATTGAGCCACCTGCGATTCCGACAAACATAAATGCAACACAAATAATCGTAATAAATCTTTGCATCCTAGACCTCCCCTTTTTTTACCAATATTTAAACACGCCCCTAATCCCGTATGCATCTCCGTCTTTACGGCCTTACCACGCGTTTAACGGTAGGGCCGTCCTACGCGACGGCCTTCTTTTGCCCCCGGCGGCCGTCATCTCTCCCCAAAAGGCCGTCATCTCTCTGCAGCGGCCATCCGATCTCTCTTTTTGACAATATTTAAAAAAATATCCGTGACCAGATGTTTGCCGTTCCATTGTTTTGCACCGGAATTATACCTAACCCCTTTATCGGCCACAATCAACTGCTTTTCCGGTAAAAATCTTATCCGGCCTGCGTTTATCCTCTTTTTCGCAAAAGCGGCCCGTGCCCGGCCGGTAAAAACAATACTTTTTTCCTTGATTCTGAACGCCCCTTTTTTCCCGCGAATCCCGGTTACCTTCTCCCCTTCGCCGTGCAGATAAAACTCCACCGGGTCAAGGCGGACACCTGATATTTTTCCCGAAAGGGATGGCAGAGTATCTTTTGAGAATATGGTGCCCAGGGAAAAACCGCCGGAAGTATCCCCCGCCGAGGCACCGGCTGCAACCTTATTTATCCCGTAAATATGTACTTTCGCATTTTCAAATACCGCTTCCCGCATTAATCCAAACCGAAAAAATCCCATTTTCTTATTCTGGATGCTGAATTTATCAGCCGTAATTGAAATTTTTCTA
Organism: uncultured Desulfobacteraceae bacterium; assembly: GCA_964418755.1. Lineage (GTDB taxonomy): Bacteria > Desulfobacterota > Desulfobacteria > Desulfobacterales > 4572-123 > 4572-123. Next base: position 14,642 of record CAYQNS010000092.1, read on the forward strand.
CGGCCCTGGACAACCCCGTTATATTTAAATCCCTGTATGGCATGCCGGGGTTCGGGATATTGATATCCCGATTTTTGGCTTTGCGAAACTTCAGGGGCCGCCTGTTCGTTCTGCTGATACGCATAAAACACGAAAATCACACCGGCCGTGGCAAGGCCCAGCATTAATAATCTGACAAGGTTGTATCCGGATTGTTTTGTCATTTCTATTCGGTTTTATCATAAGGCCGCCATGTAAGACGGCCCTACCGCGTGTTTTCGTTCACGAAATTTATCTTTGCGCCCTGGCGCCTTTGCGCGAGACCCAATCCACGAACACTTAATCTACCATGAACCATAAAGGGGGTAAATAATGATTT
>CAYQNS010000093.1:0-3071 GCA_964418755.1 uncultured Desulfobacteraceae bacterium
TCTGCCTGTTTGCTGTTTCCGGCTTTGTCGGCAACTGTTTTGTTTTTATCATCAAATGTGGTCATGAATACTCCGTCAAGCTTTGGTTTAATAATTCCGCGCCTGCTGAACAATCGATACAACGTCTGAATTATGGGCTCGTACAAAAAAAAGTATCGTTACGCTATCCTGTCTTGCAAATATTGCGTGACCGGTCAGTGAAATGCCCATATGCCTTTTTGTTAAAACAATAGAATAACCGGAGAATTTGTACCTGTAGATTGCATTTTTGTCAAGGGAAATTCACTGTCCCAATGCTCCGTAGCTGTGCAGCCCGGGCAGCAGATTCACACCGAAATAGGTAAAAAGAACCGCCATAAAACCAAAGATTGAAAGGTAGGCAATTTTTTTGCCCTGCCAGCCGCGCATGAGCCTGGCATGCAGCAGAGTCGCATACATAAACCAGGTAATCAAAGACCATGTTTCCTTGGGATCCCATCCCCAGTAGCGACCCCATGCGGAATTGGCCCAGACGGCTCCGGTAATAATGCCGGCCGAGAGAAAAAGAAAACCAAACATAATCAGTTGATGCGTCAACTCGTCCAGCACGTCGGGACCGGGCAGATACTGCAGCAGAGATTTCTCGGAAGAGCCGGCACTTCTTTTTACCAGATACATAAAACTGACGCCGAATGCGACGGCAAAGGCGGCATAACCGATAAAACAGGTGATAACGTGCACGATCAGCCAGTTGCTCTTCAAGGCCGGTATCAAGGGCTGAATACGATCGCTGATATTGGGTGAGAGGGAGGCATAGGCCATGGCCGCAAAAATCAGCGGCGCTATGAAGGCTCCGATGGTCCGGTTTTGATATTTTTTTTCTACAAACAGATATAAAACCGCCGTAGTGAAGGCAAAAAATGCCAGGGATTCATAAAGATTGGAAAGTGGGGCATGGCCGAATCCAAGCCGATAGGACTCAAACCAGCGCAAAAGAAGGCCGAACAGATTGCCGATAGCACCGGCAATGATCACCCACATGGCCGGCCCCCCGACAGCCGGTTTTTTAAAAACCCAGGCAAAAATATATAAAAAAGCGGCCAGGCCATACACAAAAGTTATTACCGATAATATCTGCGAGCTGTTCATCATATATCATTCTCCACTGCGACCAGAATTTTTGCAATTTTTTTTGCCTTCAGGTGCATGCCCATTTTATTTTTGTTGGCTGTTCCGGTAACCATTACCCTGCTTTTTTCCCCGACCTGCACGACTTCTATACAAAGCTGCTGATGAGACATGAAAAAAGTGATAAAACATCCGATAATGATTACGATAAACCCGGCGTAAACCACCGGGACCCCGGGATCACTGGTTATCTGAAGCCCTGTGTAATACTGATCCGGCTGCTTTTCGAGCTGTTTGGAAGCTTCCGACTGTGCTCCGGATATGGAAATGACCATTGCGCCCCGCCGCATCTTGTCAAAATTTGCAAACCGAACCGGCAGCAGCACTTCAACAGGGTTTTGGCCTTTTGGCGTGAGAATGCCTGCAAAGGCTTCGCCGATATCCTGCCCCATGAAATCTGCGGACTGCTGAAATTCCGTAATCGTCAATTTTCCGGCGTCTTCGGGCATCTCCAGCACCTTACCGATCACTGCTTTCCGGGTATACACCATCCCCGTTTTATGGCTGACAAACTGTACAACAAATTTATCCTCAGAGATTTCCTGCTTTGGAGACTTTTGGGCGGGAAGCTTGCCGTAGCTTGACTGGAATATATTAACGCCTTTAAATCGCAGGGGATCATTGACGATGATATCCTTTGTCAAAACAACCTTTTCCTGTTCCAGGATAGTCAGGGTGGATCGATATTCTTTGGGCATACCGTTTCTGTAAAAACTGATGTCAAAATTATCGCACCGAATGGCAAAATCCAGCGCCAAGGGTGTGTCGCTGTTTCGTTGATGGATATGATCAATGGTTTGGCCCTCGGGAATATTGACAAACCCCTCAAACCCGAAAAAAGAGCCCAGCAAACCGCCGCTCAGCATCAGCACAATACTTAAATGGACCGCGTACACGCCCAGGCGGGTCAACCGTCCTTTTTCGGCAAAAATACAAAACCCGGTACTGGTCGGTTCGCTGCGATAAAAGCCAAACCTACGGGATACAATCGACTCATAAATTTTCAAGAGCCGTGCCGCGGGATGGTTGACCGTGAATTCTTCCCTCTGGGAAATTCGTCGAAACTTTGCCATTTTAAATGTTGGATTTTTTACAAAAATTATTTTCCAGGTGACGGAAAGCCGGTCAATCGAGCATATAATGATATTGATTGTCAACAGCAGCAGTAAAAGCTGAAACCACCAGGAATGGTACATGTCAAAAATATCGAGTGTCGCAAAAACACGGTACAATACTTTGCCGTATTGATGAAAATAGGCGGCATGGCTTGCATTCTGGGGAATAATCGTTCCGATGATGGAAGTTCCCGCAAGACATAACAGTACAATCACGGTAAGTCGAACCGAAGCAAAAAAAGCCCAAACTTTTTTCAAGGGACCGGCAAACGTCACCTTTTTACCCATTGAGTGTTTCCTTTTTTAAAAATAAAGAAAATATTTCTACCAAATGTATCGCCCCGGCGCAATGTCAAAATATCGTATCCGTCCGGGCCGGGATCCGCCTGACATGCTTCAACCTTTTGAAGATTTGAAACACTGCCCTCAAACAGATAAAAAAAACAGCCTGCAGGTTATTGTTTCTGCAGGCTGAATTAAAAAATCGGGATAAATTGAATACTATTTTTTCTTACTATAAACACCGCGTGACTTTGATATAATTTTGTTCTTTTTTGCAAGCTTATAGACTGCATTGCTGAGCTGTCTGGAGCTTAACGAAGTCTTTTCTTTCAATTTGGCTATAGTTGCACCGGTTCTGCTTTTTCTGATAACCTCATAAACCGTTTCAAGCACGGTCATCGGCTCAGCCGGTGCGGCTTTCTTGGCCGGTGCGGCTTTCTTTTTCGGTGCGGCCTTCTTTGCCGGTGCGGCCTTCTTTGCCGGTGCGGCCTTCTTTGCCGGTGCGGC
>CAYQNS010000093.1:3171-14968 GCA_964418755.1 uncultured Desulfobacteraceae bacterium
CCTTCTTTGCCGGTGCGGCCTTCTTTGCCGGTGCGGCCTTCTTTGCCGGTGCGGCCTTCTTTGCCGGTGCGGCTTTCTTTGCCGGTGCGGCTTTCTTTGCCGGTGCGGCCTTCTTTGCCGGTGCGGCCTTCTTTGCCAATGCGGCTTTTTTAACTGGTTGCAATTTTGCTATCGACGCTGTAATTTTTTCTACCTCTTCCAAAAGAGTCGCAAGGGTCTTGGTAATCGAGATCAATTGCTGTTGTAATTCCTTCATTTCGCATTCCTCCTTTACCGTATACTATCTTTATTAAAATTAAGCATTTATATATCCCCTAATATACTTCTCTCCAAATGTCAAATAAATCGGTAGAAAAAAGACAAAATAATATCTCCCGGGAATGCTTTTTTTACTGACACGGCTGATATCCGCTCAACCTGATATATTGCATCTTGCCGCAAAGCATTACAACCTTTCAACCGGCTCTATGGGTCACGTGATTCTTTATTTTATGTTTTGTATATCAAAAAAAAGCCCACCAGACATAAACAATAAAAACAATCCATGCAATAATGCAGACGACATAAGATCTCCAATCCGTCGGCTTCCGGGCCGTGCCGTGGTTCTCCACCTCTCCCACCTTTTTATTGCAGACAGAGCATGTTTCAGCATCAACAGGGAGGTGAGTCTGGCAGTACGGGCATTTTTTTGTTGAAAAGGATTCGTGGTCAAATTTTTCAGGATTAAATTTATCCATTAATTCTCCTCTTCCATTTTACAATACCATGAACAACTACAAGTTCTATTTCTCAGGCAAGCGAGGCACTACCCTAAAAAATTTTCTTCAACAATTATTTCACTTTTTTCTTTTACCTGAGCCAGCCAGGCTTTAAAGGCGTCAAATCTTTTTTGCTGAAGCAGCTTTGTCCTGATACCCTCTTTTTCTTTTTCAAATGCACCGGCGTCCGGTATTTTCCTCTGCTTTTGCCGTAGAATATAATAGCCATCCGCCGCTTTTATAATTTTGTCAGCCAATGGATTTTTACTGGTCAACAAAAAAGACGCGGCTGCAATTTCCGGAGAATTGCCAATTTTAGGGATGAAATCGTTACGCTTAAACAAACCGGTGCTTATCGGGGTTACCGAAAATGTCTTGCCGGCAACTGCCATGGATTGTCCGCCAGTGATGGTGCTTAACAGGGCCTCTGCATCCAAGCGGGCCCGGGCATCCTTTCTTTCTTTTTGCAAATCAGCTCTCACACGATCCTTAACTGTATCAAAAGAAGGAATCTTGGAAGGAATTCTATTAACCAACTGCAGTATATAATATCCATTGTCAAAATCAAGGGGATTGCTGATTTCCAACGGTTCCAACGCAAATGCGGCAGATGCGAATTTTGCCCGGTTTGTGACTACCTTTGCAGGGCCTTTCCCTGAAAATTCCGTCGTAAATACTTCCATATTTTTTTTACGTGCCGTTTCAATGAAGTCATCGCCTTCAAAAAAGGCGTCATAAGCTGCTTCGGCCTCGTCATAAGCAATATTTTCCGCCTGTGCAGCGGCAAGTTTTTTGCCGATTTCAAGCTTTGCTTCGTCAAAGGAACGCGTCGAAGCATCCTTGATATTTTCGATTTTAATAATATGCCATCCAAAACGGGTACGCACCGGTTCACTGATTTCACCGGCTCTCATGGCAAATGCTTTGTCTGCAAAAGGTTTGACCATCTCTTCTTTTTTAAAATAACCAAGATATCCGCCGGTTGTATTACTGGGACCTTCTGAATACTGCCCGGCCAATTTCGCAAAATCCCGGTCCTGGCGGGCCATATCCATAACATCCAGGGCTTTTTCTTTTTTCTTCCCGACGATTTCCGGCAAAGCATCCTCATCCACCTTTATCAGGATGTGGCGTGCCTCGACTGTTTTTTCAGTTTTGAATTCCGCCTGATTTATGTCGTAATAGTCCTGTATTTCCGCATCGCTGATATTGGTTCTGTCCATAAAATCATCGGGATTGGAATGAATATAGCGAACATTGACCCGCGGTTCTGTTTTATAGGAAGATCGATGTTCATCAAAGTAGTCTTCGATCTCTTCGGTGGACGGATCACTGTCCTTGTAGCTGTCGGGCCGAAGTACTACAAACTCAATATCAACGGAGGCATTGGTGTATTTAAACCACTCTTGTGCTTCATGGTCCGAAACCTTGACGCTGTCGCTGACAAACGATCTCATTTTCTCTGTCAGCATGGATTCCTTCTGCAGCAGTTCAAATCCTTCCGGTGTCATGTGGTAGCGGTTTAAAACTCTGCTGTACAGACGGTTATCAAATCTACCCTCGTTTTGAAAGACCTTCATGTTTCGAATAAAATCAGCGAGTTCATCATCGGAAACCCTGAAATCAAGTTTTTCAGCCTGCTGTATAATCAACTTTTTTTCGATGAGTTGATCCAGTGCCTGCTGTTTGACATTCAGCATTTCCAGCATTTTGTCATCCAGGTTATTCCCAAGCCGCTGCTGCAGATTTTCAATCATCTGATTATACGCATTATTATATTCCTGCATGGTAATCACATCGCCGTTTACCATAGCAACCCTGGAGGCCCGTTTTGAAGTAAAACTGCCGACACCCCAGAAAACAAAAACAACCACAATCGCTCCTAGAATAAATTTTATCAACCAACTTGATGCATAATTCCGCATTAATTTGAGCATTGCAATCCACCTCTGTAAATAGTAACCCGCTTTCTGTTAGTTAAACCGGGCATACAAAATTGTATTAGAAAGTATTGATGATCAAAAAATTAAATTAATAACTCTATTTTCAATCACTTTTTTTGTCAACTATTTCATTTGATGCACCTGAAAAATATATTTGGATGGCTGAAGAAAAATCTGTCGGAACCTTAGAGCCGGGTACGGATACAAAAATTATAAGGCGATTAAAGCGCATCAAGCAATTTTTCATGAATATTGTCAAAGGCGCCATTGGACATGACAAGTATGTGGTCGCCGGTTCCGGCATGGTCTGCCAGATAATCGACAATTGAATCCGTATCGGAAAAATAATGCGCATTTTTACCACGCGCCTTTAAATCATATACCAGATTTTCAGAGGAAAATCGATCATCCTGTGGAATTTTATTGAGCAGCGGCGGCCTGCGGATACAGATCAAATCCGCCGGATCAAATACGGATGGATATACGTTCTGGAACACCTTGCGCATACTCGAGTTTGTACGCGGTTCAAACACGGCAATTAAACGTCCGCCCGTGCAAAACGGTTTAAGGGCGCAGAGAGTCTCTTTTACCGCAGTCGGATGATGCGCAAAATCGTCGATAATGGTAATGCCGTTTTTAATTCCCCGGACCTCCTGCCGGCGTTTGACCCCTTCAAAGGTTTCAAGGGCTTTTTTAATAGCCGGCAGGGGAACGTGCAGGCACTCCGCAGCGGCTATAGCGGCCAGGGTGTTCATCAAATTGTGTCGACCCATAAGCCGGGTTTTAAAACTGCCGTAGTGCCTGCCCTGCCTGTAAACCTCAAAAGTGGTCCAGGGCGGATGAACGGAAAACCGTTTCAGGTGCCAGGCCGAATCCGGATTCAGCCCATAGGAATTTATGGCACAGCGTTTCCCCTTAACCAGCCGGGAAATATTCTCATCCCCGTCAAATATCAGCAAATGGCTTTGAGGGGAGAGCCGTGATAAAAACCGATTAAAAATCTTCTTTACATGATCCAGGTCCCTGAATATGTCCGCATGATCAAATTCGACACTGGTCAACACGGTTATCAAAGGATCATAATGTAAAAATTTGGGCCCCTTGTCAAAAAATGCAGTATCATATTCATCCCCTTCTATGACCATATACGATCCCTTTCCCAGGCGGTAATTACTGTTAAAATTTTTCAGTATACCGCCGATGAAATAGGATGGATCGAATTTTTCATCATATTGTCCGGCCTGATATAGAATCCATGTCAAAATCGACGAGGTCGTACTTTTACCATGGGTCCCGGCGATTAGAAGCGTCTGGTTATCGGCAACCCCAAAATGATTAACCGCCTGCGGCATGGAGCAGAAGTTGAGTCTTCGGCGCATGGTTTCCATAACTTCAGGATTATCCCGGCTTACGGCATTGCCGATAACCACCAGGTCCGGGCCGTCCGACACGTTTTCCGGGAGAAATCCATCGGCAACCAAGATCCCCTTTTGAGCCAGAAAATCACTCATGGGCGGATAAATTTTCCGATCTGATCCACTTACCCTAAAGCCCTTGTCCTTCAGCATCCCGGCCAAGGCTCCCATTCCGGTTCCACAAATCGCAATCAAATGAATTTTATTGATATTTTCAGGAATATAGTTTTTGACAAGGTCTTTATCCGACATAAGAAGGTTCACCATCAGAAACGGTTTAGTTTGTTCGCATGCGTTTAAAAACAGACGTTTTTCAAGTACCATCCAGCCTGTGCGTCTTAAAGGGAGGGCTTCCGAGTCCTACGTATTCAGGAACAGAAAATATGTCAACCTTTTTGACGGCTCTAAAAGGCGGAATGCATGCTTTTTATATTTTGTTTTACCGCAACTTACATATTTGCTTTATCGGTTGCAGATCGGACAGATCCGATTACAGCGATATCAATCTGCACTTTAATTATTTGAATTGACATAAAGATTCAATCTGAGTATATTAAAACATACAGTTACTCGACATTTCTTATTAATCGTTATCTTTGTTAACGGCAAAAATCATATGCTCAGCAGTTCCCCCAATACCATATCGCCACAGGAAACATCCATTGCACGGTTAAAAGTAATATCCTCATGGGTTTCTTCGGTTCAGGATATCGATAAACTGCTTGAACTTATTATTGAAACAGCAACTCAAATGATGCAGGCCAAGGCCAGTTCCCTGCTGCTTCTGGACCCTAAAACCAGGCAGCTTTACTTCAAGGTGGCCACCGGGGAAAAAAAAAGCGAAGTTAAAGACTATAAAGTCAAAATAGGCCAGGGCATTGCCGGCCGCGTAGCTGAAAAAGGAACGCCGCTGCTTATTCAGGATGTCAAAAAAGACCCGCGCTGGTATGGAGAAATCAGCAAATCACTGGGCTTGGAAACCCGCTCCATCGCATGCGTTCCCATGAAAATGAACGACGAAGTAATTGGCGTTGTCCAGATTATTGACAAGCAGGACGGCAGCCCGATTCAAAATCAGGACATGCAGACACTTGAGGTCTTTGCCGAGCTTGCGGCCCTGGCCATTGGAAATGCCCGTAAAATTGATCAGGTAAAACAGGAAAACCGGGATTTAAAGGAAGAACTGGGGGCAAAATACCAGATAATCGGAGAAAGCAAAACCATAAAAAAAGTTGTCTCCGATGCCTTCAAAGTTGCCAATTCCAAAACAACGGTACTTATTCTGGGGGATAGCGGAACCGGTAAAGAACTCCTGGCACGGCTGATTCACAGGGCCGGTTCACGGAAGGATAATATTCTGGTGGTCCTGAACTGTGCGGCACTGCCGGAAACCCTGCTGGAAGATGAACTGTTCGGACATGAAAAAGGCGCCTTTACCGGTGCAGTGGGCCGTAAAACAGGAAAATTCGAACTGGCGGACAAGGGCACGATCTTTCTGGATGAAATCGGTGAAATGAATCCGGGAATGCAGGCCAAACTGCTCCGTGTTCTTCAAGAGGGCGTGTTTTACCGGGTCGGCGGCAATACCCCGATTTCAGTGGATGTGCGGGTTGTCTCAGCAACCAATAAAAACATTACCAAAGAAGTCAAAAACGGTCGTTTCAGGGAAGACCTGTATTACCGATTGAATGTCGTCTCACTTAATTTACCGACCTTGCGGGAAAGGATATCGGACATTCCCCTGCTGTCCGAATACTTTCTCAATATCTTCAAAAAAGAAACCGGCGCTTCAAATCTTCGCATATCCAATGAGGCCAAACAAAAAATGATGCGCTATGACTGGCCCGGGAATGTACGCGAGCTGCGTAATGCGCTGGAAAGGGCGGTTGTCATGGGCAACGGACGGGAAATTGTACCCGAAGACCTGCCGATTGATATTTCAAGGCCCAGTGTTCCCGATTCCCAGATAGGTACCACCATGGAAAAGGCGGTTAACAACTTTAAAAAAGAATTTATCACACTCACACTCAAACATACCGGCGGCAACAGAAGCAAAGCCGCCAAAATCCTGGACATTCAGAGAACCTACCTGTCCCGCCTCATCTCCCGTTATAACCTCCGGGATGTTTAAGGGCCTCGGAAAAAATAAATTACACAATCCTGCTTGTCTTTTAGCCCGGCTACTGCATTGCGTCAATGCCCTCATACAACAAGTATGAAACCATCGCCGCGCTTTATACCCGACCCAAAAATCAAGCGCAATCTCAATTTAATGAATTCTATCCGAGGCCCTAACAGCCATATCGTATGGGGCACCCACACAAAATAAGCTTATACCCGGACAAGCCGGAGCCGTATCGAATATTGGCACGTATTTTGCTGTCTATTTCATCATGACCTCTTGTTATGGCCATAGCGGAAAGATATCCGCGATCATCTCTTAACAGCCAAAACAATTTTAAGGAACCCATGATGAATTTATGCAGCCATTTCAACAGTAATGAAAAAACAGGGCCGGAAAACCAGCACCTTTTAAACCAATTTCACAGTGTTGAATTTTTATCACCCGAAATCCAGATTCTCTATCAGTTCAAATTGTGGAATTCGAAATCAGAACCGCTGTTTGTTCTGGTAAGAGAAGAATCCGATATTCTTGGGTATCTCAAGGCCGGGAATGTATTTAAAATGAAATACTACGGCACGGATTCAGGATGCCCGACAAAGTGTCTGCCGACCCAGATCGAAAATATTTCCAAAGAGGAGCAGGGCCGTTTCAAGGGACATTACCTGGTCAGCCTGTCAATCCTGCCGTCTGCAAACGAAACGATTCATTAACCCTGATGATCTTGTAAAAACCTCGCTGCGAAAATTTCAGCGACCATATACTGTGGTATCACAATAATCATACCGCCTCATATGGCGTTTTAGTTTCGATTTTTCGACTTTTTACGAATGCATGAAAATGAATACCATCAATAAAACTCTCCACGGCAAGACGTAAAGTACCGATCCCTGTTTGACACTTTTCACACAACCCCTGTATACTAAAAGATACAATTCAAACAAACGCCTCCGCCTCGTCACTATCCCTGCTTTAAAATAATTCCACCGTTCCTTGCCCCTAAATTATTTTTCAATAGGCCGTACGCGGTCAGGCATGGCCCATGCAAAGACTTGTTTTTCGTTAGCTGCCGACACCGTCAAAAAACCACCGGAACATATCACAGCTCCCGATGGGAAAAGACAAAGCCCGGGTGTATAAGAAAAAACAGTATCTGCCCTTGTAAAATTATCAATGCCGATCCTGAAAACCAAATACCTTCAACAGTCGGATGCACGCGGTCATAGTCATATTGGCACGCTACTTGAATTAAACCATTCAAAAGCGCATGTCAAAAAAAAGGGGGGCACAAATGAAAAAATACATATCCATACTGATCATATTTATGATGGCACTGAGTTATGGATGTACCGTATTTAAGCTGCCGGCATTGTCGAATAATACCGGCAATATTTCCGGCTGCGGCTCAGGTTGTCAAACATGTGAATATTCAAACCCGTTCACAACCGGTATCGATTTTTTTATCACCCAAAACTACGCTATCAACCTTAGGCTTAATTTATGCGGGCAAGGCAACGAGATCGATCTTCAAGAAACCCCGATTCGCTTTGACTCCGACAAAATCAGCCCCATAGTCGACTGCCGGTATTATTTCTAATTTTCGCCCCTCATCCGTCCTTGACGCCTTTTTTTGTTTGTGCTGATTATTTTCTCAACCCGCCCAGCACTTCTCCGGCCGCTTTAATCGTAGCATCAATTTGCTCGCCCCCATGTGTCGCCGATACAAAAAGGCTTTCAAATTGAGAGGGCGCCAGATAAATGCCCTTATTCAACATACCTTTATAATAAGCGGCAAACAGTTCAAGGTCACTGGTTTTGGCATCTTCAAAATTTACCACGTCCCGGTCCGCAAAGAAAAATCCAAGCATGGAGCCGACATGATCAACCCTGGCCCGGATACCCGCTTTTTCGGCAGCTTTTCTCAGACCGTCGGCAAGTTGGTCGGCCTTTTTATTCAACTTATCGTAAAATCCAGGAGCCTTTAGCTGTTTCAGAGTAGCGATTCCGGCTGCCATGGCCAACGGATTACCGGACAATGTCCCGGCCTGATAAACGGCTCCCTGGGGTGAAATATGTTCCATGATATCCCGCCGGCCGCCATACGCGCCCACCGGTAGTCCACCGCCGATTATTTTGGCGAAACAGGAAATATCAGGCCTGATGTTATACAACGTCTGGGCGCCGCCATATGCAACCCTGAACCCCGTCATGACTTCATCAAATATCAGCAGACTTCCGCATGCATGCGTAAGTTCTCTGAGAGTTTCCAGGAATCCGGGCACAGGCGCCACAAGACCCATATTGCCTGCAATCGGTTCAACGATAATGCAGGCGATCCGGTCACCCTGCCGGGTCATGATATCATGAACAGCTTCAATATCATTGTAGGGAAGCGACAGTGTATGTTCAACCACGGATTTTGGAACGCCGGGGCTGCCGGGAATACCCAGTGTTGCAATCCCCGAACCGGCCTCCACCAGCAATGTGTCTGCATGGCCGTGGTAGCAGCCGTCAAATTTTACAATCATGTCTCGTCCGGTCACTCCCCGGGCCAGGCGGATCGCACTCATTGTGGCCTCGGTTCCGGAATTGACCATCCTGACCATCTCAACCGATTCCACGGCATCGACAATCATTTCCGCCAGATCAATCTCAAGCTCCGTCGGGGCCCCGAAACTGGTCCCCCGCTCCAGAGTTTCTGCAAGAGCTTTTATAACCCGCGGATGTCTGTGCCCCAGAATCATGGGGCCCCATGATCCGACATAATCAATAAAACCGTTTCCATCGGCATCAAAAAGCATACAGCCATCGGCATGATCAATAAACACCGGTTCGGCACCCACTGCCCGGCAGGCACGTACGGGGCTATTAACACCACCGGGTATGATTTTTACGGCACTTTCAAACAAACGGCGTGATTTTTCCTGTTTCATGATTTTTTGAATCCTTTCATCAGTCATCAATGTTGGATATACGAGTCAGCATACACTTGCATCATACGAAATTTTTACCCGCGAGATTACTTTAAATTTATTTTAAAATCAACCATCCCTTTTACCTCCTGAATCCTGAGCAGTTGAACCTTTGAATGATCAGCAAAATATTTTACCGCCAACAGATAAAAAATAATTTGACATCCATATTTAAAGCTGATACGAAGCTTATCCGTTCGGATTTGTGACCAGATTAATTTATTTTGGGCCGTTAGCTCAACTAGGCAGAGCACCTGACTCTTAATCAGTAGGTTGAAGGTTCGATTCCTTCACGGCCCACCAAATTTTTACACCGTGGGTTAGCTTTTTGTGGCTAACCCTTTTTTTATATTAAAATTGAATGCTTGTTTTATCGGCAAAGCACCCGGCCTCGCTCGAAAATATAATTTTCGGAGTTTGATTCCTGCTGATTAAAAATTTGGCTTTTAATAATAAAAATAGACTTGACAGAAAACTTATTGCGTTGATATTGTATTAAATTTTATATGGTGATATTCTACTATATCCTTGCTCCGGTCTTCCGGGGCTATAACATCCATAAGGAGGAAATATGCGAAGGTACGAAACGATCATAATTATTGATCCCGACCTTTCAGAAGAGCAGCGTGCGCCCCTTTTCGAAAGGTGCAACAATCTGATACCTCAATACGGCGGATTGCTTGTCATGCATGACGACTGGGGTCAAAAAAAACTTGCTTACGACATCAAAAAAAAAGCACGTGGCTATTATACCCGGCTTGACTACTGCGGAACCGGTGATCTGGTCGATGAACTGGAAAGATTCTTCAGAATAGATGATCGAGTATTAAAATTCATGACGGTATTGCTTGAAAAACAGGTTGATATAGATCGTATTAAAGAAGAAATGATCCTGGCTGAAAAAGCCGAGAAAGAGGCTGCTGCCGCCAGAAAGGATGCCCTCGAAAAAAATTCAGCGCCCGATGTGGAAGCCGCTACACCTGAAAGCCAAGAAACTCAGCCGGAAGGACCTCAGCCAACAGCAATTCAAAGTGAAGAGGAGGAGTAAAAAATGGCTTTTCAACCTCGCAAACGAACCAATACCAACCGGAAAAAAAGAAAAGTTTTTCATCGCCGCAAAGTATGTCGTTTCTGTGCCGACAGCAGTCTTGTAATCGATTATAAAGACGCCAAGACATTAAAATATTTTATCACCGAACGCGGCAAAATAATCCCCAGACGAATATCCGGAACCTGTGCCAAGCATCAGCGGGCTCTGACCCATGCTATTAAACGTGCTCGCACAATTGCACTTCTGCCGTATGTCGGTACCATGGGATTTTAGCAGTCCACCCACCGGCACCTTAAAGGAAGGGATGACAGTGCTGCAGAACGATCAAAGCATGATCGCTAAAGATATTGCTACAGGGACAGCCATAGCCGTTTTTATTATTGGTATATCCATCTACATACCAATAATCGGTTTTTTCTGCGCCCTGTTTATGCCTTTGCCCCTTCTGTTTTATCGTTTAAAACTGGGCCGCAAGGCCGGCGCTGTCATATTTATTGCCACGGTCATTGTCATGGCCGCATTGCTTGACGGATTGTCCATTGACATGTTTTTTTTCGTTGAGTTGCTTTTTTTGGGATTTGTTCTGGGTGAACTTTTCGAATTAAATCTTTCTATAGAAAAAACAGTTCTCTACAGTTGTGGATCGGTTTTGGTAAGCGGCCTTGGCATTTTATTGATTTACAGCAATATGTTCGGCAAGGATATTGTTGTGCTGGTATCCGACTATGTAAAACTAAATCTTGAGCTTACAATGGTTCTCTATCAGAGCATGGGAATGTCTGAAGAAAGCATTCGGATCATTTCAAACTCGCTTGATAATATTCAATATGTTCTGGTACGTATTATTCCGGCGATGGTTGTTATATCGACTTTTTTTGTGGTCTGGACAAACCTGTTGCTGGCCAGGCCGCTTTTAAAAAGCAAGTCACTATTTTCCCCTGCTTTCGGGTCTTTACAACAGTGGAGATCGCCTGAATTTTTAGTGTGGGGTGTGATTGGATGCGGATTATTACTTCTTTTTCCGTCCAAAGCAATTAAAGTGCTGGCGTTAAACGGCCTGCTGATCTTGATGCCGGTTTATTTTTTCCAAGGAATAGCCATTGTATCACATTTTTTTAACAAAAAAAAATTCCCCCGATTTCTCAGGTTGTTTTTATACGGCCTCATAGCCCTGCAGCAACTCTTTCTTATTGCTGTTATCGGGGTCGGTTTTTTTGATATATGGTTAAACTTTAGAAAGTTGGGAATCAAAAACAGTTCCGGGCAAAATTAATACGGCCGGCAGGATTTCAAGGAGTGGCGCCCTGAACGCTTATACATAAATTAATCATACGGATCTATTGGCTATACTCTATTCAGGCCTGCCCGTCTTTACGATTAAATGGAGGTTACAATGAATGTCTTATTAAAGGAAACAATCGAGGCCCTCGGTATTATCGGAAGTGAAGTATCCGTTGCCGACGGCTATGCCCGCAACTATCTTCTGCCTCAAAACAAGGCTGTCCCGGCCACACCGCAAAATCGCAAAATGATGGC
>CAYQNS010000094.1:0-14931 GCA_964418755.1 uncultured Desulfobacteraceae bacterium
ATGCCGACAGGGCGGAACAGATTATGCGTGATCATGTAAAAGGATTTTATGACCGGGTCCGAGTGGTTCTTGAAAAAAAGGGCTGATTTACAAGTGACATTACATACACTCCCGTCTCACGCTTAACGCCTTTATCTATCCTAATCATGCCTCCTTTCTAACATCTAACCCTTTAGTTTTTTCCGTCTATCTGCACATCAAATCCCTCTTGACAACTGGTCTGATGAGTAGTATGACCCTTCCATTATGAAGCCTCTCCTCTCGAAAATATCCACCAGTGAAGCCGTGGTAAACTATTTTAAATCGGAAATCGAAGACGGCCGGCTTCTGCCGGGGGACCAGCTGCCCAGCGAACGGGTTTTACAGGAACAGCTGGATATCAGCCGTTTCAGCCTCCGAGAGGGTCTTGCCCGGCTGAGCGCCCTGGGCATTATCGATATTTTTCACGGCAAGGGCGCCTTTGTGTCTAAAAGTATCAATCCGGCAAGTATCGGTATCCTGCTGGTGCCCTTTCGAGCCAGCAATCCCGATGGATTTTACGAAGATCTTTTTGAAGCCCGCATGTTTATCGAAGGGTCACTGGCCGTGCTGGCAGCCCAGCAGCGTTCAGTCAAAAAGCTTACGGCCATGCGTAAAAACCTGGCGCAATCCGAGGCGCAACTGGGCAACCCTCAAAAATTTGGCGAACTTGACTACCAGTTTCACCGACTGATAGCCGCCATGGCCGGCAACATGTTTTTAACTCAGATGCTCGACGTTATCGATGATTCGATTCAATCTTTTCTGTTCGAGCATGCCAAAAATCGATTAAGCCGTGAAAACGCCCTCAAAACCCACCGGGAGATCTATGAGTGCATTGAAAAAAAAGACGTCGATACCATCGGCGCTTTAACGCGCAGACATATCAACGGCTGCAAAACGAATTTTGAATCCGTCACCATAGATAACAATAAGGAGCAATGATGAGCAATCTGTTAAACGGAATAGAAGATATCCTGCTGATGGGACCCGGTCCCTCTGAAGTACCGGATGAGGTCTATGCAGCCCTGGGCACACAGACCATCGGGCATCTGGACCCCTATTTTATCACCATCATGGATGAAATTAAGGCCCAGCTGCAAAAACTGGTCAAAACATCGGCCAAACTGACCCTGCCGGCCTCGGGCACCGGTTCGGCCGGCATGGAGACCTGTTTTGTCAACCTCATCGAACCCGGTGATCGTGTACTCATCCTGATTAACGGCGTATTCGGCATGCGCATGCAGGATGTGGCCACCCGCCTGGGCGCCAATGTCGACACCCTTGAATTTGAATGGGGTACACCGGTGGACGTGGATGCGGTAAAAAAGAAACTCGACACGGAAACCTATAAGATCGTTGCCGTGGTGCATGCCGAAACATCCACCGGTGTGCGTAATCCCGTAGCGGAAATCGGCACCCTGGTGGCGGGCTCGGATACACTCTACCTGGTGGACGCGGTCACCAGTCTCGGCGGCATTGATGTTAATATGGATAAATGGGGCATTGACAGCCTTTACAGCGGCACCCAGAAATGCATCTCCTGCCCGCCCGGTCTGGCGCCGATTGCCTTTTCGGACAAGGCCGTGGCTACGCTCCAGGGACGAAAAACCAAAGTCCCCAACTGGTATCTCGATCTGACCATGATTATCAACTACTGGGAGGGCCACACTCGGGCCTATCACCATACGGCCCCTATTAACATGCTTTACGGCCTGTACCAGGCACTTGACCTGATCCTTGCAGAAAACCTTGACACGGTTTTCCAGCGCCACCTTGAAAACCACCAGGCTCTGGTAGACGGCCTGGAAGATATGGGGATGCAGATGCTGGTGGAAAAAAAATATCGCCTGCCCATGCTCAATGCGGTCAAAGTGCCCGATGGCGTTGATGAAGCCGGTGTTCGCAAAGTGCTCCGGATGGAGCACAAAATCGAAATCGGCGCGGGTTTAGGCCCCCTGGCCGGCAAAATCTGGCGCATCGGGCTCATGGGCCACACGGCCCGGCCTGAAAATGTCAGACGGGTACTGGCCGCACTCAAGACGACCCTGGGAAGGTAACCCCATGGGTAACCCTATGCAACACATCCGGGAACCGTCGAAAAAAACACCCGTGATGGCCGAAACAGACGTACTGGTCGTGGGAAGCGGCCCGGGGGGCCTGTCTGCGGCACTGGCTTGTGCCCGGGAGGGTGTAAAAACAATGCTCGTGGAGCGCTACGGGTGCTTCGGAGGGGTGATCACCCAGGTCGGCGTGGAAAGCCTTGCCTGGTATCGGCACCAGGATACCATCGACAGTGAAGGCATCGGTATCGAATTTGAGAAAAGGGCCAAGGCGATGGGCGGCACCCAAAAGGAGCCCCAGTCTCTGAGCCAGACCCTGAATGCGGAACTGTTCAAGTCCGTGGCCGATACCCTGGTGACTGAAGCGGGTATCATTCCTCTCTTGCACTGCCCGGCGGCCCACGTGCTGATGGAAGGCCGCACCATCAAGGGAATTATTACCGAAAGCAAATCCGGCAGGCAGGCCATCCTGGCCAGGCGGGTGATCGATGCCACCGGGGATGCGGATATCGCCTGGCGTGCAGGTGTCCCGGTGCGAAAAACCCCCAGGGAGGAGATGATGGGGGTGACCGTTGTTTTTTCCTGCACAGGGGTAAACAAAGACAAATTCCTCGATTATATCGCGGAACAGAAACCGACCTACGAGGACTGGGGCAAAAACTGGACCATTGAAACCAGTGGAAAAGAAGAAAACCTTTTCAGTCCCTATCTGTCGGAACCTTTTCAAAAGGCCCGCAAAGACGGCGCAATTCCTGCGGAACTGACCGGCATCGGCGGCACATGGAGCACAATATCGGATACAGGCGAAGCCACCTATCTGAACATGACCTATATGTTAGACTGTGACGGCACGGATGTCCGGAACCTGACCCGGGCTGAAATAGACGGCCGAAAACAGGCACTGCTGGCCATAAAGGCATTGAAACAATATGTTCCCGGTTTTAAGAAGGCAAGGCTCAGAAATTTCGGTATGTCGGTCGGGGTCAGGGATACCCGCAAAATTATCGGGGAATACAACCTGTCGGAAACCGATGTGCGGCACCAGGGACGGTTCGAAGATGCCATCGGTATTTTCCCCGAATTTATCGACGGATACGGCAAATTGATCCTGCCCACTACCGGCCGTTATTTTCAGGTACCCTTCGGCATACTGGTTCCGCAAAAAATAGAGAATCTTCTGGTCGCCGGGCGCTGTGTTGCCGGAGACAAAATATCCCACGCAGCGGCCCGCAATATGATGTGCTGCACCGTCACCGGACAGGGCGCAGGAGTTGCCGCCGCCATCTCCATAAAAGAAAGCGTTGCATGTCGGAACGTGAACATCACCATGCTTCAAAAGGCGTTAAAAAAACAAGGGGTCAGGATTGCATAAGGGCTCGCGTAATGAAATGCATTAACGAAACCGTGGACGTGGTCATTGCCGGCGGCGGAACGGCCGGACACATTGCCGCACTGCAGGCGGCCGACAAGGGAGGCCCGGCATGGCTGTCGAGAAGCGCCCGGCACCCTATGCATTACTGCTCCCAGTCGAGGAGAATATCAAGATAGACCCGCTTGCCGTTTTTCCATCGAATCATCGATGGTGTAAACTTGCTCTGGTTCTTGTAGCCATTAAAATTTTTAAATCGAATATGCCCCTCAAATGCCCTGTAATCGGTCTTTTTCAATGCATCCTTGATTTTTACCGGATCAAGGGACTGTGCGGTTTCAATGGCCCGGGCAAGCACCTGCATAGCATCATAGCCGAAAATGATGTCGTAGTGCATGGGTTTGTTAAAAGAATCTTTCACCCGTTTTGAAAATTCATGGGGAACCTTTCCCCACAAGGAAATCGCATAGGTCCCCTCCACGGCATCCTTGCCGGCCCTCATGGGAAGTTCCATTTCACCCATCTCTTCGGAGCCGATGAATTTGGTACGGGGCATCATACCCAACTCTCTGGCCTGCTTCAGCATCGTGGCGCCTTCGGAAGCCGTACCGACATAGAAAAGAAGATCCGGGGTGGTGCGGTGAATTCGCGCCAACTGCGGCCAGTATTCGTTGCTTTCCCTTTCAAAGGTTTCCCGTGCGACGACTTTTACATCACGCCACTCCAACTCATTTTTTACCGTTTCCGTGAAAGCCTTTCCATACTCATCATTGACCACAAGAAACGCGGCGGTTCTTGCGTCAAATGTTTTAAAAACCTTGGGCATGAACGCGGGGATCATCATTTTAACGGTGGGCCTCATTCTGAAATAGAATTCATGTCCGGGCTTTGTGACACTGTCCAAGGCACACTCGATGGTAATCCCCGGGACCTGATACTGATCACACAGCGGAGCAATAACACTGCAAACAGTGCTGCAGTGATCTCCGAGAATGGCCACCACTTTATCCTCGGTTACCATTTTGTGCACATTTGAAACCCCTTCATCCGGAGTACACACACTGTCATATTTAAAAATATTAATTTTATATTGTTTCCCGCCAATGGAGATTCCCTCTTTGTTGAGATCTTCAAGGGCCAGGAGAATACCGCGCCAGCCGTTGTTACCGTATTCGGCGGCCGCACCGGTAAAGGGAGCGGTATAGCCAATCCGGATCTCACCGGTCGCAATGGCGATTGTCGGAGTTATCGTCAACACCGAAATAGCCACTGCCAACGTAAAAAAGGCCACTGCTAATTTGGTAAGATTCTTCATTTTTACCCCCCCCCAAGCCGGATAAACCGGTTCTGTTGAAAAAGGCGTACGCCGCAAATCACAAAGTCCAAGCACCAAAAGACAAACAAATTCCAATACTACATCTCCAATAAGAACCAAAGCAAATTATTTGCTCACGCACAGCCTATAATGGAAAGTCGCAATCCCGACTTCCGGCCTTGCTTGATGCACACCGGATGTTCACGACACGTTAACGCTTAACGAGCAGCACGGGTGTTACCGATCTGCGTATAACTTTACTGGAAACCGATCCGATACGAGCCCCGGGAAAATTGCTCCTGCCGTGTGAGGTCATGACAATGGCCGAAATTGCCTCTTCTTTTTCAACTTTCACGATCTCCCTGGCCGGAGAGCCTTTTTCAATTCTGATTTTAACTTCGAAACCGGCAGCTTCCAGTTCGACCGCGATAGGCGCTATCTTATTTCTCCGGTCTTGCTCCAATTTTTGCACCGCTTCATCCACGTCCTCACGATATCGGCCATCCTGAAAATACGAGGCCTTGTGGATGGTTTCTATGGTGTCCAGGATTCGCTGATGAATGACGTTCAGAAGAATAATTTTTTCGGCCCCGGCGTTTTGCAGCTGCTTAAGATAATCTATACTCTTGCCGGCATTATCTGAAAAATCAGTTGGGTATAGTATGGTTTTAAACACTGGAATCTCCCTTTCTTAAACCCTTCCCCGGTTATCAGGCCATAATCGCAGGCCCGTCCCCGGCGGAAAAAATGATTTATGCATAACCAGCGCCCTGGGATCATTTCCCGAAAAACAGATCCGGCAAAAATGTCACCAGAGATGGAATAAAGCACATCAATGTCACCACTACAATCAGGATCATCACAAACCAGATAATCTCTTTGCTGTAGGTCACCGCATCAACGTCGGCCAGGTGGCAGGTAATATAAAATCCCATACCCACCGGCGGCGTGATCATGGCCAACTGAAGGGTCAGAACCATGACCACCCCGAAGTGGACCGGGTTGATTCCGAGCTTGAGAACCACCGGAAGCAGCAAAGGCCCCATAATGACCAGAAGCGACAGGTCCTCCATAATCATGCCCAGCAAAATGAGAACACCGACGATAATAAACATGGTCGCCGTCGGGCTGCTGGTTATGGACATGACCAGCTTCATCAGGTTTTGGGGTACTTGCGCCCGAGAGGCCAGGGTACCCAGGGCTGAGGCGGCGGACATGACAAAGAGCAGCGCGCCGGTAGCTGTCCCTACATTGATAAAAATGCGGAACAATCTTTTCAGGCCAAAGGCCCGGTAAAAGACCATTGCCAGAATCATGGCGTAGATGCAGGCGACTGCGGCGGCCTCGGTGGGGGTAAAAACACCGGAGAGAATACCGCCTACCAGTATAAGCGGCGTCAGAAGGGCCGGGCCGGTGGCTGTCAGCTGCTTCCATATCTCCTTTATGGTTGCCCGCTGCGCTTTTGGATAGCCTCTTTTTTTTGATAGAAAATAAACCAGCACCATGAGGCTGGCCCCCATCATAAAACCGGGGATGATGCCGCCCACCAGCATCCGGCCCACAGAGGTGTTGGTCACCACGGCGCCCACTACCATACAGATGCTGGGCGGGATGATGGGACCGATAATCGCCGAAGATGCGGTCACCGCAGCGCTGAAGGCCGGGTCATATCCTTCGTCCTTCATGGCTTTAATTTCTACTTTTCCCAAGCCGGACGTGTCGGCCAGTCCGGAGCCGGACATACCGGCAAAGATGATACTGGCCATAATATTGACATGCCCCAATCCTCCGGGGATGTGCCCCACCAGGGATTTGGCAAAGGAAAAAATCCGGTCGGTTATCTTCGCTTCGTTCATCAGCTCGGCCGCCAGCATGAAAAAAGGGACCGCTAAAAGGACGTAAGAGTCTGAGGCGGATATCACCCGGGTGGAAAAAGCGAGCAATTCCCGGGTTTGCCCGGAAAAAAGGAGGTAGTAGATGGTGCTGGATAATATGCCGAAGGCGATGGGCATACCGCAAAAGAAGAAGATAAACATGGCGGCAAAAATATAAATCATGGATTCACCTCCTCTACCTTCTCAAAAATATGTTTCATCATCTCTGCGAGCATATAGATGGACATGATGGCACCGTTAAAGGGAAGTGCCGCCCAGACGTAGTACATGCGAATACCCGTCATGGGGGCGGGCCGGTATCCGGCCAGCAGGGTCACTTTAGCGCTGTAATACGTCAGAACGATCATGCTGACGGCAGCGGCAGCGGAAATGAACACCCTGATCAATTTACTTGTGGATGGACTGACAAACCGGTGGATGGTAAATCCCATGGTGAGATGGGCGACAAGCCGGGTGACGATACAGGCCCCCGTAAAGGTCATCCAAATCAGGAGGAATCGACACGCTTCCGAGGCCCAATGGGTCGGGTCGTTAAACAGATACCGTCGAAGCACCTCCTGAAATGTAATGCCCACCAACACCAGAAACAAAATACCCATGAGGTATTCCATGAGGGTGTTAATGGCATCCAGTATTTTATCTGAAACCTGAACTATATTCATTGGGCCTCCCATTTTTATCAATAAGGGCTGACATATCTATCTTCTTCGGAATGGGCGGTTATCCTTTAAAAAATAACCGGTAATTTCCTGCCGGAACCCTGGGGTCCGGCAGGAAGTACTTATTTTATAAATTGCCTGCAACAGCCGGCACGTTGAATTAAAAATCCTTTTTCATGATTTTCTTGTAAATGGCAATGGCTTCATTGTTACCTTTAAGAATGGTGTTAATATTGCTTTGTACCGCCTTTTTGAAACCGGATGTGTCTGTCTGGATGGTTTGAATGCCTTTACTTTTCAGCTCCGCCTTGACACCGTCCAGCCGTCTTTCTACTTCCATCGCGCCTTTTATGCTGGCGACCCTGATGGCTCTCCTGAATACATCCTTTTCCCTGTCGCTCAATTTTTCCCAGAATGCCATGCTCGTGTTATAGGAAATCATATTATAAATGTTGTTGGTCATATTGAGATACTTGACAGCCTCATGAAATTTTTCATCGTACATATCGAGAATCGGGTTGTCGATAGCGGTGATAACCCCGGTCTGAAGGCTGGTATAGATCTCGCCCCAGTCCATGGAAGTCGGCTTTGCGCCGTAGGCCAGCCAGCACTGTACCAGCGGTGCCATCTGAGCCACACGACCGACAACACCCTTTGCATCTTCGACTGTATACATCGGTTTGTTGCTGAACTGATTGTACACGCTGCCGGCCCGCATGTTGCCGATATTGGTGATGCCGTTCTTCTTGATCATTTTCTCGTTCATCTTGGCAAAGGTTGCCGAATTCATGAACAATTCGTATTCATCCACCGAATCGAATTTATAGTGTACGGCAAAGACATTGTATTCGGGAAGCAGATCGGCCAAAATGTTGATAAATTCGGTGTAAATATCCACCGTTCCCAGGGTCATGCCCTGAATCATGGCCAGGCTCCCGCCCAAACCGCCGGACGGATATAATTCGATGGTCCAGTCGGGGAGCTCTTTTTCCACAGCTTCCTTAAATACCTCTGCGCCGAACTGAAAAATAGATGCCGGCGAGTTTACGTGCCCAAGCTTGCAGATCTTTTTTCCGGCAAAACCCGGGGCAGTCATACCGGCGGCCAATATCAAACTCAAAAATACAATCAATAAACTTTTTTTCATTTTTTTCTCCTTATTTATTTTAATTTCAGGTCAGTTCGTGATAACCAGGTCAACTATTTTTAACGCAGGGTTCACCTCCTTTCAATGCTGAACCATCAAGCCGGTCGTCTATCGCGCTATACAGCTACGAACATCCTGCGATTTCGTCGATGTTACCGGCTGCCTTTTCGAAATAAAATACAGGTGAGTGGGCGGATCACGAACATTTGGCGTTACCAAAACAATAACTATGGTATCAAAAAATATGCCAGATTGAAGAGAGGATTCATTTTTTAAATTTTATTTAAATATCAAATAGATACGAAATAAAAGTGTGGCAAAAAGGCGTGACGGGTCCGGGTGAGACGAGTTGATGTTACAAAATGTAACATGTGAGGGAGATAACTTTATTTGTAGCTTGCTGAAATATCATGTATATACCTTGATATGAGTGGAGAAATAAAAAAGGAAACTCGGAAGAGATATTTATCCTGATGCGGCAAGGAGGAGTGACTACAGTGTTGCTCATGCATGGACGTCTCATGTTACACTTTGTAACAATGTGACACCAGAGGGTGTCGGTTCAAGGTTCAGGAATCATTCTCTATGACTTTAAATTCTCTTAACTTTCGGTAAAGGTTCTGTCGGCTCATTCCCAGAAGGCGGGCTGCCGCGGTTTTATTCCAACGGGTTTTTTCCAGTGCCCGGCGGAGCACCCGGCCGTAATCGTCATCCTTTTTTTCCGATCTGTACACCTTTAATTCAGCCGGCAGATGATCTACGGTGATAGTGCGGCCGCGGCATAGAAGGGATGCATGCTCCATGGCATGTCGCAACTCACGGACATTGCCGGGCCAGGAATGCGTCATAAATATGGCCTGAACATCCTTTGATACGGCTATAATTTTTTTGGCAAACTTGGTGTTGAATCGTTTCAGAAAATGATCCGTTAAAATCGGAATATCTTCCCTTTTGTCCCGAAGCGGCGGGAGATCCAGCTGCACTACCTTCAGGCGATAATAAAGATCCTGTCTGAACCTGCCCTGCGCAATCAATTCCGTCAAATTCCGGTTGGTTGCCGCCACCACACGAACATCCACTTTGATCGGGGTGGAATCCCCGACGCGCTCAAATTCCATGCCTTGAAGAACGCGTAACAGATGAAGCTGCGTTCTATGGGTCATTTCACCGATCTCGTCTAAAAAAATGGTTCCCCCGTCGGCCCTCTGAAATCGCCCGATTTTATCTCTTACCGCACCGGTGAAAGCCCCTTTGACATGGCCGAAAAATTCGCTTTCAAGCAGCTCCTCCGAAAGGGCTGCGCAATTTACCTTGACAAGGGGATGATCCGGGTGGGGTCCCCGATAATGGATTGCTTCCGCCACCAGCTCTTTCCCGGTGCCGCTTTCTCCGGTGATGAGAACCGTGGTGTTGACATTTGACAGGTCCTCGATGAGCGCATAAATTTCCTGCATTTTTTCACTTTTACCCACAATGTTATGAAATTTGCGGCGCTCTTTCAGATTTCGTTCCAGATCTGCCAGGCGGGTTTCATCCCGGATAACAATCACTCCTCCGGTGAATTGATTCCGATGATTTATGAGCGGATAGGTAGTCAGGGACACGATCTGTTCGGGGCGGTGGCGGCATCGGCATTCCATGCGCTGTATTTCAACGGAACGCTTTTCCCTAATGGTACGCTCAAGGGTCTCGATGCAGATATTGCTGCAGATGTTGCTGCAATGTATCTTCAGCGAATTCAGCGGTTTACCGATTATTTCGCTACGATTCACGCCACAAATATCCCTTGCAGCATCATTGACCTCAAGCACCACCAATGCCTTGTCCACCGTGATGATGGCATCTTTTACACTTTTGAAAATTGCTTCAAGATTTGACTGATATCTGTCCTTTTCATCCACCAGAGCCTTGTGGCGCAAAGCGGTACGGGTCACCCGGAGCAGGGCTTCCTGGGTGACGGGTTTGGGAATGTAGTCAAAGGCCCCCAGGCGTACGGCTTCTGAAGCAGTATTGATGGTGGGAACACCGGTAATCATCACCACCTGGCCCTGAAAATTTCCGCCTTTTATTTTCCTCAAAAGATCCATCCCGGTTTTACCCTTCAACACAATATCGGCAAAGATCAGATCAAAATCGGTTTTATCCAGAGCCGCCAGGGCATCATTATAATCTCCGGCGGTGGCAACCTGGTATCCTTCCGCCAGGAGAAACCTTTCAAGGGTAAAACAGAGGTTTTCCTCGTCATCAACAATAAGAATTCTTGGGCTCACTTTTTTTCTCCGGCCGGCAGGTCGATAATGACCCGGGCATATTCGCCTTCGTTGCTCTCAATCTTAAGCCTGCCGCCATGATCGCTGATAATGCCGTGACCGATACTTAATCCCAGACCAGTACCGGCTCCGGCGGGTTTTGTTGTAAAAAAGGGATCCATGACATTTTCTATTATATCGCCGGGGATGCCGATGCCCCGGTCTGCAAACGTTATGCGTATCCACGAACTACCGTCACTGGTCACCATTTCAGCCAGGATTTCGAGAATCTTATTTTTATGTCCGCCCGGGTATTTCCGGTTCAGGGCATACCGCGCATTGTTGATAATATTCAAAAAAACCTGTTGCATCTGTTGCAGGTGGCCGATGAAAAACGACAGATCCTCCGGAACATCTATTTTCAGATCAACACCGTCTTTTTGGATCTGCGCCTGGGTCAGGGCGAGGGCCTCGGCCATGACTTGACTGACGGTGACGGGATCTTTCCGACCTTTTCGGTCTCTCGCAAAGGCAAGAAGGCTCCCCACAATGTCTGCGATACGGTTTCCCTCCTTGATGATCCGGTCGGCGACATCTCGCTCCAGGCTTTCAGCGGTGCATTCATTGATCAATATCTGGGCCAGATTAATCACGCTGTTGGCGGGGTTGTTGATCTCATGTGCGACACCGGCGGCCAACTCGCCGATGGATGCCAGATGGTTCGCCCGCATGGTTTCCGCCTGCAGGGCTTTCAGTTCCGCCTCATCACTATAAATCATCACAATTTCACTGGAAGGCAGTTTAAAGACAAAGGTGTTCCGCCATACGGAAATTCGATTGTCCCGGTACAGGGCCACAGGGTGCCGCTCCGGCCGTCCGGTATCCCGGACCCTTTGAAGCACCTCAAACAGACCGAAAGTTTTCAACGCGGGGAAAACCTCCAGAACACTCCGACCGATCACCGCCTCCCTTTTGAGTTTGTCGATGGCCTCCCCGGATTTATTGAAATCCAAAAAAATAAAATCCTCTCCGTCACCAACGGCTTTGAGCACGGCCACCCCGTTTTGGGTATTATCAATAATCTGACTGTAGCGGGTTTTACTCTCCTGGATAGTTTTTTCCGCTATCTGATGTTCGATGACCTTTTGTTTTAATGCCGCCGTTTTTTCTTCAACCCGCTGTCGCAGGGACATGTTCCAGACCAGTATGCCCCCGGCAAACAACAACACAGCCCCGAGCCCTCCGCCGATGCCGAGCCAGAAATTTCTGCTTTTAGGCAGCGCATCCTGCTGAAGGGAGATCCATTTCCGATAAATTTTTTGCTTCTCTTCCGGAGTGATCAGGGCCATGCCCTTCTCCAAAATACTGTTGAGTTCCCAGTTGCCCTTGCAGGGGGCAAAGGCCAACCTGTATACGAACCCGGATTCGCCGGCTATGCGGAGATTGGTTATTTTTTCCTTCTCGATGTTGTACGATGCCGTGGCGATGTTTGCCACCATGGCATCCACCATGCCGAATGAAATCTTTCTCAATCCGGTCTGGACATCCGGCACGAGGTCCAGATCCATGCCCGGATACATATTACTGATATAATCATGTCCGGCATATCTGTAGACGGTCGTCACCTTCATTCCCCGGAGATCTTCCATCGTAAGTTTTTTGCGGACATTTTGCCTGACGATTATCGCCGCAGGCAGTTCGATGAAGGAACTTGTAAATCGCAAATACTTTTCACGCTGTGGTGTTCGGGTGGCCGCCGCCACCATATCGATCTCCCGGGCACGGGCTTTTTCCAGAACCTCGTCCCAGTTCTTCAGGTGGACAATCTTAAACCGGATTTCCAGCTTTTTTTCAATGAGCGCAATGTAGTCTGCGGCAATGCCCTGAAACAGACCTTTTTCATCATAATACTCCACTGGTGGAAAGTCAGGGTCCGGCGCGGCTATAATGACCGGGTGCTCGGCAAGCCAATCCCTCTCCTCCTGCGAAAATCGGACATCCGATTCCCTGATGACCCCTCCTGCATCCTGGGACATGGCAATTGCCAGGCCGATGATCAACAATAAAATCGGGAAAGGAGATTTGATTTTTCGGACAGTCCCGGGGTTTTCTTTCAAAAAAAACCTCCACTCATGCTTATTCTAATCCAACACCAGGGGCACGGCTATCAAACATATTCGTAGATACATATACACTTCAATTCAATCTTGCAAGGTGGATCTGAAAGGATGGATACATCACCACGTATTTCTCATAGGGAGGAGGATGTTATTGACAAAGTATACAAGTCGGAATGTAAATTGGAAATGAGAAGAAAACAGGATATAGATGACATCAATTTAGAGTTGTAAACGCTCTGCAATATAACGCTTATTCATTGACAGGATTTTTAGGATAAATAGGAACTTTTTTTACAAAAGCAAGAAAACAACAAGCGGCATAACAGGGGGGATTTTTCTGGAAAGACAGATTTAAAGGCGTTATCGTTGAAAATGGTAAAGGAATTCCTCGGGTTTTATAATTCGATAAAAATAACCGGATGCTGCGAGATTTTTTGTAGGGCTGCTTCTTGAAATTAAAATTTTCTGTATGGTTTTCTTTTTGAATTTACTTTTCAGAATTTCTGATTTTCTTTCTACATCCTGTATAATGCCCATACCAACGGGAGCCAATGTATATTTCATTTCACATAAGGTTATTACATTATCTTTCCTGTCAAAAAGAAAATCTACTTGAACTCCGGATTGGTTTTTCCCGTAGGCATTAAAATATGGTCCGAAAGAAAATTCAATCCCTGAAAAACCTAAAATACTACATATTGTACCAGCATGATCCATGCAGAGATATTCAAAGGCCCGTCCCATCCATGTATTAAATGAACCGCCTTGGGTAATCTGGGCAAAAAGCCCTTTTTGGACACCTGATTTTATCTTTTTTAAATTGGATTCAATAAAAGAAAAATAAAAGCGCAGATATGCATCTGAAAGTCTATATTTCAGCAAACGAGAGTTATGCCCCTTATTCAAAGGTGTACACGATGAAATAAAGCCTGCTGACTCCAGATTATTCAGCAGTTTTGTCAACCCGCCCCCCAGATTAACTTGAGCTTTTTCCGAAATCTGACTACGGAAAAGACCGTAGGGATATTTTGCAAGCACCTTGATCATTTTTTCATATTCAGGGTTTCCCCCGAAATGACTAACAAAGATTCGGTCATATTCATCGGTAAGATATCCTGTTTCTGAAAATGCAAGCTCTTCCAAGGCGATATACAGGGAAGTTTTCTCCCGAACAAGATCCAAATATTTCGGGACACCGCCCAGAAGCATCTGGGATTCAATTATTTCGATATCACCTTTGCCCTTTAACATTTTTCGTGTGTCGGGAAGTAAAAAACCTTTTAAGTGTATAACCAGATCTGTTCTTCCGTATAATGCACTGGATTTTAAGACACTGTTAATCATAAATGAAGCTATTGAACCACAAAGAATAAGTGTTGTCCCTTTTATTTTTGAGAGATAAAGATCCCATACCATTTTCAGGTCTGCAACAATCTCTTTTCGGTAATTGGCCATCCACTGAAATTCATCAAAGGCGATATGTGCCGGATTAGATTTCAACTCATTATAGAGAAGCATGAATGCTTCACGCCATGTTTTTACCCGTTGATTTTCGACCTTTTGGTTTTTTGCGGCTTTATTGGATTGATGATGGAGTTGGAAAATAAAACTATCTATCTGTGCCTGCTTTGGCCTGTTTTCAAGGCCTTCAAAAATCAGCACCTCTTTTTTTTTAAATGCCCTTTTTATAAGTTCGCTTTTCCCAATTCGTCGCCTGCCATAAACAATACCGATCATCGATTTTTCTGATTTAATAATATTTTGAAGATGTTGCAGCTCTTTTTTTCGCCCTATAAACATAATCACCTCTAAATATGGTCCCCCTTCAAAGTCGATTCATAATTTTTAGGTTATCAATATAGGGGAATTTGTCAATAAATATTTCCCTATAAAGGAATAATTGGGCGATATAGGGAAACACAATCATATAACAATTATTTGTCAAGAATAAAAAATTGACCGTGATCGTTGAATTATAACAAAGCAATGAATGTACTCTCTAACAGGTAATGAGCTTGTTTCCTGATATGTGATATTGTATACTGAAGTTTCCCATTTTTTTATTTCGGCAGAGCCGAACCAGTGCACCGGGGTTG
>CAYQNS010000095.1:0-14872 GCA_964418755.1 uncultured Desulfobacteraceae bacterium
AAAACAGGCGCCATGGCCCTGCCCGTGGGCCCGGGCAATGTTGACATGCAATGCCGGTTTTTAGTGGATTTGCAGGCAACGGTTCTCTGCTGCACCGCCTCCATGGGGTTGCTCATGGCCGAAGAGGTCAACCGCCGCGGTCTGATCGACAAGATCAATCTTAAAAAAATAATTTATGGTTCCGAGCGTTCATCGGTTTCCATGCGTAAAAAAATTTCCGAACTGCTGGGGGGCGCAGAACTTTTTGATATTCCGGGAATGACCGAACTGTACGGCCCGGGAACCGGCATTGAATGTCCGGATCATGACTGCATTCACTACTGGGGAGACTATTACATTCTTGAAATTCTTGATCCCGACACACTGGAACCGGTGATCGAAGGAGAATGGGGAGAAATGGTGGTGACCACCCTGTGCAAGGAGGCGGTCCCTCTGATCCGTTACCGCACCCGGGACATTACCCGGATTATTCCCGGACCCTGCACCTGCGGCTCGATCATGCCCCGCCATTCAAGGCTCAGGGGTCGAACAGACGACATGTTTAAATTCAGGGCGGTAAATATTTATCCTTCCATGATAGACACCATCATATCCGGGATTGAAGGCATGGGGTCTGAATATCAAATTCACTTGTCCCGTGACGAATCGGAACGGGGGATTATGCGAATCCTTGTGGAGTTGGATGAAACCACGCCGGTTGAACAATCCTCGGCCCTGGCCGGACAACTGGTGAACCGGATCAAAAAGAAACTGTTTGTAACACCCACGGTGGAAGCGGTGGCCTATGGCAGCCTGCCGCGAACCGAACGTAAAAGCAAACGAATTTTCGATACGCGCATCCAGGATGATATAGTATAGCCTTAAGATTATCCCACCTGCTGTACAAAAATCGAAACAAAATAAAAAACGACGTAACCACTCACGGGTTAATTAGATGTCCGGTTGCAAAAAACACTTTAATTTAGTAATGATGTGCATAATGATGGATAATGTATCATCGGCGGCAATACTCCAGAATTCTGATAAACAACCATTTGAACAGCGGCATTTAAGGAGGACAGTATTTTGTCCGGTATTCAGGAAATTCTTCTCATAGTCATTATTTTTCTGGCTATTTTTTTTATCCCCAGAATCACGGCCCGCAACCAGGACAGCACGGGACCTCGCGCACTTGTTTTCAAAACACGCCTCAAACTCTCCGGCTCCAACAGGCTTGCAGTAGTGATCTCGTGCATCTGGCCCCTGCTGGCCCTTGGCTTTTTTAAACCCTGGCAGGGAGGCCTGCTGCTTTTTTTATATATTGGAATCGGACCGGTAGTCGCGGGATGGTGTTTTTATTGGATATTTGCCGGATTCAGGAAATCCGGATAACCTCCCTGTAAACAGAGAAGGCGCAATCCATGATGGTATTTCTATCTTTGGCTTATGTTGTTGGTGAATGGCTGATTCGCTTAACGGCCCTGTTTACGGTCACCCGCAGACGCCAACCGGCAGGCGCCCTGGCTTGGCTGGCCGTGATTTTCTTTCATCCGTGGATCGGTATGATCCTCTACGTGATAATGGGAGAATCCCGCCTGACCCGGCGGCGCGTCTATGATTACAGCGGAAAAGTCAGGGCCGTCAATGACCTGCTCTCCTTTGATTCAAGCCGGTCCATGCCCCCGGATATCCGCAACAAAATCTTCCATCCCGAAATTGACAAAACCATGCAGCCACTGGCCGAACTCACCGAAAAGGTCGGTAAAATGCCGGTCATGGGCGGCAACGACATCCGGATCATCAACGAAAACACCGACCTGGTGGATTGTCTGGTAACCGATATTGATACGGCCAGACACCATGTTCACCTGCTGTATTACATTTTTAAAGATGACGAGACGGGGCGTAAGGTCGCAGATGCCCTGATCCGTGCTGCCGGGCGCGGGATCAACACCCGCCTTCTGGCCGACGCCATCGGCAGTAAGATGCTGTTTAAAACCGGACTGCCCGAGCGACTCATACAGGCCGGAGTTCAGGTCTATCCATTATTTCCAGTCAAATTTTTTCGGAGCAAACTGCGGCGAATAGATCTGCGCAACCACCGCAAACTTGCAGTCATAGACGGCAAAGTCGCCTATACCGGCTCTCATAATATTATTAATGCCAGTTACGGGCACAAAAACCTGGAATGGGACGACGTTTCGGTAAAAATCAGCGGAGCCGCAGTATTGAATCTGCAGCAAGTCTTTTTAACGGACTGGTACTGTGCCTCTAATGATCTGATCCAGGGGCCGGATATTTTTCCGGTACCCGAAGTGACCGGAGATGTTGTCACCCAGGTGATTCCCAGTGGTCCCGTGTACCCCAACCAGGGGTTCCAGAATGTCATTGTCGAAGCCATTCACATGGCCAGACGCCATGTGATCCTCACATCCCCCTACCTGGCACCCGATGAACCCTCCCTGCTGGCCCTGAAGCTGGCGGTTTTGCGGGGCGTACAGGTGGATATGGTCCTGCCCGAACGCAGCGACCAGATCATGGCCGGGGCCTGCGGCCGTGCCTATTACGAGGACCTGCTGGAGGCCGGGGTGAACCTCTATTTATATCGCCCCGGTCTTCTCCATGCCAAAACGTTGAGCGTGGATGATGAATTCGGCATGATCGGGTCCGGTAATTTTGACATCCGATCCTTTTTTCTGAATTTTGAATTGAATCTTTTGTTTCACGGAGCTGTGGCCGCGGCAAAAATACGGTTTCAGCAAAAACAATATATGGCCCGGGCCAGCCGCCTCGATCTTGAATCCTGGCGAAACCGTCCGGTCTACATCAAACGCCTGGAAGACGCGGCCAAATTGATGGCACCTCTGGTTTAGGATTAGAGAATCGGACCTCACAAAACAATGCCCCTCATCGGCTCCACCCGGTGTCGAATGGCGCCTGTCCCGACTGTCTCCATGAATTCGTGGCCGAGGCATTCACACATTTTTACCACCTGGTTCCAGTAGTCGATGCGCTGGTCATCACGGCCCCTGAACCTTGTAAAATCTTTTCTGTCCGGTATTCTGCCATAGGGCAGCCGCGCGATAAATTCTCTGGAAGGGGTGACGAGCAGTACATTATCCATGTGGGATCTGCATGGCTTGCGCCAGAACAGTTTCTTGTCAAACCACCCCGGGATAACAGTGTCCTTAAAGTGCGGGAACAAAACGATCTTATCGCTTTTTTTTAAAAACGGAAGATCCAGATGATAATCAATAACGCCGCCGTCCCGATACATGCCTTCGGGTGCGCCGGAAATATCTGTAATGCCCTGCATCAGCAAAGGAATTGATCCGGATGCCAGAATAGCGGCTTTTATATTGTGTTTATCCAGCGCAACCCGGCAGATGGGAAACTGGTTCATGGATATAAAAGGCGGCCTGTTCCGCGGATCGAAAAACAGGGCTCTCTCAAAAAAAAGCTTTAAAAATTTGCGGCTTACGGCATTGGTAACTGCAGCCAGGGCAAGTCCGGCAACCAGAACTGCGGGATGTCCGCTCCCTGTCAGTTTCCGGCAGCGAACCGCAAGCAGACTCAGCCGGCAAAAAGGATGTGCCAGCACCTGGCCGATGCGGGCATCGTCCAGAAAACAATCCAGTATCCGCACACTTTCGCGTGTAATATCGGCCGGTGACGGATTATTGGAATATCGCTGGTTGATATAGGCTGATTCAAGCTTTGCAATGGCTGTAGCGGGCCGGTCCTGTGACAGCGCGGCAAACCGCCAGGCCCCGATGGATGTTCCTATCAAAAACAGTGGTTTTTGGCGGTCTTTCAGCCATGATGAAAAAATCACCCGGTCCAGATGACTGAGTACCAGCCACTTGGCTGCTCCTGAAGCCCCGGCCAGAACCGCTACATCGTCGCTGTCAAGCCCCTTGTCCCTGATTCTTGCAAAAGCCTTTGGCCCGGCAATAAATCTCAGATTAAACCCCATCGGCAATATTCCTTTCCCTTGCGGTCGCTTTTTTTACGATTATGCAGAATTAAACAAACCGGGACAATCGGATTCTGCCATTTAAGTTGTGCAGATCGTCTCAAAAATTGCTCAATTCATGTGTCATGCCTTATGCGAATTCTCTGCTTGACATTCAAGTGCTCATGGCTTTATATTTGATATATACCAAACGATCCTCTTTCAGAACTTGAAATTTTATAATCCAACTCTTTTGTTTTACACACAAATCCAACTGTAACTGCCCACTTCTCTGCTTGCTGTTTCCTGCTTTCTGCTGCCTGTTATTTTTTAATTTCACACTGCACACCCCTGCCCCACAGTTGTATATTGTGTGTTGAATATTGTATACATCGTAAAGTGGCTCTTGGGCTCTACCCGTCACATGAAAGGAGGACGCTATGACAGAGTACAAAATTTTGATACCCTACAACTTCACCAGGGAAGATCAAAAAACCCTTAATTTCGTTATCTGGTCCTATTCCGAGCGTCAGGATGTAACCGTTACCCTGTTTCACACCTACACCCCCCTGCCCGAAATCGATGTAAAAGAGAATCCTCATACCCAAAAAATAATGAAGGGCGTCACCTACCTCACCACCGAACTCAGGGACAGGGAAAAAGAACTGAATGCCGCCAGAGAATACCTCATGGAAAAAGGCTTCAGCGAGGACAGAGTTGACTATGTCTTCAAAAAAAAAAGCAAATCCAATGCGGATCAGATTATCAAAGCCGCATATGATGGCGAATACAATATGGTTGTTTTAAGCCGAAAGACAGGAAAAATCAGTCAGCTTTTCTCCCGCAGCGTTCATAACAAAATTCTTGCCGCACTCAAAAATACCGTTGTCTGTATTGTCACCTGACATCTCGTACGGGCAGGTCTGACAATACAAACACACCATTAAAAAAAATGGACACTATCATGGGGATCTGTTGCCGGATACCACATGCGTTATGGCGGTTGGATGCAAGCAGGAATCAATGGATCCGATTCCACAAAACAACATGTTTTTCCAGTGCTTTATGAATAAAGGCCAAACTTGCAGCGCCATCATCCCGAACCCGAAATTAAATCGAAAATTTATGGCAGATCCCAAAGGAGGAAAAAATGAATCAGGAAACAAAAATTGGTATCGAGATATTCAAAGCCGTAACCAAATCCATTGCCCATTCCGAAGATATTGAAGTGATGAGCAACCATTTTACCCAGCTCCTCGTGGCAGCACTGGACATAAAAGGCTGCGCCATATTTATCCTGAATCCAGTGGACCAGGAACTTGAAATCCTGGCCAGTTTCGGACTCAGTATCAAGTACCTGACCAAGGGGCCGTTACAGGCACCCAAAAGCATTCATGATACCTTCAAGGGAAAACCGGTCATTATCCCCGATATCAGTAAAGATGACCAGTTGCAGTACCCGGACGAGGCCCGGAAGGAGGGAATCGCGTCGATTATTTCCCTGCCTGTCCTGTTTGCCGGCGAGGTCATCGGTGTTTTACGACTGTATCATTATCAACCCTGGGATATATCTGAAACAGATCTTGATTCTCTGAACCTTTTAACCGACAATATCGGTCTTGCCATGACCTTTGCACGATATCGCAATGCCATCCATGCCGTCACCGAAATCGTCGGGAACATTTTTAATCTTGAACTACCGGAACATATGGCTGTCCGGTAGAAGGCTGAAGGTAGAAAGTGCCTAACAAACAGGCAGAATGCCTTCCACCTAAGGCGGATAAACCGGAGCCAAATTAAATATTGAATAGTAAGAATTGAAAACTTTTGGTATCGCTCCGCTCTGTTTTTTTTTAAATAAAATCAATGCTATACATTCATTATTCACTATTCAATTTTCACTATTCAATTATACAAATCACCTCACTCTTTTTTTGACATAGAAAACACGAAATTAAGAATCAAGTGACTCAGGATGGAGGGTGAATCACAGGGCCTCGAAGCGGTTTTTCGCAACATTCTTT
Organism: uncultured Desulfobacteraceae bacterium; assembly: GCA_964418755.1. GTDB lineage: Bacteria > Desulfobacterota > Desulfobacteria > Desulfobacterales > 4572-123 > 4572-123. The sequence goes on from CAYQNS010000095.1 coordinate 5,959, forward strand.
CGGATTTTATCCGGATCGAAAATTTGGCCGTTCATTGCAACATAAACACCGTATGGCAGGGCCTGAACAGCCGTAATGGCACAGGCGATATTAAAAATTGCATCGGTGAGCCTGAATTTTGCCGGCTGCATTGCCCCGGTCAGCACAATGGTTTTTCCTGAAATATTCTGCAGTATTCCGGCGGTGCGTATCATGGTATCGGTACCATGGGTCACCACGATACGCCGGTCCGGATCGGATTCTATTGTTTCATAAATCAGGCGGCGATCGCCGTCCGTCATATCCAGACTGTCTTTCCGCAACAACGTAACCACTTCATACTCAAAGGTAACATTGGCATCTTTCAGTACATCGATAACCTGGGGATCACCGATCTGAAATTCGCTTTTCCGATCAAAATAAATCTTGTCGATGGTTCCACCGGTTGTAATGAACTTTATCTTCATCGTAATGTCCCTTTTTTAAATTGAATATTGAGGTATTCTGCCTTCTTTTATAAACCGGAAGCAAAAATTTTGCCGCAGAGGTACGAAGGAAGGACAAGGAGGGATAAAAAATAGAAACAACTCCGTGTGCTCTGTGTCTCCGTCTGTGGGCAAGGTCAAAAAATCAAAATGGTGCGTATGGGCAAGTACTCTTGACAAAATCCTGCAAATTGTCAAGAGTATGATAGCATCTAAAAATGCTTTTTGCGAGATCATCCTGAGTATAATTTTAAAGCCTTAAAAACGACCATGAATTTTTAAAACCGGTTATGCCGAAACTGTATATCAAAAAATACGGTCAAACCTTGAAGGGCCAAACCATTGTTATTGCCGTCCGCGAAGGTATCTTCAGGGACAACTTTACAGACATCATAAATGATATCAAATTTTTAAGCCGCTTTCAGGTCCGGACCATTCTGTTTCACAATATCTCCAACCGGTTTGCCAACCGGAAACACTTTGCCGAAATGGAAACCCGGCTGCCGCAAACCCGGATCATCCGTGTGCCCGCAGATCAGGATTTTTACAGATATGTACTGAATTTTCAGGACCGGATGGACAAGATCATTTTTCTGGAAAGAAAATTTCTCATGGATCACAGCCATGAGCGAATCAATGCCCTGAACACCCAAAAAACCCGTGAATGCATCCGAACCTACAGGGACCTGATCGCCAACACCAATTTCAAGGGTATCATCGATAAGATCTGCCGCAAAATCGACAGCGGAGATATTGAACGGGTCCACATACTGCCGGCAGGCAAAAAAAGCATCCGGTGCGAACTGTTCAGCATAGAAGGCTCCGGAACCATGATCGCCAACAATTTTACCGAAACATTCGAACCCGTGCGCACGAACGAAGATCTGCGCATAATCGCCGGAATTCTTAAAATTTACCGCCGGCTCGGATTTATCAAGCCACGTTCCAGGGCCTATCTTGAAGAGCACCGGGATAATTTTTACATGGTAAAAATTGACGATATCCTGGTAGGCTGCGCCGAAAAAATTCAGATCAACGACAATACGGTTGAGCTGGGAGCCCTGGCCATATCCACCAAGTTTCGTAACCAGAGAGTGGCGGTTTTTCTGATCAATGCCTTTATGGCCGAGATGAAAAACCAGGGATTCAAAAACGTTGTCTCATTGACCGCCAATCCCAGGCTGGAAGGCCTTTACAACTTCCTGAAATTTAAAACGGGCTGTCCGCCCGGGCTGGCACCCAGGCAGGCTCGGTCTCCAGATAAAAAAATGTTTGTTAACCGGCTGTAAGTATAACCTGCGGCTGCTTACTCAATCATACTCACAACCTGATTGACGAGCTTCTCGATGCCGATGGCCACGTCCCTGATTCCGGGCCCGAGCATGTAGGCCGGTGTGGTCACGATCCTGTTTTTTTCATCAACGCATATATCCTCCACTGCAAGGTCTGCATGTGTTCCTCCCATGGCGGTAATGGCCCGGGCAGTAGCCACATCGTTGCCGATGGTCACCGTTGGATTTTTATCGGCCAGGACTTTTGCAAGGGCTGCCGGGGCAATACAGATGGCTCCAACGGGTTTACCCGCACCGGTCATTTCATTGATAATCCTTTTAACTTCCGAATGTACGATCGCCTCAGGACCCTTGACTGCAAAATCGCTGAGATTCTTGGCCGCACCAAAACCGCCCGGAATGATCAGGGCATCCAGGTCGGATTCATTGACTTCCGCCAGATTTTGAATCTCGCCCCTGGCGATCCTGGCGGATTCAACCAGGACATTACGCTTTTCTCCGCTTTCCTGCTGCGTCATATGGTTGATGACATGCATTTGTTCCATATCCGGTGCCATGCAGCAAATCTGCGCACCGGCACGGTCCAGAGCAAGCATGGTCAGCACTGCTTCATGGATTTCAGTCCCGTCAAAAACACCGCATCCCGATAAAAGAACACCTACTTTTTTTCCCATAATTTACCTCCTTTTAAGTTCCAAGTTCCAAGTCACAAATTTCAAACTGTATGCTTCAAGTATCGATATTGTAGTTTGTATCTTTCAACCTGCAGTTTTCCATATTCCAGACTTTTCAAAACAACCGTTTTGTGCTAACTGTTCATAATCATGGCGCACATTATCTGCATAGCCGGCCAAAAGGGCGGAACCGGAAAAACCACCACCGCTATCAATCTGGCAGCATCCCTGGCCCTGCATGAAAAACAAACCCTGCTGATCGACTGCGATCCCCAGGGAAGCGTCACCACCGGAATGGGCATTGATAAACAGGCTCCCTTGAAAGATCTTTACCATGTAATGACTGGAAATGCCTCCATTTTAAAGGTGATCTTAAACAGCCGGCTCGAATTTCTTAAAGTTATCCCGGCCCGATTCAAACTGATCCATATCGAGTCAAAACTTGTTTCCATACCCGGCGCCGAAGCATTGCTGCGACAACGGCTCAAGCCCTGTCTGGACCGGTTTGATTATATTATCATCGACACCCCTGCCTCGGTGGGATTCCTTACCGTCTGCGCCCTGGCAGCATCCGACCATGTTCTGATCCCCTTTCAGTACCAGGTATTTTCCTTAGAGGGCCTGGTCCAGCTTTTGGTCGTTGTTCAAAAAATACGGAGTAAGGTCAACCCCCACCTACGCATATCGGGTATTTTGCTGACCATGTGCGAAATTTTTCAATCCATGCGCAGTCAAATCAATGACGGCCTGCCGGCAAATCTGGGCCGGGCGGTCTATGACACAACCATTCCTTTTGACAAAGGCCTGCAGGATTCAGCCAATATGGCATTACCCCTTGCGCTTATGGATATGAATGCCGCCGGGGCCCGGGCGTATTTGAAACTATCCCTTGAAATCATCCGCAAAATGCCCCCCTGCCCTGCTCCAGGACATGATTTTCAAGCACAAAGCAGGTAAATACCCCCTCAAATACCGTTGTCCTGCCCTTGCATACCGTAACGATAACTGATTTTTTAGTATCGTTTCCAGATGCTGTCCTTGCCTCGGCTACCACGGTATCCCCTGTTTTTACCGGTTTGATAAATTTCACATCGGCGCGGCCCAGTACGACATTGGGATGGTTCACTGCAATCATGGCTGCATAATCCGCAAGACCGAAAATAAATCCGCCATGGATCAGTCCCGATCCATCCGACGACATGCATTCTTTGGTTTCAAGCTGCACACGACTGAACCCGCATTCTACCACCAGAGGGGTCCCGCACAGGCTTTGGTCAATCTTGTGATGCGTAGTAATTTCCACAACTGCCCTCCCCGTTTTTATCCTTTTCTATTTCAGCATGAATGATGTATACTGACAACCTGTTTTTGTGATGGATAAAGATAGATGCCTCCGGTTGTTTTTTTCGAACGCCTTGATCTTGGACAGAAATTCCTATTTCCGGGGGGACACTCTATATAGCCACAGGAGAATATTTTGGATAGTATACATAACATCAGACTTGAAAAACTCAGAAACTTGCTGGATAAAAAGAAAATCGACACATTAATGGTGTCCACAGAGGCAAACCGATTCTATCTGAGTGGTTTTACGGGTGAAGATACCCAGTGTGATGAATCGGCCGGGACACTTTTCATTACCCGAACAAAACTAATTCTGGCAACGGATTCACGTTTCGAGAAACAGGCAGCCGTCGAAGCCGGACAATTTGAATTATACTGTTATAAAAAGGGGATTCCCTGGGAAATTCACCATATTTTAAACATGCTCGACACGAAATACCTGGGAATCGAAGACCGGCGAATCTCCTTTTACGGATATTCACAAATCCAAAAAACACTGACAAATGCCGGACTTGACATCGAACTTGTCCCTGCCGGCGATATGGTTGAATCTCTGCGTTTGATCAAGCAGGAAAATGAGATTGAGGCCACCCGCAAGGCACTTTACCTGGCTGAAACGGTGTTTGAACATTTCTTAAAGGTCCTTTCGTGCACAATGACTGAAAAACAGGCGGCCTGGGCCATGGAAAAGGGAATGCGTGAGGCCGGAGCGGAAAAATTATCATTTCCCGTGATTGCCGCATCAGGCCCCAATAGCGCATTGCCCCATGCAATCCCCGGAGACCGGATGATCAATGCAAATGAACCCCTGCTTTTTGACTGGGGTGCCAGGCTGGGCGCCTACTGTTCAGATACAAGCCGCACTGTGATTCTGGGTCGCAGTGATGATCAATACAAAAAAATCTACGGGACTGTACGGGAGGCTCAGCAAAAGGCCATTTCGGCCCTGCGGCCCGGAATACACGCAAACGAGGTGGACAAAATTGCCCGCCGGCATATCGACCAGACTGAATTTAAAGGCACATTCGGCCACGGTCTCGGACACGGAACCGGCCTTGTCGTTCACGAAGAACCCAGACTAAGCCCCTTGTGCGACACAATTCTCCAGCCCGGAATGATCGTCACCGTGGAACCTGGAATCTATGTCGACGGCTGGGGGGGCGTACGCATTGAAAACCAGGTGGTAATCCGGGAAGATGGGTGCGAAGTGCTGAACAAGTTGCCCACCGACAGGTATATTGATGCGCTATAAAAGGCTATGAACGCCAAATATATTTTGAAATTTGGAATTTTAATCGTTGTGATTTATTTATCATTTGTTTTTTGATTATTGGAATTTATTTTCTGACATAAAAAACACGAATTTCAGAATTAAAATACTAGTACCAATTACCCCTGAACCTCTGAACGGCTACGAAAAAGGACATTGATTTGGCTGAAACAGACAACCTTGTCGAGCAGTACCTTACCCATCTTGCCATAGAAAAAGGCCTGGCTGAAAAAACGCTGGATTCCTATCGTCTGGATCTGGCCCGGTATGTCAAATTCCTCAAAAACAGCCGCGTTAAAAATTTCTCTAGCTCCGACACGGCCGTCATCTTAAAACATCTGATTGGATTGCGCAAGGCCGGCCTGGGTGCCCGCTCAAGAGCCAGACATCTGGTTGCCATAAGAGGTTTCTACAAATTCCTGGTTCAGGAAAAAATTATAAACCGCGATCCATCCAAAACAATCGACCTTCCCAAAGGCGGACTCAAGCTTCCGGATGTAATGTCCGCCCCGGAGATAAAAATACTGATAGATACTCCGGACATCTCGCGTCCCATCGGAAAAAGGGATCAGGCGATGATAGAACTGGCGTATGCCGCCGGGTTGCGGGTATCCGAACTGATTAATCTCAGGCTGCAGAACATCAACCTGGAAGCCTGCTTTGTCAGGGTCTTCGGCAAAGGCTCCAAAGAAAGAATCGTTCCCTTTGGAGCCTACGCCCAAAAAAAAATCAACGACTATCTGCAAATGGCAAGACCGATATTGCTCAAGGAATATCTAAGTGAATTTGTCTTTGTGGCCCGGGCAGGCAGGCCCATGACCCGCCAGGGATTCTGGAAACTGCTTCGAGGCTATGCCCTTAAAGCCAATATTCACAAAACAATCACGCCGCATACCATACGGCATTCCTTTGCCAGCCACCTGCTTGAGGGAGGCGCGGACCTGCGTGCCGTTCAGGTAATGCTGGGGCATGTTGACATCAGCACAACCCAGATTTACACCCATGTGGCCCGGGAACATCTGGTTAAAATGCACAAAAAATATCACCCCCGCGGGTAAAGGCCTGCGGGATATTTTTCACGGCAACATTTACACGAATCCGACTATTACAAAAGGAACATAAGCCCGTGGTAAACTCATTAAACAATGTTAATTCAATTGGATACTGGTTAAAATCTAATTTAACGCCTGAAGCTTCGGACAACTTTCTAAACGACTCTATCCTAAACATCAGGTACCCGGTATACTTGGTCGATTATCAGGGCGGACCGGCTGCCGTCAACAGCGGCACCGCCGTGATCAATCCGGTCGCTTTAGAGCCGGGCGCCTGCCCGTTGCTGGCCTATGCCCCGCCCCTGCATCCGGAAACTCTGGGAGACACCGTGTTCAAGAAGGCTCATAATATTCGTTATGCATATGTGGCCGGTGCCATGGCCAACGGCATTACCTCCGAAAAAATGGTGGAAGAGATGGGAAAGGCCGGCATGCTCGGATTTTTCGGGGCCGCCGGCCTATCATTGCCCGACATTGAAGCGGCCCTGGACTATCTACAGCAAAATATGCCCGGTATACCGTTTGGTTCCAACTTGATTCACAACCCCAATGATCCCGACCAGGAAGCGGCAGTTGTGGATCTGTACCTGCGCCGAAAAATACGGCTCATCAGCGCTTCAGCCTTTTTGCGGCTGACCCTGCCGCTGGTCTATTTCCGAGTGAAGGGGATACATCTATCGCCCGACGGCACGATCATCTGCCCCAACAGGATCATTGCCAAAGTTTCCAGGGTCGAGCTGGCCCGGAAATTTTTTGCACCACCCCCGGAAAAATTGGTCAACAAGTTGCTGGAACTACAAAAAATCACCCCCCGGGAGGCTGACCTGGCCCGACAAATTCCCATTGCCGATGATTTGACGGCAGAGGCCGATTCCGGGGGCCATACCGATAACCGCCCTGCCATGTCTCTCCTTCCCACCATGCTGTCGCTGCGTGATAAAATGATGGCAAAATACAATTACCAAAGGCCCCTGTGCGTGGGACTGGGTGGCGGAATTGCCACCCCTGCGTCCACCTCCGCCGCCTTTGCCATGGGCGCGGCCTATGTACTCACCGGGACAATTAACCAGGCCTGCGTAGAAGCCGGCATATCCCAAACGGTACGAAACATGCTGGCAGAGGCCCGTCAGGCAGACGTCACCATGGCCCCGGCAGCCGACATGTTTGAAATGGGCGTCAAGGTTCAGGTGCTGAAAAGAGGCACTCTGTTTCCCCAGCGCGCAGCCAAGCTTTACGATCTGTACTCCCGCTATGACTGCTTTGAAAATATCCCATCCAAAGACAGACAGGTGTTGACGGATAAATTTTTCTGCAGCAGTTTTGATGATGCGTGGAGCCAGACCCGGGATTTTTTTCTGCAACGTGATCCCAGGCAGGCCCAGCGTGCTGAAAAAGATTCGCGCCACAAGATGGCTCTCGTATTCCGTTCCTATCTGGGCCGCTCTTCCGGATGGGCAAAGACAGGTGATCCGGCCCGAAAAATTGACTATCAGATCTGGTGCGGCCCGGCCATCGGTGCCTTTAACCAGTGGTGCGCCGATTCATTTCTGGCGCATCCGAAAAACAGAAAAGTGGTCACCGTGGCCATGAACCTGCTTTTAGGGGCTGCCGTCACAACCCGAACCAACTGGCTGCGCATGCAATTTGACAAAGTGCCTCCGGGCATTGGAACATTTTCCCCGCTGCCCCTTGAAAAAATCCGGGAACTGATAAACGGATGAACATCGAAACCCCTAACCCGGCAAAGCCGGAACCAAATTGAATATTGAAAATTGAAAACTTTGACATAAAAAACAAGAACTTCAGAATATAGTCACGAAACGGATACCTCCCGGCTGAATCAAATTTCTATAGAGGTTTATTTGCTTTATTTATAGCAAAGTTGTAATTTAACAATATTTTTAGTGATTTTTATTTGATATTCGTATATAAGAATTATTGATGGTTGGCCATGTATTGAAGCGATGAAGGGTTTCGTAAATTCGAAACCCGGTGTTTTTTTACCTGACCAACCACCATATCTTTAAAATTCCATGTCAAAATCAAAAAGTTTGATCATCGAATATAAACAACCTGCCCAACCTGAACGAATTGTTTACCTGTGAGAATATGGAAGATAGCCTGCTGAATTATTACGAACGAGAACTGACATTTATCCGCGAGATGGGTGCGGAGTTCGCAAAAAAATATCCCAAGATTGCCGGCCGGCTGCAGCTTGAGCCTGACAAGTGCGACGATCCCCATACCGAACGACTCATTGAGGCGTTTGCATTTATCAGCGGACGGATCCATAAAAAAATAGAAGATGATTTTCCCGAGATAACCGAATCTATTCTCAGTATCATCTATCCTCATTACATCCGTCCCATACCCTCCACCTGCATTGTTAATTTTCAGCCCATAAAGCAAACCATCCCGCCGGTGGGCTACCGAATTGATAAAAATGCCGCGCTTTATTCCAAATCCGCTGGAGGCGGAGCCTGTCAGTTCACGACCGCCTATCCGGTTACCATCTGGCCCGTGGATGTGACCGAGGCAAAGCTCAGTGACCCTGTTAAACAGATCAAAGGCTCCCAGCAGGTTCTTTCGATCCGATTGCAGACATACGGAGGTCAGAGTATTTCCGAAATTAAATGGAAACAACTGCGCTTTTTTTTAAACGGCCCCCATCAGCATGTTTTCCATCTCTATGAACTCTTGTTCAACCACGTATGTCACCTGGAATGTGAAGCCGTGGACAGCCAGGGCAAAAAACAGATCATAACCATGCCCATAGACAGCATCGCGCCGGTGGGGTTTGGCCCGGATGAGGGTGTTC
>CAYQNS010000096.1:0-8663 GCA_964418755.1 uncultured Desulfobacteraceae bacterium
TGTAGCCGTGCTACTGCGCATCGCGGCGTGATATTTTTATAGGAAACTTCAGTAACTAAAATAGTATAGAGACGGCTATAATTCATCTATACAATATCTGTAAAAACGGTTAATCAGATGAACAAAAAACCACCCGATAAAACCCGGAGCATATTTTTACCACCCGGTATTCTTTTCCCGGGGGCCTTTTGTCGCCGGACCGGGGGCATGGTTCAGCTTTCTTTCTTACTGCTGATACCGCTGATTCTGACATCCTGCACCACCTTGCCGCAGACCTCCCCAAATATTTCCGAAATAAATTCAAATTTCGAATCACTGCTGCTTAACTTTTACAGCGACCCGTTAAACCATCTTAACGGTGTCAGGCGCGGACAATGCCCCATGTACCCCTCCTGCTCCCGATACTGCAGTGAGGCTCTGGAAAAACATGGTTTTTTTATCGGCTGGATGATGACTTGCGACCGTTTGATGCGTTGCGGACGGGATGAATTGACACTATCGCCGAAGATCAATATCAACGACAAAATCAAATGCTATGATCCGGTACCCCGAAACGACCGGTGGTGGTACGATCACCGGTTGGACGACGGCAGGACAGACATAAAAAAGGGTCCCCTCCCGGACAAGGAGGGGACCCGTAAAACCGGGCATTAACAATCATTCAGGAATATTGGGCCAGGTCGTGGTTTTGCCCTGGTAGTTCTTCAGGGTATATTCTTTTGCATTTTTATCGACAATATAATAATCCGGCATGAGCGGAATTTTGCCGATATTGGTGGCGATGACATACATGGGCTGTGCCAGCCCGGTGGTATGACCGCGGATGGCGTCCCGGATAAGTTCCGCCCCCTTTTCTACCGGGGTGCGGAAGTGGTCGATCCCCGGGGCCGGTTCACAGTAGAACACATAGTAGGGACGGATACGAACCGTCAAAAGCTTCTGATGCAGGTCCCTGAACGACTCGATATCATCATTGATGCCTTTCAGCAAAACCGCCTGGTTGCCCACATTGACACCGCAGTTCAGCAGATCATAGACGGCCTTTGCCGTCTGCTCGGTAATTTCATTGGCATGATTGCACTGGGTATTGATCCAGATCGGAACTTTATGATAACCGCTCAGTACTTTTTTCAGCTCCGGGGTAATACGGTGGGGCAGCACAATCGGGGTGCGGGTACCGAATCTTATCATCTGGATATGCGGAATTTCCCGCAGCTTGCGAATCAGATAGTCGATTTTATCATCGGAAAGGATAAAAGGATCGCCTCCGGTAATGAGGACGTCCCTGATCTCCTCATGTTCCGTGATCCACTGCAGCCCTTCTTCCACGTCCATGCGAAGTTTTAAATCACGGTCCACCACCACTTCTTTTCGAAAACAGTGCCGGCAGTAATTGGCACATACATCGGTAACCGTAAAGGCAATGCGATCTATGTACTGGCGAGCAATGCTGTCCGGCCTGACTTCGTCGGTAGCACGATTTTCTTTCCATATCAGGTAATTGTGCATTCCGAACCGATTCTCTTTTTCCTTCATGGAAGGAACGACCTGCTTTCGAATCGGGCAGTCCGGATTCTCTTTTTCCATCAATCCCGCAAAATAAGGTGTAGTTCCCCACTTTGTATTCAACGTAGTGATGGCTTTCTCTTCTTCCGGGGTTACAGTAACAAATTCTTTGAGTCTTTCAAGCGTATTGACACTATTTTGCAGTTGTTCAACCCAGGTTTCCATATAAATTCCTCCTTTATATTACTCTGAAAATCAAACGTAAAAACATAAAATACAGGCGACTAAGAATCCAGATAGTTGTTCAATTCTCTTGGGGTCACATGAGTCCGATGTCCTTCCCAGTCATCGATTTTCAACTTCATGTAATTCGCATAAAGACTCTCTCCCAGGATCTGTTTTAAAAACTGGCTCTTCTCGGCTTCGACCAGTGCTTCGTAAAGCGATCTGGGCAGAAACCGTTTGTCGAATACACGTGTTTTATAATTTTTATTATACGTACTGCCGATATCGGGACGGCCGCAGTCAAGTTCCTCTTTGATACCCTGGAGCCCCATGGCAATTAAAGTGGCCATCTGCAGATAAACATTTCCCGCAGGATCAGGACTTCTCAGTTCGATTCTTGTATTCTCGGGACTGTTCGAATAGGGTATCCGCACCATGGAACTTCTGTTTCTGAATCCCCAGCTTTTAATCATCGGGGCCTCACGCTCCAGCACGTAGGCTTTGTAGGAATTAAAAGTGGACGCCATGATAATGGATGTCTCGCGGGCATATTTCATGATACCGCCGATAAAATGCAGGGCCGTTTTGCTGATCTGCCCGTCGGCACTGGCGTCATAAAAAAGATTGTTGCCCTTCATGTCCAGCATGGAAAGATGGATATGAAACGCGTTACGGTTAAACCCGTCAAAGGGTTTGGGCATGAACGTCGCGTGATAGCCGAATTCCTGCGCTACTTTTTTTGTAACATAGTTAAACAATACGGTTCGATCGGCCCCATCAATGGGATCGGTGCAGACCAGATTGATTTCATGCTGAGACGGCGTAGCCTCATGATGGGCCTTTTCAAACTGAATGCCGCATTTTTTTAAAACGCTTATAATCCTGTTCCTTACACTTTCCCCTTTGTCCTGAGGGGTGGCATTAAAATATCCTGCCCGGTCCGAATGATCCTTTTTTCCAAATTCGTCTCCGGTCAGCAGAAAAAACTCATGCTCCGGTCCAACAATAAATTTAAATCCGTATTCGGTCTCAGCTTCAATAAGCACATCCTCCAGCACGACTCGGGGATCAGCCTTGGCCCGCACATCTCTTTCATCGTAGATCCGACCAATAAAAAAACCAAGTTTTTCATCATTCAACTCCACTGTTTTGAAACTTTCTATTGCAGGAAATAAAAGCTTGTCACTGTTGTCAACACTTGCCATCCCCGCAATGGAGCTGCCGTCAAAACCAATGCCGTCTTTTACTATCAACTCGATATGTTCACCATTGACCGGCAGGCTCATCAGCCGGCCTTTTAAATCAGTAAAAAAGATCTTGGTTGAATCCGTTTCCTTCAGCTTTTGTTTAATTTCCCCGATGCTTGGCATAATAATTTTGTCCTCCATTGTTTTTTAAAACCCACCATTATACAATCGCCACAGATAAAAAATTATCCCACAAAAAATAAATTTTTATCAGACTCCCGAAATAGCAACGGTTTTTTTAAAAAGCAACGCTTTTTATGTATTCAAAAAAAATTTGATAACAACTTGGAGCGTTATGTCATCATCTCAAAAGACAGCATCTCTGCAACCTGAAAAAATCAGACAAAATCCCATGTACCTTTACCTGGCGGTATTGACCATCGCCTCCACCATCGGATTGCAGACCTGGACCATGCTTTTTAACAATTTTGCAGTCGAAATAGCCTGCCTGGATGGCGACCGCATCGGTATCCTTCAATCGATCAGGGAAATTCCGGGTTTCCTGGCATTGCTGGCGGTCTTTGTCATCCGCTATATCAAAGAACACCGGCTTTCAGTGCTGTCGATTCTGTTGTTGGGGATTGGCCTGGCCATTACCGGCATGTTTCCCTCCTTTGCCGGTTTGACCTTTACCACCCTGGTGATGAGTTTCGGCTTCCACTATTACGAAACCACCAACATGTCTTTAACGCTTCAGCATTTCAAAAAAGAAGAATCACCCTGGGTGTTTGGAAAGCTGTACAGTCTTGCTGCGGCATCCAGCGTCGCCATCGGGTTGTTTATTTTCCTGCTGGCGCCGTTACTGAATTTTATGCAGCTTTATCTTTTTATCGGTGTACTCATTATGGCATGTTCTTTGTGGGGTTTTGCTCAAAATCCGGCTGAGCATGAAACCATCCCCCAGCGTAAAAAGATGATATTGCGAAAAAAATACTGGCTTTATTATTTTATCACCTTCATGGCCGGGGCCAGGCGGCAGATTTTCATAGCCTTTTCCGTTTTACTGATGGTGCAAAAATTCAACTATTCGGTGCAGGAAATCACCATTTTATTTATTATCAACAACACCATCAATTATTTTCTCAGCCCCCTGATCGGCAAAAGCATCATCCGCTTTGGCGAGCGCAAAGTGCTGTCCGTGGAATACTTCAGCCTGATTTTCATCTTCCTGTCCTATGCCGCAACGGATTCCAAATTGATCGTGGCCGGATTATACATCCTGGATCACATCTTTTTTAACTTTTCCATTGCTATCCGCACCTATTTCCAAAAAACGGGTGATCCCCGCGACATCGCCCCGACAATGGCCGTCGGGTTCACGATAAACCACATTGCAGCGGTTGTTTTGCCGGCCATAGGGGGTCTGCTGTGGGTGGTGGATTACCGCATTCCTTTCTTTGGTGGCGCGGTTCTGGCTCTTGTTTCACTGATGGCCGTGCAAAAAATTCGCACGCCTTGATCTCCACCGGAACAGCTCATTTATGGACGGACACCAATCAGCTTATTTATTTGTTTTCCTTATCTTTTATGCCTTGGTATTTTATATATTTTTACCATGAAGAAACTGAAGAAACTGAAGAAAAAACTTCATGGCGATCCATACAGATCTTTCTAAAGGTAATGGCATTGATTTGTGTGTCCATACAATATGATAACTGGCAATACCAAATTGTTTGTGATAATTTAGGAGATCTATTCGTTTGTTAAGTTGCAGGGCAAATATCATTCAAATTATTTGAGTTTACGACTCTGAGGAACTAAGGACACGCCTTATACTGAAAAATGAACCGATCTAAAAAGACATTTTTATGGGTTGCAGGTGTATTTATAATCCTGCTTGCGCTTTTTTTTCTATTGGCCCGGCATATCATCAACCTTGGGCCTGTAAAGACCGAAGTGGTCAATATTTTTTCAGAAAAAACGGGAGGGCAACTGGCCTATGAAAAGGCGGAAATATCTTTTTTCCCGCAATCTCGTATCGTCCTTCATTCGGTGAATTTTTCAATTCCCGAAAAAATCAGCGGCAACGTGGAGTCACTGGCCCTCTACCCAAGCCTCCTCTCCTTACTCAAAGGAAAAGTTAAAATCGCTGGATTTAAGGCGCTGACACCTGATTTAATTGTCTTCGACACTGAATTGTCGCATAAAAAACCAGGCAAAAAATTCGGCATAGCGGAAATGATCGCTTCTGCAGTTACCGAATTGGAAACGATGAGCCCCAACCTTGGAGTGGATATTGAACAGGGGCGATTGGCCGTTTCAGATAAAAACGGGCCTGTTTTTTGGTTCCGGAAAATCAGCGCCCGCATGGTTTCCACTGAAAAAAAATCCACAATCCGTCTCGGCTGCCAATCAAACTTATGGGACCGTTTATCTGCTGATGTTGAATTGAACCCGAAAAATTCCGAAATTGGCGGACAGGTTACCATCCATGGGTTCCGGCCGCACAGGATAACCGGACACCTTTTTCCCCATGCCTTGAGGAAAATATCAGCCTCGCGGATAAACCTGGCAATGGATTTCCAGGGGACGGAAGCAAATACAATTCATGGCCGGATAAAGGGCGACATCCCGGTCCTGACCCTGAAGAGGGGGGAGATCCAAACCGACGTTGAAGTCCGGAGCATAAGAGGCGCCTTTAAAATAAACAGGGATATCATCGAGGTAGTCCTTGATGATATGGAGATCAGCCGTCCCCGGCTAAGCCTGTCCGGAAAATTTAAAAAAGATCGAAGCAGTTCCCGGATCAGCCTTGAGCTTGAAGGCAGGGATATCGATGTATCGGCGGCAAAAAAAACCGTATTGGCCGCAGCAGGGGATATTCCGGTCATTGTTCATATCTTTGATATCGTAAAAAGCGGCCATGTACCGCTGATCACCTGCACGACCCGTGGCAACAGCCTTGCCGAGCTGGGCAAATTAAAAAATTTAACCATCAGGGGCAGCCTTATGGACGGCGGCATCTTTGTGCCGGGTGTCAGGCGTGACCTGGACAATGTAAAAGGCGACGTGGTTATCTCGGGCGGTATATTGGAGGGGGAAAATTTAACGGCGCGACTGGGAAACTCTCAGGGGAAAAACGGGAGTTTAAAGATAGGCCTGTCAAATAAAAATGCGCCTTTTCATCTCGATATTATGATCGATGCCGACCTAGCCCAGCTTCCGCCGGTGCTGAAGCAGGTGGTCAGGCATAAAAAATTTTTGAGCGAGCTTGGCCTGATTGATGACCTCAAGGGAAACGCAACGGGAAGGCTGGTTCTCGGGGAAAGCCTGGAGGCAATCAAAACACGGGTGGTAGTCGACAATTTTAATCTGTCGGGAAGCTACAAAAAGATTCCCTATCCGCTTGAGATCAGGGGCGGTCGTTTTTCATATAATGAACGCGGCATTTCTGTCGATAACCTGAAAGGAAAAATTGGAAGTTCTGCATTTTCATCACTGGCCGGGCATATTGATTTTAATGATGCTCCTTTTATTGATGTGTCAAAGGGCAAACTCACCCTGGCCCTGGAGGAGTTTTATCCCTGGATCAGCACCTTTGATATCGGACAAATTCCAGAAAAGATTCAAAGTGCAGCCGGCAGGCTCTCACTCTCGCAAATGCACTTGAAAGGGCCATTGCTCGATCCTGTGACCTGGACAATTGACGCAGTCGGTAATTTCCATGACCTTGTTCTGGATTCAACCTTCTATCCGGATACCATTAAAGTCAAAGAAGGTCACTTCCATGCCGCATTTGATGCAGGCACAAAAACCCTGTCATTCAGCGATACCCAATTAACTTTCCTTGATGCGGCCCTGACCTTGTCGGGGTTGATCGACATCAATTCTAACGGTTTAAATAAATTTGAGGCGCTTTTCAAGGGAGATATCGGAGCGGATTCAAACCGCTGGATATACACACGGCTCGCTATTTCCTCCGCATTGACCCTCAGAGCGCCACTGTCTGTTCCATCGGCTTATGTATCCTGGAAAAAGGGATCTGAAGTTGTATTTATTGGAGATTTGAGATTTCCGCATGGTTCGGACCTTCATCTTGACGTTGTTCATACCCCGGTAGAATTCAAAATCAGGAACGTAACGATCAAAGATGCAAAATCCCGGGCATCGGCCACACTCAGTATCAAAGACAGGGTACTCGATTTAAATTTTAAAGGCAGCATCACCAAATCAACCTCGGACATAATTTTGGCGGAAAGCAACCTGCCTGACGGGTGGATCGATGGCCATCTCAACGCACATATCCCGCTGGATCAACCCATAAAATCCATTGTGCAGGGCAAACTCAAGGGCGGCGGCCTGAAGCTTCTGCACTTTCCGGGGGTTCCCCTGGATATCCATACCCTTACCCTTTCCGCTGAAAAAAATCATATAACGCTGACATCTGCGAGCCTTACCCTGGACAAAGAGAACCTGGACATTAAAGGAGATATTCTTTTTTTAAAAGATGGTCTGCGCCTTGATCTGGATCTTTTCTCCGACGGATTGAATTGGAATCACATCAAAAAGATACTGCAGGAAATCAGGCATGCACATAGTGGTAACGATGCCGGCCTGTTATCCGGCTATCCTGTGACAGGCATGGTCAGATTAAAGTCTGATTCCCTGGTGTACGATCAAACTACATGGCAGCCGTTTACGGCTGAAATTCAGCTGGGTGCAGACAGTATCAATGTCAACGTCATCCATGCCGAAATCCACGGTATTGCAACATCCGGGGAAATGGCTATAAAAAAATCGCATGGAAATCTGACACTCAAGCTTAAAACTGAGGCCCGAAACCAGCCGTTAGAACCTGTCATCAACCGGCTGTTCAAGGAAGGCGAAAAAATAACAGGCCATTTTGATCTCGACGGTGTGCTAAAGGCCCAATGCCCATTCGACGTAATTCCAACCTCACTGACGGGTAATTTTGAACTGGTCGCCAGGGATGGAATTATTTTCAGGGCCATGGTGCTGTCTAATATCCTGACATTTCTCAATACCACTGAAATTTTATTCGGAAAAAATCCCGGGATCGGAAAGGAAGGGCTTGCCTACAAGACCATCAAGCTGAAGGCGACGCTTGACAAAGGCAGGCTCAATTTGACGGAAGCCGTCATGGACGGCGCATCCATGGAGTTAATCTGCCAGGGGTATATCGATCTGATCGACAAGAAACTGGATCTCACGGTCCTTGTGGCACCTTTAAAGACAGTTGACCGCATAATTAAATTCACCCCCCTGGTCAATTATATCCTCGCAGGTTCGCTCGTTTCCATACCGCTTAAGGTAACGGGCGATTATGCACATCCAGAAATTTCAATACTGCCGGTATCAGCGGTGGGCAGAGGGTTGCTGGGCATCTTGGAGAGAACTTTCAAGCTTCCTTTAAAAATAATAGAACCCATACTTCCCAAAAATTAAAAATTAAAATTTTAAGTATTTTAGCAAAAGATGGGCACGCTTCACTTTGCCCATCCTACTATTAAAAAACTCGTAACCGTTCACGATTGCCGGTTCACAGCTCCCAGTTTTCCAATAAACTATGCGACGATTGGCTTTGTTCATCGCTGCAGCGACTTTTACGACATTCAACCGTGAACCGACAACTGCAAACCGTGAACGGTTACGGCGTTTGTATTTTGTTATTTCTCTCCGAGTCGGAGTCCGGTTGGGGCCGACAATTATTCAATGGAAAGTTTG
>CAYQNS010000096.1:8763-14855 GCA_964418755.1 uncultured Desulfobacteraceae bacterium
TTTCTCTCCGAGTCGGAGTCCGGTTGGGGCCGACAATTATTCAATGGAAAGTTTGTCAATCCGGTAACGAATGGAACGGAAGCTGATATTCAGTAATTCAGCGGCTTTTTGTTTGTTGCTGCCTGTGCATTCCAGGGCTTTTTTCAGATAGGCCCGTTCGATATCGGCCAGAATCTGATCAAGGTTAACACCTCCGGCAACTTCATTTAAATCAAATCTTTGATCTCTCACGCCTTCGATCCATCGGCGTTTGTGAATGGAAAGGGCCAGACTGTCCGGCAGCAGGATGTTGGTGGTGGACAAGGCCACACTACGTTCAATCAGGTTTTCCAGCTCGCGTACATTGCCTGGAAAATCGTATTTGTTCAGCAGATCTATTGCGTATGCCGAAATTTTTTGAACGCCCTTACCTGACTTCCTGGAATATTTTTCAAGAAAATGTTGAGCCAGGGCGCGTAAATCCACCTTGCGTTCCCGTAACGGCGGCATTTTTATCTCAATTACATTCAGCCGATAGAACAGGTCTTCCCTGAAACGCCCCTCGATCACCTCATCTTCAAGATGCTTGTTTGTAGCTGAAATGATGCGCATATCCACGGCGATGTCCTCGTTGCCGCCCACCGGCTTGAAAACCTTTTCCTGAACGGCCCGCAGGATCTTCACCTGGATAGGAGTGCTCAGTTCGCCGATTTCGTCCAGAAATATGGTTCCACCGTCAGCATCCCTGAACAGTCCGTTTTTGTCACCGGCAGCCCCTGTAAAGGCACCTTTCTTGTAGCCGAACAGTTCGCTTTCCATTAATGTTTCCGGAATTCCGCCGCAGTTAATGGTAACAAAACGCTTGTCATGCCGGTCACTTTGTTTGTGGATGGCCCGGGCAATCAACTCCTTACCGGTGCCGCTTTCACCGGTGATCATGACATTGGTGCTGGTTCCGGCAACCTGGTCTATCATCTTATAGATGCGCATCATCCCGGGGCTGTTGCCGATAATTTCACCGAAATGCACGGTTTTTTGAAGATCATTATCGATAATTTTTTTTTCATGCTCAATGGTTTTAAGATCAAGAGCATTGGCGATGGTCTGTTTTAATTCGTTTTTGTCAAAGGGTTTGGGTACATAATCATAGGCACCGTCATTCATGGCCTCCACTGCGGTTTCAGCAGACGCATAGGCCGAAATCATGATGACGACCGTCTCCGGGTTCTTTTTCTTGGTTGCACGCAACACTTCCAGGCCGGTGATGTCCCCCAGCCGTATATCGCACAGCAGCAAGTCAAAATATGTTTTTTTGATTTTTTCAATGGCGTTACGTCCGTTTTCAGCCAGGGCGACACGGTACCCCTCTCTTTTCAGCATCAGTTCAAGAAATTCCCGCATGCTGAGATCATCGTCAACAATCAGTATGTGCGGCTCTTTAGAAGACATAATAAATCCGTTATTGGGTTTTGGGTTTTGGGTTCTGGGTTTTGGGTTCTGGGTTTTGGGTATCAAGCATCCATCCCTTTTTTCCGTTTCCTCTTCCCTCTTTCCTGTTTCCTGTTTACTCTTTCCTGTTTGCTGTTTCCTGAGTTCTGAAATACTATTTCCCCACCCACCATGGCCATGACCGCTCTGCCTTTGAGTGCCCACCCGTCAAAGGGAGTGTTGCGACCCTGCGACCGAAAATAATTCGCATCCACGGTATATGATTTTTCAGTGTCGATAATCGTAATATCGGCCCTGCTGCCTGCCGCAAGACCGTTCTCAAGGCCCAGTATCCGGGCCGGATTAACGGTCATCAGAGCAATCAATTCTGTTATATCGATCAACCCGTCCAGGACAAGCTTCAATGAGAGCGACAGCGAAGTTTCAAGCCCGATGATGCCGTTTGGGGCCTGTGCAAATGGGGCCTGCTTTTCAATAACGGAATGGGGGGCATGGTCCGTTGCAATCACGTCGATGGTCCCGTCCGCAAGACCGTCTCTCACCGCCTGCCGGTCCACGGATGATCTAAGCGGCGGATTCATCTTGGCCCGGGTGCCGTACTTTTCCACTGCTTCGTCCGTCAAGGTGAAATAGTGGGGCGCAGTTTCAGCAGTCACCGGCACCCCCCTGTCTTTGGCGTCTCGCAGCGCACGCACGCTTTCCCTGGTTGACACATGCATGATATGTAACGGGGCATGGGTCAGTTCGCACAGGGCGATATCCCTCATGACCGTAATGCTTTCAGCCGCATTCGGGATACCCGGCAGCCCCATCCGGACGGCAACCGGCCCCTCGTTCATGGCGCCGCCGGCTGCCAGAGAAAGATCTTCACTGTGGGCCATCACCAGCAGACCGGCCCGGGATGCGTCTTCCAGGGCCTGACGCATCAGACGGCTGTTGACTACCGGCAAACCGTCATCGGATACGGCAACAGCGCCGGCATGTTTTAATGCTTCATAGTCACACAAACTGCGCCCTTCCATGCCCTTGCTGATGGCAGCTACAGGATAAACCCGGGCACTTTCCGCCTTTTGGGCCCTGCTTATAACCAATTCGGTATTCTTCCGATCATCATTCACCGGAATGGTGTTGGGCATGGTGCAAACCGCTGTAAAACCGCCATGAGCCGCCGCCAGGCAGCCGCTTTGAATGGTTTCCTTGTATTCATGACCAGGCTCACGGAAATGGACATGCATGTCAATCAATCCGGGCGTGACAATTTTCCCCTGAGCATCGATAATGACAAGATCAGAATATTTTCTCGATAATGAGGTCAGTCCCCCGGCAGCAGCAGATTCCACTGCGGCAATTTTCCCATTATCAACGATAATATCCGCAATTTCATCGATACTGCCCGGATCAACAACCCTGCCGCCTCGAATCAAAACCGGTTTCATGAATCCTCCCGTCAGGGCCGTTCACAAGTGTAAAGCCTGTAAAACAGAAAATAGAAATTAGAGGTCAGAGAGCAAAAATCTGATGCTCTCTCCCCTGCCCTCTAAACCCAATGCCCTTTACTTCGACCGTAACAAAATTCTTGAGAGTCCTATTTTAAAAGATTCCCGAGTCTGTTCCACCTGACGCCGAAATCTTCACTGTTCCAGGACCAGTAGATAATAAAGGCTTTGCCTCTCACCGCTTTAAGGTTGACAAACCCCCAGAAGCGGCTGTCATAACTGTTATCGCGATTGTCCCCCATTACAAAGATGGAATCCGGCGGAACGGTTCTGGGCTTCATATTATCCCTGGGCTGGACTATTGCCGGATAAATATGGGGATCCGTGTGCATGATATGGGAATTTTTCTGTAACTGACCATTGACGTATACTTTTTTATTACGGATACTGATTACGTCTCCGGCTACTCCCACCACTCTTTTGATATAATCCTTGTCAGGCTCTTTGGGAAATTTAAAAACAACAATATCCCCTCGTTTGGGGTCTTTAAACGGTATGATGGTTTTGTCAACAAACGGCAGCTTTACGCCGTAGAGAAACTTATTTACCAGGATATGGTCACCGATCTGCAGCGTTTCCTTCATGGAACCCGAAGGGATTTTAAACGCCTGAACCACAAATGTACGAATGAACAGGGCCAGTACAATGGCGATAAGGATCGCCTCGATGTTTTCCCGCAGGCCGCTCTTTTTTTTTATCTGTACTTCCGGTTTGGTAGCGATTTTGGAGCTCAAATTTTATTGTACCTTTCATATTTCGTTAAAAGCTATGTCATAAAAATCAGCACGATTCTTAAAATCAAATTTCCCCAGATACCGGCGGCAATATCATCAAGAACCACGCCTGCACCGCCGGGTATGGTATTTTCAAGCATACGGGCCGGAAACGGCTTAAAGATATCCAGAATTCGGAAAATCAGAAAACCCGTCACCACGGTAATCGGATCAAAAGGCAGGCCCAGCAGCGTCACCATCATTCCGGCGATTTCATCGATGACAATACAGCCGGGATCTTTTTCCTTTATCAGCTTTTCAGCTTCCTGGGCAATCCAGATGGCCAGCACGATAAACGTGATAATTAAAATGGCGCCAAAAGAGATGCTGCAAAGAGACAACAAAAAACAAAGGGGCAACCCCACCAGTGTCCCAAAGGTCCCCGGGGCAAAGGGAATGTTTCCCACAGGACCGCTGGTGGCCAGAAACAGGATGGTTTTATCTTTGAAATTCATGGCCTATCTCTATAATCTGGCATACTTTTTGTCAAGGTATTTGGGGGTCGGTTCATCCTTGATAAGCCCGTAAAAACATATGAGGTGGCTAAGTAAAAATCTTTATATACAAGGCATAGCGATTTTCCAGGGACGAAGGCATACATGTAGTATGTCGAGTCTCTGGGAAATCGCTATAACGCAGTAGATGGAGACTTTTTGCGACGCCATCATCCTTGATCAAGGGCCTTCTGGATTTGTGCATAGGCCAGGCGTATGGGGATGCCTTTTTCAAGTGCAAAGGTCCTGCATTCCTCAAACTCCGGTACCATGCGTTTTTCTGTGCCGGGGCCCCTTATCTTTTTACCCTTTATTTCTCCGAATCGCGTCTGGACCGTGACGCTTTCACGGGGCAGCAGACATCTTTCCATTTCATGAAACCGTACGCCCAGAGAGGTAGTTTCAGATAAAATGCGCCGGATAATCCTTTCCCGCTGGTCCGTGCGACACAGCACCTGCACCAGGGTGCCCGGCCGATTTTTTTTCATGAACACCGGGGTCCACACCACATCCAGTGCCCCGTCGGCAAAAAGCATTTCCATGAGAAAACCAAAAATTTCCGGATTCATGTCATCAATGCAGCTTTCCACCATGGTTACCCGGTCATGGATAAGCGTATCGCTTTTACCTCCCTCCAGCCCCTTGCCCACGGTGATCCGCAGCAGGTTCGGACGAGATTTTATTTCCCGCGTTCCAGCACCATAACCGCTCTTTTCAATGACCATTTCCGGCCGGTTGTCAAACGATTGCGCCAGACAGGTAATGATGGCGGCCCCGGTGGGTGTGACCAGCTCACAGGGAATATCGGTACCATAAGTGGGAATACCCTTTAAAATGGCCAGCGTTGCCGGGGAAGGTACCGGGATGGTGCCATGGGAGCAGTTGACAAACCCCTGTCCCAGAGGCAGTCGTGAGGCCACGACCTTTTCAATCCCCAGGTATTCGATGCACAGGGCTGTTCCCACAATATCCACCAGGGCATCTATGCCGCCGACTTCATGAAAATGAACCTTTTCCAGGGAGCATCCATGTATTTCAGCTTCGGCCACCGCCACCCTTTTGAACATATCCAGGCTCAGTTGTTTTACCTTTTCAGACAAGGAGCTCTGATTGATCAGCGTTTTAATCTGAGTATAATTCCTTGATTTTGAGTGATCCGAAACCGCCACAAAAATCTTTTGGGCCTTGATTCCATTGCGAAAAACCGAACCGGTCTCAATTTTAAATCCCCCCAGGGGCAGGTTGTACAGCTCATCCTCCAGGTACTTTGCCGGTACTCCCAGATCGACAAAGGCCCCAAGGGTCATATCCCCGCTGATACCGCAAAAACAATCAAAAAAAGCGATCTTGCCATTTTTCATATCTCATCATCCCAAGTTAAAAATCATTGACACACATCATCATGAAATGTATGGTTCGTTTTTTAAAAAAAATCAAATATGGAAGTGCGCAGCTTACTGGTGAGGCTCCCGGACTTCAAATCCGGTGTGAGGCGCTAAAACCGTCTCGGGTGGGTTCGATTCCCATGCACTTCCGCCATTTCCTTTTCCATATCCCTTGTATTATCAATCATTTCAGCAAAACAAAATGCCCTGAAGAAGGTCGATCTTGCAATTCAAAAACACTACACTACAGGATTACGGCGTAAATATTTACACCGCAATTCTGCAAATTACAAGAGGATTGATAATTCCGGCCAAGAGAAATATACTAATTTGTTAATATTTTTTATTTTATGCCATGCCCCGGGAGAGCAACTTGTCGATATTGCCAAAATTTGCTTTTTCGACAAGTGCAGTACTACCCTTGGAGTCAATGCCATTAACTTAGCCCATCTTTTTGAATAAAAAAATTAAATGCTATAATTACAGCCGGTTATTTTTTAAATATCTTCGTTATGG
>CAYQNS010000097.1:0-14776 GCA_964418755.1 uncultured Desulfobacteraceae bacterium
CACATGACGCTGGGGCCTCATGCGGCTGGAATAGATCTCTTTGCCATCGCCGCTTTTCAAAAGAGCACCTTTTTTTTCAAGGATTGCAGCAGCTTTTTGAAAAGCCGGGTCCTGCATCAACGGCTCATGGATATCAAGGGGCAGTTCGGACGCGGCACAGACCAGGTGTTGTTCCAGGATCTTGGGGTTATACGGATTCACCACGGCCGCCTCCGGGGTCCGCTGCATGAAATCCCGGGGGTTGTGCATGAAATACTGGTCCAGGGCATCCTCACCGGCAATCATGACCATGGCGGAATCCTGGCCGCTGCGCCCTACCCTGCCGCCTCTCTGCCAAGTTGCCACGATGGTACCCGGATATCCCACCAGCAGACAGAGATCCAGATCACCGATATCGATACCCAGTTCCAGGGCACTGGTGGATATCACTGCCAGCAGATCGCCCCGGGCCAGCCCGGCCTCGATGGCCCGCCGTTCTTCGGGCAGAAAACCGGCCCGGTAGGCGCTGATTTTGCCGCTGAAGGCACCGGCACCGCTCTGGGCCCACATGGAGATTAACTCTGCCATCTTGCGCGACTGGGTATATACGATGGTTCGCAATCCCCGGTGAAGAGCGGCCTTCAACAGCAGGATCGTGGTCTGCGCCGGCCCCTCCGGCGAATCTACAAAAACAACATGGCGCCTGCCCTTGGGGGCCGTGCTTTGGGTCACGGTTTGGACCGATAAACCGGTGAGCCGACCGGCCAGTTCAGCCGGATTGGCCACCGTAGCCGAGCTGAAGACAAAGGTCGGGTCGGCTCCGTAATATTTACAGATACGATGCAGCCGCCTGAAAACCTGGGCCATGTGCGATCCCATGACGCCGCGGTAGGTATGCACTTCGTCCACCACCACCATCTTCAGGTTTGCAAACAAAGCTTCCCATTTGTGGTGAAAGGGCAGCAAACTCAAATGCAGCATTTCAGGATTGGTGAGCAGTGCATTCGGCGGCGCCTGCCGTATCTTCTTGCGGTGCCAGGCCGATGTGTCCCCGTCATAAATCGCGGCCGTGGCCTCGATTCCGCCATTTAAAGCCAGAGACTTAAACAGACGCAGCTGGTCCTGGGCCAGTGCCTTGAGCGGGAACAGATAAATGGCGCGGACCTTTGGGTTTTCCAGAACTTTTTCCAGAAACGGCAGGTTGTAAATCAACGTCTTGCCACTTGCCGTAGGCGTAGCCACCACAACATGCCGGCCGGATCGAACATGATCCACGGCCTTTGCCTGGTGCCGGTAAAGCTCCCGAATGCCTGCGGCCCCAAGTGCTTTTTCAATCTGAACCGGCCATGGTTTTTCAGCACTCCCGAAGACTGCCGGCGCTTTATCCAGCACCGTATGAAACGCCACCTGACTGCCCAGTCTTTTCGATTCGGCAAGGGACCGTATATATTCGTTTATGTCAGGCTTTTGATTCATTTCAACCTGTTGTTTTGGCGACATCCGCAAAAAACGGTGCATGGTTGGACGTGAACACCACCGGATCATTTTTCAATATGGCTGCTACTGCCGGGTGCCGCTTGAATTCACGATCCAGAAACTGCCGCACCAGGTTCCGGTGCCAGCCTTTCGGGTGGATAAAGGCCCTGTAAAGACTCAGGTCCCCGGTATAAAAATCTTCGGTGGCCAGCGCCTCGACCTCCGGCCCATAGGCAGGCAGATTAAAGATTGCAAGGTTTAAAAATCCGATCTCATTGGCATGTTCCACTGTAAATGCAAGGGTTTTTCGGGCAGAATCAAGCGTCTCGAAAACAGTACCGAAAAGCAGGTAAACATAAGTTGCTATACCCGCCTTTTTCAAATTTTGTAAAACAGTTGCGGTAAGATCCGGATCTATGCCTTTTTGCATCCCGTTCAGCACCCCGGGGTCCCCGGACTCGATTCCCAGCTTCAGCATGACGCATCCGGAGCGTTTCAAGGCATGACAAAAATCCATATCCGCCAACTGCCTGGAGATTCGGGCAAACCCGTACCACCGGACCCCGGAAGGATTGGCTGCCAGTCTCTTCAGCAAGGCCGGGCTGATGGCATTGTCCAGTAGATGAACCAGGGTTGGCCTGTTTTTCCTGATAAGCCATTCAATATCATTGATCACACGATCGGGCTCCACGGGGCAATAGGGATTAGCTTCCGCCTTTTCCGGACAAAAGGTGCAGCGGTTCCAGTAACAGCCGCCGGATGCGCTGTAAGGCAGGATCATTCCCGGAGACAGGTATTGATCCGGTTCAAAACAGGTATAATCAGGCGTGTATACCGTCTCCCCGGCCTTGATTCCGGTCATTTCCAGCACCCTTGTTTCTCCGGGTCCTGCCACCAGTTCATCCACCAAACCGTCGAATGGATTTCTCCAGGCCGGATTTCGTAACCAGGTGGTAACCAGGCCGCCGCCGACAATGATTTTGACTTCAGGGCTGACCTTGCGCAAAAAGCCGATCATGGCAAAGGTGCAGATTGCCTGGCTCAGGTAGTTCAGGGAAAACCCGACAATATTCGGGCCATGCCTTTCCAGCAGAGAGGACAACCGCGCTTTAAAAAAAGGATAAAACGGATTTGTTTCAAATGTTTCAGAGGCCCTGACCAGATCCGCACTTCTCACCGGCAAAAGATGATCATCCTGATAATTGGCCAGGCTGACAAGACTGTTATCCAAATTGTCCAGCCGGTGCAAAACCCGGTTTATATCCATGACCGCGTGCTTGTAACGATCGATATTTTGATAAATGCGCCGGTTCTGCATGGCCGCCAGATTTTCCTGCAGGCGGGATACCGCACGTCTGGTCCAGGTGTCTTCTCCTGCAACCGGCTGCCGCAGGAGATAGTGCAGGCCCTCCACATTAAAATCCGCCACCTGGTGGGGCACACCGTGATGGTTGAGGGCTCCGGCCAGCCTGGCCGGCCCCGGGGGCATTTCGCACGGTTTTGCCACCGGCGGGTAGATGAGCAGTATCATTTTTAAAAAAACTTCCTTTACTTTATCTGATTGACATAATATTAAATTCGCTTCAAAATCAAACGTTTTGTGAGAAAACAGCTATGGGGGGCACGGATTCACACAGATATTTTTTCTGAAATGATGTATCTCTCAAGGCATGATAATCTGGCAAAACGTCATTTGTGAACGTAAACCAGAGATCGGGCCGGCTGGCCTCATGTGGCCGCCAACAAATAATCATATATTATAAACGGTAGGGCCGTCCTACGCGGCGGCCTTATTGCGAAACCGGCATGATGTAATGAAGGGACGGCCGCCGTGTAAAACGGCCCTACCTGTAACCTGTAACCTTTGAATGACCACGGAGAAACAAAACATGGAGACAACGACTGAAAACTGCCCGTGCGGCTCCGGCAAAACCTATGAGGAATGCTGCCGACCGCTTATTGAAGGGACCCTGGCGGCCCAAACACCTGAAGTGCTGATGCGGTCCCGTTATACCGCCTTTGCCAAAACAAAAGTGCAATACCTGCTGGACACGGTTCACCCGGACCAGCGCAAAGATCATGATGCCGGATCAATTCGGAAATGGTCGGAAAAATCAACCTGGCGAGGGCTCACAATCAGGGATACCCAGGACGGAGGACTCGACGACAAGGAAGGAACCGTCGAGTTTATTGCCGAATATATTGAAAAAGACAAAAAAAAGCGGCACCATGAAATTGCCCGGTTCAAAAAACAGGATGATAGATGGTATTTTTATGACGGTGAAGCGCCTGCCCAAAAACAGGTCGTGCGCTCATATCCAAAGGTGGGCCGTAACGATCCCTGCCCCTGCGGAAGCGGCAAAAAATACAAGAAATGTTGTGGGAGATAATAGGTGGATAGACTGTCAGGCCGCCCAAACAGCCTACAGCCTAAATAACCTTCAGCCGAATAGCTAAATATCTATTCCGCAACCTTTTTGTACCGGTACTGAATATATGCGTCCCGAAACGCTTCATACGGGTCCAGGGCCGCATCTTTCAAGGCTTCGTAGTCACCGATGCGAAAAGACAGCCCGTTTACCCTGTCATATGCACTGATGCCCATAGATGCCGTCGTCGGCTCCACATAGGTCACGGGATTCAGGAAGCTATCACCGATCAAGCCCACGGAATCCCTTACTGTCGACGGTCCCAAAATGGGCCAGACAATATAAAATCCATGACCGATGCGATAATTACCCAGGGTCTGCCCCAGGTCTTCGGGAGCCGGGTTCAGGTTCGGATAAAACCTGCCGGCGGCATCCCAGAAACCAAGCACGCCCACGGTGCTGTTGAACAGGAAACGTCCCAGTTCGTCGGAGGCATTCTGTCCTTTGGCCTGCAGCAGGCTGTTGACAAACCGGGCCGGAAAAGTAAGATTTATAAAAAAATTCTTCACGCTGTTTCGAACAACATGCGGCACAACGGCCCGATAGCCCCTTGCAACAGGTTTCAAGACCCAGAAGTAGAGTTTGTCATTGAACTGGAACATAACCTTATTCCACGGTTCAATCGGATCTCCAATCCGGATACCATCCTCAATCTCCTCATCCTCTTCATCCAGAAAATCAAGGCTGTCATCTAAAAATTCGGAATCGACTTCGGTCAGGCCCTGCTGTTCTACAGAATCTTTTTCAGTCACCTGTGCCGGCGACTGGACGGATCGGGACAGCACATCTCTGGATTCCATGGATGCGTTATGGGCTGCACAACCCATGCCCAGCAGCAGACTTAAAACAACAGAAAAAAAAGCGGCGTATTTCATTATTGCTCCGAATTCTCCTTTTTTTCAAACTGGGCGGTCTTTTCCCTGAGCCGCTGGATCAGGTGTTCCGGCTTATTCTTTTTCAGGATTTTGGAAAACTGGGAACGATAATTTTTGATCAGGCTGACGCCCTCGATGTTGACGTCATACACCCGCCACACCCCCTTGCTTAACTTCATGCTGTACTTTACCGGGATATCCACCGTTTCCCTGTGAATAAGTGTCTCCACACGGGCCTTGACATCGGAAATTTTATGCTGTTTCTGATAGGTTACCGTCTCATTGGTATATTCACCGTAGACTTTGTTGTAATAGGTATTTTCCAGCAGATCGGCAAAAACATCCCTGAACTCCTGCCTCTGGGCCGGCGTAAAAACCCGCCAGTTCCTGGCCAGGGCACGTTTGGCCATCTCGGTATAATCAAACAGACCGTTGGTGATAATCGTAATTTTCTGCCGTTTCAGGTTCTCGGTATTCGTTTCCTTATACTGAGGGTCCCCCAGCAGCTTCAATATCTTTTCCATAGGTTCCCTGAAGGCTTCCATGGGCTCGACAGCAGATGCCGTATTGATCATTCCCATAACCATCAAAAAAACCGCCGCAAACAAAAACTTTTTCATAACTACCAGGCTCCTTCGATTTTTTCTACCTGTGCGGTTGGCCATTAGCAATATTTTATTCAAACCCCTCCGAACACATACTTGCTGATCAACTCTTCGATGTCCACGGCTGATTCGGTATCCGTAATCATATCACCGGGCTTTAACATTTCATCCGACCCCCCGGCAATAATCTTTATATACTTATCTCCTATAATACCGGACGTCTTGACCGAAGCAATAGTATCATCGGACAATTCCATACTGTTCTGGATCTTAAGCCGGACAACGGCAAACAGGGTTTCCCTGTCCAGGGTTATGGAATCCACCTGACCGATCTTAACACCGGCCATTTCCACCTGGGCACCGGCCCGCAACCCGCTGACATCATCAAAACTGGCACTGATCATATAATGATCATCCCCCAGAAGCTCCATCTTCCCCAGTTTGATGGTTAAATAACCAACGCACAATAATCCTATCAGGACAAAAACACCTACCGAAATTTCAGTGGTCGACTTTTTCATAACAGTATCTTTCCATGCATATTTAATATTAAGGTGTTTAGGCTTAGATAAAAGCAATTCTGCCTATCGGTGGCACAGCCCACCCTACGATACTGCCGATTTTCATAAAAAAGGCAGAGCGGAGCGATACCACAAATATTCAATTCTCACTTTTCACTTTTCACTTTTCAGCATGTCCGGAAATCATAAAACTTATTCTGGTCGGACTTGGCCCTTTCCAGCATCTCTTCCATACTGCTGTCCGGGTGTGCCTGCTCAAATCCGGCACTGACGGAAAAAGAGAAACCGGCCCGCAGACTATCTCCGAAAACATCCGCGCTTTTCAGATTTCCGGTCATCCTGGCACAGACATGACGGGCACCGTCTATCTTTGTATCGGGCATCAACAGCATGATCCGATTCAGCCCAAGGCGGCTGCAGGTATCGTTATGCCGCAAATTATTTGTAATATGTTCGGCAAAATTTTTCAAGACTCGCTGGCCTTCGGCATGCCCCCATTTATTATTGATTTCTTCCATATTATCCACCTTGAACAGAACCAGTGAGAAAACCGTGCCGTTGCTCCTCAATTGCTCCATTTCAATCTGGAATTTCTGTTCTCCGTAGGTATGCGTATCCATGCCGGTCAGATCATCCTGCTCTGCTTCCAGTCCTTTAACAAACTCATTGACCACGGGATCATCAATATTTTTAATTTCATCGGGCGTACCCTGAAAATGAATACGCCCCCTGTCCAGCATGGCGATGCGCTGAGAGATATAAAACACATCCGGAATTTCATGACTCACCACCACGGCCGTAAAGCCGAACTTGCTTTGGTAATCGCAGATCATGCTGTGCACGGCATTTTTCCGGATAGGGTCCAGGCCGGTCGTTGGTTCATCAAACAAAACAATCTCCGGATCCGTCACCAGTGCCCTTGCCAAAGCCACCCGTTTTTTCATCCCGCCGGAAATCTGGGATGGATATTTTTCTTCGATATCATGCAGGTCGAGCTGTGACATTTTTTCATATACCTTGTCCTTAATCTCAGGGCCGGGCAGCAGGGCTCGTTCCTTCAACGGCAAAGCAATATTATCATAAACAGGCATAGAATCAAAGAGAGCCGTTCCCTGAAACATGTAGCTGAACCTGTTTTTCAGAGCTCTTCGCTCGGCTTTTTTCATATCATCGATGGATCGGCCCTCATAAATAATACGACCTGAATCCGGTGTGAGGAGACCGATCACGTGCTTTAACAGAACGCTCTTGCCTCCGCCGCTCTTGCCGATAATCGTCAGGACCTCACCGCCGTAGATACTCAGGTCAACGCCGTTTAGAATCACCTGGTCCCCGAATTTTTTATGCACGTTCTCAAGTTGTATCAACGGTTCCGGCATATTTTCTTAAAATCCCAAAAAATTGTTCTTCAGAGCAAAATCGATGTCAACACATAATCGAACACCAGTATCAATACGCTGGACATAACCACGGCGGTGGTTGTGGAAAGGCTCACGCCCCGTGCCCCAAATCCCTCTGAACGGGTATGGGTGGTGTATCCCTGAAAACAGCACACCAGGACGACAATGGCCCCGAAAACCACCGATTTGATAAACCCGCTGCTGATATCCTGCATCACCACGCTTGATTCGATCCGCCCGAAATAGGCCCCCGGGTTAATTCCCAGCAGAATGGAACCGGTCAAATACCCGCCCATGATGCCGACTACATCGAACAGGGCCGTCAGCAAAGGAAAGCTGATCAGCGCGGCAGCAATACGCGGGCTGGCCAGAAATCGAACCGGATTGATGTCCATGGTGACCAGGGCGTCGACCTGTTCGGATATGCGCATGATGCCGATCTCGGCAGCCATGGCGGAACCGGCCCGGCCGGTAATCATGATGGCGGTCAGGGTCGGTCCCAGTTCCCTGATCAGGGAAAGGGAAACCGCGGCCCCCAGCATCCCCTCGGACCCGAATTTAACCAGGGTATAATATCCCTGCAGCCCGAGCACCATACCGGTAAACCCCCCGGTCAAAAAAATAACGAATACCGACTTGGCCCCGATAAAATACATCTGCTGAATAAATTTAGACACCTGGAAAGGCCGGGAAAATATAAGGACAAACGCCTGAATAAAAAAAAGGCCCATCTGACCCATTTCCTGTAAAACGGCAATACTTCGGGCACCCAGATCCTGTAAAATTGTTTTCAGGGACATATTATGCATTACGGTTACTCATATGGTTTAAATAAATAAAAACTAATAACTGTTCACAGTTTACGGTTAAAAAGCTATTCTACATTCTGATTATTTTGTTTGATTTCATGCGGATATTAATCAAAGCAGTCTCTTTAGTCAAGCAGGAAACATCAGATGGTTATTGGGTTCTGGGTTTTGGGTTCAACCCATCGTAGGGTGGGCTGTGCCCACCGATAGGCAAAATGCCTATTACAAGAGTTTCAGGTTGCAAAATTTATTTGATTTTTCAATCATAAATCAACAATCCAATGACATGCTTCAAATTTATTTTTTTCAAATCTTGCGCCTGCGTGAAAATAATATTGCCCTGCAATGCCACAAAAAAAGGGAGCCGAATCAAACCGCTCCCTTTTTCTAAATATCAAAATTTTTTAAAAATAAAACGTCATTCCCAAAGAAACGGTCGTATACTTTACATGATCCACATCACCAAACCCGCTGGTGTAGGCCGACTCAAAATTGAGGGCAAGGGACTCCTTCAAGAAATAATCAATTCCAAATCCACCGCGGGCACTCATGCCCCAGTCCCTGGTCTTGGATGTTTCACCCGCATAGCTGATATCTTCAAAACTGTGCAGGTATCCGACTCCGGCAATGACATACGGGACAAACGTATCAAAGGAAGGGACGGAAAGCTTTCCGTTTATTGAAAAGTGGGTGACATGGATCTTAACTTCACCGGCATCCAGATCAGCCGTAAACGGCACAATATTTTCAGCAACGGCCTCTACCGAAATCAGTTTATTAAAAACCAGCCCGCCCCTTACCTGAACACCCCATGAACTGTCAAAATCAATGGCCATCGGCCCGCTGAATTTTTCCTCGGTATGATCCGTATCGATACTTTCAAGGGCATACAGCCCTGAAACACCGGCATAGAATCCCTCATCCCGGGCCATAACATTTCCACCGGCAAGCAGCAGGCACAAACAGACTACAACACTTATGGTAATTTTTTTAATCATATTTTTCCCCCGGCATTGAATCATATTATGTTTCACCTTTGAATTTTTCAGGCAAACACTTTGCGGGGCCGTATTCGGCCCCGCAAAACATCTGTTATCGGTTATCTTTCCTTCCCGTCAACAGCAATGGGGTAGCAAATAAACCGGCCAGGCCCAAAGCAACCACCGGCAGATTCATACCGAAACCACCTGCGACACTGGAAATAAAGCAGGCGCTGTCATTGCTGCTATCGCTCAATGCACCACCGCCAGAACCGCCAGAACCCGCACCAATACCGAAAACCGACAGCGAATAGACCCGGAAGGTTACATATCCGGTCTGACCGTCACCGATGTAATCGACGATCAGGATGTCTTCCACCGGCACGATAATCCCATTGCCGGCCAAAAGTACATCGGCGTTATCGGCATGGTAAACAGCCGCGACTCCGGATTCAAAATCACCCGGGGCCACCTGTCCCAGATTAAACGGCAGGGTCAGTACAAGGCCATTGGGGAATTGGGGATCGGCTATCGGATTACCGGAGCTGTCTGCTGCCGTAATCTCGACAAGCATATCAGACCCATAGATATCGTCTGTTTTTTCGTAAGAGATATCACCATTGATGTTCAACTGGATCGAGCCTGCTGTACCGGCAGTCAAATTAATATCGGCATCACTAATGGGCAGCGGGCCTGAACGACTTATTTCATTGTACGCGTCTCCATTGGCCGCGGTCAGCAAATATTCAGATGCACCGGGATCGGTTTCAAATTCAAAATTAAAATCACCCTGAAAGCCTAAGGTGCGAACACCGACAACCTCTCCGTCAATAATCAGTGATACGATGACGTCGGGATCGTTAGGCGTCACCTCGCCTCTTATAAATAATGGCGTGGTGGCGGCCGCACTTATAAGCACATCGCTGCTGTTCGATAGGTCATCAGAAGTGAACACCTTGCTGACATACCCGCTATTGTGAACAATGAACTGATAGGTTGCACCGGTGGCCGGCAGTTCAAATTCGAACGAACCATCAGCAATTGTGGTTTCATTATCGATTTCAATATCAGGAGAGATCAACACCACCACAGCACCTGGAATCGTGTTGTTGGTATCAGCATCCCTGATGACACCCGCATAGGTACCGAGGGGGATCACCCGGTAAATGCCGGACTCTATCAAGTCCAGATCCAGGTCAATAAGATCGGAATCATCAGCAATAATCTCCAGGGTAAAAGCAATCTCGTCTCCGACCTCTATATCATCGGCAAGATAGGTTAAAACATTCCCGTCAAGGGTCATCTGCCCCCAGCCGGTCACCTCGAAATCGACTTCGGTACTTTCCAGATCATACGCGATAAAAGTAAAGAGAGTTCCTTCGGGCGCCCCTGAAATTTCAATTTCAATCTGGGCTCCTTCAACCAGGTTATAGTGATTCGGATCCAGCATCAGCGGTACCAGGACCGTAAAGCTGTCTGTAAACCCCTGGCCATCCGTCACCGTAATAGTGTACTCACCGGCAAAAGCGCTTTCATCGGACGGTGCCGTAAAAGTATAACCGGTGCCTTCTTCTTCGTCGCTATACCCGTCCGGCCCGACAACACTCCAGATATACTCGGCATCGTCTCCGCCGGCCACGGTAAATTCTTCACTGTCCTCACCGGGTGGAATCACCGGCGATTCTTCGGGTTTGTTTGTAATCGTTACTTTCGAATAAACCGCAATCTCGGCGGTTCCCGTCAGATTGGTATAGGTTGCGTCGGTAGCCATGATAATGACGCCCGTCATATTTTCCGTTATTTCTGCAGCCGTGAAAAGACCTGCTGCATCAATGGAACCGGCCGTTGTAGGTTCAACACTCCAAGTGTAGTCTCCCGTTCCGCCGGATGCCGTGAACTGCTGCGTACCGGCCGCCTGAACATTCTCTGTTTCCGGGTCCACAGCGATTGCATCCACAACCTCAATATCGGCAGTTACATCCCTGAAGCTGTTGTCTGTTCCAAGTAGCCCAAGCTCGGAATCCCACACATAGACCGTGCGGGTTCCTGTGTAATGGCCGGTCACAAGACCGTTCTCATCTACTGCAATCGGATCATCTGATTGGGTCGGGACAGTACCATCAGGAGCGCTGACATGGTATCCGTATTGCCCGCTGCCGCCGCTCACCGTGATCTGGTATGTGCTGATATCACCATCCCAGGTAATGCCCACAGCCTGGGTCGGAGCGGTAACCTGCAGCGGTGCATAGGTTTTAATGGCGAACTGATAGGAGACATCAGCATCACCTGCATCAACAACCTTGATGACCGTGTCATCGCCGGCCGTACCGTTGGTGACGGTACCGGCAGCCGTAAAGGTAATGGTTTCGCCACTGGTGGCGGACAATATACCCGGTCCGCTTACAATACTCCAGGTATAATTGACTGCACCCACAGCGGTGATGGTGGTCGCATGCGGCGTGCCGCTGGTCACCAGATTTAAAAATTCGGGCGTTGCTGAAAAATTGACGATATCAAGGAAAACAGCAGTGGAGGTAAACCCGCCACCTGTGGCTTGAATACTGACGGTTACGGTTCCAGGATCTGCAACGACCCCTTGAGTTGTAAAAATCTTTTCTGCGACACCATTATCCGTGTCATCCGTCTCACTTGTCCATCCCGCGTTTGTGACATCACTACCGGTTACGGTAAAGGTAATTTCCGTTGAAGGATAGTCAGCCTTGGTATTGCCATCCGCATCCCGAACCGTTGCCGTCAACAGAGCGGTACCTTTACCACCGCTGGGCACTTTGTCTCGGGAACTGGTCAATACAATTTCGGTTGCGGCACCGGGCGTAACGATGACAGCTCCTGTAGAATCAGATATGCTGCCGATGTTACTTGCGGCGGTAACCGATCCGGTGCCAACGGTAGCGGCATTAAAAAGCCCTGCCGAACTGATGGTACCGATACCACTGTTAACACTCCAGGTAATTGTCCCTGAATCGGCAGTATTCCCATCGGCATCGACACCTGCGGCCGCAAACTGCTGGGTCTCGTCCGCTGTAAGGGTAGCCGTATCCGGGGTCACCGTAAGAGTTGCCAAGACTCCGGCACTGACAGTAATCGTTCCGGAATCATCTGATACGCCGCCTATAGTGCTTGTGGCTGTCACGGTTCCCGTGCCCACCGTTGTGGCTTCAAACAGCCCAACAGAATCAATGGTTCCAACTCCGGCACCCCCGCTCCAGGAAATAGTGCCGACATTCGCTGCATTCCCATCGGCATCGACACCTGTAGCCATAAACTGCTGAGTCTCATCCGCTGTAAGGGCAGCCGTATTCGGACTCACTGTAAGGGTTGCCAATACTCCGGCACTGACAGTAATCGTTCCGGAATCATCTGTTACACCGCCTATATTGCTTGTGGCGGTCACGGTTCCCGTGCCGATCGTTGTGGCTTCAAAGAAACCGGTTCCAGGATCAATAGTTCCGATACCGCCACCCCCGCTCCAGGTGATAGTACCGGCATCCGTCGTATTTCCATCGGCATCTGCACCTGCCACAGCGAACTGCTGGGTATCATCTGCGGTAAGGGTAAGCGCATCCGGGCTGACGGTAAGTGTCGCCAGGACTCCGGCGGTAACCGTGATCGTACCGGAGGTATCAGATACAGATCCGATACTGCTTGTAGCGGTTACGCTTCCCGTTCCAACGGTAGTGGCAGTAAACAGTCCTGATGAGCTAATGGTGCCGATTCCGGTACCGCCGCTCCAGGTGATTGTGCCGATATCCGCTGCATTACCATCAGCATCGACACCGGTCACAGTGAACTGCTGTGTATCATCTGCGGTAAGGGTAGGCGCATCCGGGCTGACTGTAAGCGTCGCCAGGGCTCCGGCGGTAACCGTGATCGTACCGGAGGTATCAGATACAGATCCTATACTGCTTGTTGCTGTGACAGTACCCGTCCCAACGATAGTGGCAGTAAAAAGCCCTGATGAGCTAATGGTGCCGATCCCGGCACCGCCGCTCCAGGTGATTGTACCGACTGAAACTGAATTACCATCCGCATCGACACCTGTTGCTGTAAATTGCTGTGTATCATCTGCGGTAAGGGTATCCGTATCCGGGCTGACTGTAAGTGTCGCCAGGGTTCCGGCGGTAGCCGTGATCGTACCGGAGGTATCTGTTATGCTCCCGATACTACTTGTAGCGGTTACGCTTCCCGTCCCAACGGTAGTGGCAGTAAAAAGTCCTGATGAGCTAATGGTGCCGATTCCGGTACCGCCGCTCCAGGTGATTGTGCCGATATCCGCTGCATTACCATCCGCATCGACACCGGTCACAGTGAACTGCTGTGTTTCATCTGCGGTAAGGGTATCCGTGTCCGGGCTGATTGTAAGTGCCGCCAGGACTCCGGCGGTAACCGTGATCGTACCGGAGGTATCTGTTATGCTCCCGATACTGCTGGTAGCGGTTACGCTTCCCGTCCCAACGGTAGTGGCAGTAAAAAATCCTGATGAGCTAATGGTGCCGATTCCGGTACCGCCGCTCCAGGTGATTGTGCCGACATCCGCTGCATTACCATTTACATCAACACCGGTCACAGTGAACTGCTGTGTATCATCCGCGGTAAGGGTATCCGTATCCGGGCTGACTGTAAGGGCCACCAGCGGGCCGCCCGTTACTGTTGCCGTGCTTGTGTTGCTTGTCACGCTGGATAACGAAGCTGTAATGTCGGTGTCGCCAACATGAACAGGGGTAAAAAGACCAGTTGCATTAATGGTCCCTTTATCCGTATCGGATGAATCCCAAGTGACGCTGTTGGTGATGTCTACAGGGGTACCCACACCATCAAAAGTTCCCATGGCCGTGAACTGCTGAGTATTTGGTACTGTAACATCTGGATCAACAGGTGTAATTGCAATGGATAAAAGCGTAGGCATTTCAAGAATTATAGTCCCCAAATCTATTGCACCAATATCAGTTGAAATAACCTGCGTGAATTTTTTCAATTCGTTATTAGCCGAGTTTAAAATTTCAACAACCATTGTATCTGTTCCCGGCCAATATGGATTTTGAAAATTACCCAGATTGAACAAAATGTATCCATTCAAATAGCCACTATTTGGAGGGCCTGGATAAGACTCTGTCTGGATATCAGTCTCACGACCTTCTATGTAAGCAATAAAAGTGATATCGCTATTAGCAGGTGTAGTTCCGTTGGAATTTTGAATCTGAGCAGATACAGTTTTAGACGCAGTATCAGCAAATGCATTGCTCACGATAAAACTTGTCAACATTAACACCAATAGCGCCAATGATAGTGCACCATAACGCGTTTGTCTTACCGTAATGTCATTTCTTATCTTTTTCATCAATTCACCTCATTAATAATATTTGACCATTAAATAATACCATAACATATCTTAGGGCCATATTGTTGGCGTAGATACGGTTACAAAATAAGCTTCATCTGGAGATACATCATAAGGATTAAAAACGGAATGCCACGATTCATAACCTTGAAGTGTTGCATTCCATCTAGCCAAATCGACACAATTTGAGATTGCAGAAATAAGTTGACTTCCCGTAGTGATATCTAATCTCTCGTGGGGTATAGAGATTGCATTCACATTTGTTAACATTGAATACGACAACGTAGGCGTTTTCCCAGAAATAGTGAAATCTGTTGGTGAAGAAACCGTTACAAAATAAGGT
>CAYQNS010000098.1:0-14675 GCA_964418755.1 uncultured Desulfobacteraceae bacterium
TGATCAGGTGTTTAAAAACTGGATTGAGATATCGTAAATATTTGTATCATCAGAAGGAACAAGGCTTTCTGTAAAGCAAAGTAACATCAAGTCACCAGAGATGTATGAGTTAATGAATGGTCCGGTATGGGATTTTTTACTGGATTCGTTCAAGAAAGTATATTGAAACAAGCACATAACAAGGCAAATTAACTCGGATGCAAATTCCGTTGCACTTCATTAGCACCGGTTATTTGCAGCGTTCGGCAATAAAAATATCAAATACAAGAATATTAAAAAAACAATGGAAGGAGGTAGTCAATGCCAAAGTACTTTTATCACGCAACCTATAATCTCGATAGTGTTAAGGAGAATGGGCTTGATCCAAATTTTTGCAAAGAGAATTCATCTGATAACGTGATCTGCCTGGGAGCCTCTGCTTCTGTTTCCTGGGCTATAGGGAGTAGAGGCAAACAGTATCTGTTCAGGGTGCCACGCACGAAGGTGCCGGATGCGTTTAAACATAGCAAAACCGAGTTTCGGACACGCTCTGCCATCCCCGCCACCGATCTTAAATACTGCAAAAATGGGCGAATACCGCCGTGGGTTCCAGCTGTATCGTCAACGTGATAAGAATTTGTTTTTCCCGAGGTTGGACCGAAGGGAGCATGGGGTCACCCGTCTGGATCAAGGCATTGGGTGTATTGTAAATCCGCTACAGGATACACCGGCCCCTGGTCTGTATCGACCCCGGAAATCTGTCGGTTCCGGACCGTGTTCAAATGATTGGGTTACAAATCTTGTGGTTTTTAATCAACCCATGTAGACTCACAGCACAGGCAAATCAAAGCGTTCAAGCAAAAACATGCCGACAATATTTGGTGAGGGCGACGGTTTCCAATCAGATCTGATGGTTATGCCAACCCCAAGAATGGTTCCCCGCAGCACCCAAACCGTCAGGCAAAAAGCATCTGGCTGTCAACAGCCGGCTTCATAATGTATATTCCTTTTTTATAAATGCTCGGTATTGGACAGATAAAGGGAGTATACACTATTTTTGATTTTTTTTCCGCCGCGTAGCGGCTTCGTTCAACACCGGGCTGGACAAGGATGTGCGGAAAAAGCGCCCGCGTACCTGTCAGCCCGAGCGTTATCCATAACTTAAACAAGGTATAAGCATGTATATGCAGCCGTCATGAAGGTCCACAGCTATTTGAGGGGTTACGCCTTCTGCCGTCAAAGCAGCAAATTTAAACTATCAATTCTTTCCACATCAGGGTGAGACCATGGCAAATATTGGATTCCTCGGCACCGGAAATATGGGTATCGGCATGGCCGAACGGCTTTTGGGAGCAGGTCATCGCATTCGTGTTTTCAATCGAACCAGACCAAAGGCCGCCCCATTGATAGAGAAAGGGGCAGTGCTAGCAGATACCCCCCGCCAGGCCGCAGAGGGGGTGGATGCGGTCATGGCAATGGTTGGTGATGACAAGGCATCGCGTGCAATGTGGCTGGGGGATGATGGTGCGCTGGCTGCCACACCGGCAAAAAATGCACTGGCGATTGAGTGTTCCACACTATCCCATGACTGGGTTATTGAATTGTCCGCCATTGTTAAGGCGCGAGGTTTGTCGTATCTTGATTGTCCTGTAACCGGTTTGCCTGAGACCGCCGCCAATGGAGCCCTGACACTGTTTCTCGGGGGAGACCCGCAGACGATCGTCCGTGCCCAACCTTATTTGAAGCCATTGTCCACCGCACAGATACATTTTGGCAGGATCGGTGCCGGCACGTCCTACAAATTAATTGTCAATTTGATGGGGTCCATACAGATTGTTGCAGCCGCTCAAGGACTGCTGGTAGCGGAAAAAGCCGGGCTCGACCTGAAAATGGTCGCCAAGGCGCTGGGCAGTGGCGGGGCGGGGAGCCCGCAGGTTTCGCGCAGCAGCAAACTTATGGCCGCTGACACATTCGATAAAGATGTCATGTTCAATACCTATTGGCGGCTCAAGGACACCCGCTACGGGGTCGAATTTGCCGAGAAGATGGGTCAGCAAACCCCATTTGGTAAAATCGCGGAAGCACTTTTTCAGCAGGTCGTAGATGCCGGTCATGCCGGTCTGGATGAAAGCAAGGTCATTGATATGTTACGAGATTGAATATCAAAGGTGATATTCAACATTTTATTGGCTACTGATATTAAGCAGTGGGATAACTTCAGAACTGCAGGAGAACACACACTTGGGAACTTGGATTAATCATCGAAATGGGAGTGTATTATGCCGGGAGTAGAAGGACGGGTGGCACTGGTAACGGGTGCGGGGCGTGGAATCGGGCGGGTGACGGCTGATATGCTGGCCTCACGCGGTGCACGGGTGATGGCTGTTGCGCGCAGCGAGAATGAATTGAAGACGCTGGGTCTGGATTACGTTGTGGCGGATCTGGGCACACCTGACGGCTGTACACTTGCGGTGGAGGAAGCACAGAATCGACTGGGGCCGGTTGCAATCCTGGTGTGCAATCACGGCATTGGTTCGGCCCATGAGCGGGTGATCTGGGAGCAGGAACCAAAGGTCTGGCGTGAAACGATGCGCATTAACCTGGATGGTCCCTATTTTCTGTCACGGATAGTTGTCAAAAACATGATTAAGCAGGGTTATGGCCGGCTTGTGTTCACGAGTTCAACGGCCGGGCAGGTGGCGGAATACGCCGGCAGCGCATACAACAGTTCAAAACACGGTCTTCTGGGCCTGATGCGCTCGGTTGCCCAGGATGCGGGGCCGCATAACGTGACTTCCAACGCGGTGCTGCCCGGCTGGGTGCGAACATTAATGGCTGAGACTTCGGCTGCAGCCGAAGCCGAGCAACGTGGTATCACCCTAAACGAGGTGTGGGCGGAAAGAGCTGCTCTTTACCCGGCGGGCCGGGTGGTAACACCCGAAGAAGTGGCCGAGGTGATCGCCTTCCTGGCATCCGAAGAATCCAGCGGCGTCAACGGAGAGGCCATAACCGTAGCCCTTGGAAGCATATGGTGAAAATGAAATCGGCGGACGGGTGGCTGGTCATGAAAAAGTATGGTGTGGCATGTGATTTTTAGCCCGCGCCTAGCCGC
Source organism: uncultured Desulfobacteraceae bacterium (assembly GCA_964418755.1). Classification (GTDB taxonomy): domain Bacteria; phylum Desulfobacterota; class Desulfobacteria; order Desulfobacterales; family 4572-123; genus 4572-123. The sequence continues at coordinate 3,092 of CAYQNS010000098.1, forward strand.
ACGTTCTCGGAGTAAATAGGTGCCTGACAAAAAAATCCAGACCGACGCAAAAAACGCGCGGCTGATTTTGCGGACGTCAGCTGTTTGGAGAAAATATGAATTACAAATCAATTAATTTTGCTGAGAAACTTTCAAAATTCAACAATCATTGGTCTCCTAGGGTGATTGCCGAAATGAATGACTACCAGTTCAAGCTAGCAAAAGTCCAAGGTGAATTTATTTGGCATGACCACCCGGATACGGATGAAGTATTCATTGTGCTTGAAGGCACTTTAGATATTGAGTTTAGAGATGGCAAAGTAACTCTCGAATCGAGTGAAATGTTTGTGATTCCCAAGGGCGTGGAACACAAACCGGCTGCACTTAGTGAGTGCAAGATTATGCTTATTGAGCCAAGAGGCGTGGTAAATACTGGAGAAACCGATAGCGAGTTAACCGCCGAGAATGATGTTTGGGTGTAACACAGCTAACCTTAAGAATTGTGTTGACCTGACAGGGTCGATCTCAATCCATTATTCAAGAAGCCCGGTGTGAAATTTTGCTATAAGGATTTTGCTTCAAAGCGTTCAGGAGGAAAACCCCACCGGAGTGAGAAAACCTTTGGTGGGAAGGAGGTTAGGGATGCAGACAGTGCCTGAACGAAAACTATCTAAAAGCTTAAATGATAAGGCTTTATTATAGATTTGAATAAACGAAGATTTAAGCTTTTAGCTGTCAGCTATTGGCTTTCAGCTCGAAATGATGAAGGATTCCTTTGGCTAATGGCTGACTGCTGACAGCTAACGGCTGATCTTCAAGGGAACAAATTGTTGATAATGCCTGATTTTTCAAAGGTATATGAGCTTTCGGCCAGACACTATATAAACATGACCCGACCCCGATTCCCTTTTTCTTTACGATTTTTTTACCGAACGGACAGGACGCAGCAGGGTCAGCACAATATTCCCTCCGGCGGCGGTTTCTTCCCGTTCAATTATGAGCTGCGCCTTGGAAACAAGCGGCCCCAGGCCGTTGCGGCAAAGAAAATCGCGGTAGTGTCGAAAGTGGTCCCTGCCGGCAATGATCTCGAAAAATAGAATCGGCAGTCTGAACAGCCGGCCGGATATGGGACGAACCGGTCCCGCCCGGTAATCCACCAGCAGAATGCGGCCGTTGTCCTTTGTCACGCGAACCATCTCGTCGAGTACGGCGACCCGAACGGCATTGGACATTTCGTGCAGGGTCATCCAGCCGGAAACCAGATCAAAACTTTTGGCGGGGTAGGGCATCCGGGCGCCGTCGCCCTGGCAGATGACTGCCCGCCGCCCCAGTTTTTGCCGGGTGGCAGCGGCCATGGCCGGTGAAAAATCGATGCCCGAGACACGGCAGCCCGCGTCAAGGTAAAATTGCAGGGTTGTTCCGGTGCCGCACCCAACATCCAGTACCTGCATTCCCTTTCGGGGCCGATACAGGCGAAGCCCTATCCGACGCAGGCCAGCAAGCAGAGGTTCGACATAACGATCATAGCGTTTGGCTGAATTTCGGTAGGGATCCCCGGGCATTGAAAACCTTGCATAACCTCCTGAAGGCTCAATTTCACGGATGATGCCGTGCTGCAAAACATCCGGTTCGTCAATGCGGGCTGAATTTGGCATGAGGCTTTGCTAACATAAGTGTTCATATCTGTCAATTTCCGCATCAGGGGAGGAACGGAGACGCCATTTATATGTTTAGAATGTTCGATAAAGACTACTGCTTTTTCAGAAGCAATCCGTTGCCCTCTTTTGGCAGTCGCGCTTGCGGATAATATCGAAATTCCCAGGGAAAAGGGTTGCGGTAGGAATGTGTGCAATTTGTAAGACAAAAAACCGCCGAAGTTGAATTTTTTAAAAATGTACTTTGGGTCTTAAAAAAGATTCTGAAGGTCGGGCTGGTTAACAATGGATCGCAAAAACTGATTTGTACGGTGATCCAGACGGTTTTTCATCACACGCAGGATTCGCTGGGTGAATATATAGCCCAGATCGTGATTTTTGTTCATCAGATCGATGATTGTTTTTCTTCTCAGGGAAAAGACTTCACACGGTTCGGCACAGATGGCATGAGATGTGTACGGTCCGCCATCGAGCATGGCGGACCAGCCAAAGGAATATCCCTCCTTGATGGAATCGACATACAGGGTGATTTTTTCCGACATTTTTTTTTCCAGCAGGACTTTACCCCTTTTCAGCAGATAGAGCCGGTTTGCTTTATCACCTTCCCTGAATATCACCTCTTCCTGGACAAAATGCAGAATATCGATATGAGAACGCAAATTTTCAAGCATGGCATCGGTCAGATACCTCATCAGCACGATCTGTTTTAGTTCTTCCAATGAAACCATCGGCTGCCTCGTTTGTATTTTTTTGAGCCGCCATACAAGGAATTTTTCTCGACATCCAGTGCCGGACTCAAGCTTGCTTGCGTTCGCGAACACGTTTATGGCAAAGCCGTTTAACGCTGACTTTGCCGACAGGGTTTTTTCAATACAATAAAATCATAACCCCGGTCAGAAAGACGGCGGCCAGGGCCACGCTGATACCTATAGGCACGGTACCGCTTTCAAACATGGCTTCCAGCCGCTTTCCCATATGGCTTGGGGTAAATTTGTTTTCCCGGGCAAAAAATTTGATCGGAACCAGAAAGCCTAGTAGCATCAAGGTCGATGCGTTCCGGGCAAATTTGCCGAGCAGGCCGGACAAACCACGGGCAAACAGATTATCGCAGATTCTGTTGATGCCGTTCAGGCTTTGGTCTGCAATGGCGTAGATGGCCCTGGACCCTTTGCGGTAAAACCAGTCGGTGTCCAGGTTGATGGCCCTGATTTCCGATGGATAATTGCCGGACAGAATGAGCAGACAAAACGCCAGTGCCCCGAACATCAGCAACTGCAACTGGCCAACCACATGAGCCGCAGTATAGGGTACGTAATCCACCGGGAAGGGTAGAATGCTGTACAGGGGTTTGGGAAAAATTCCGATAAAAACACAAAAGCAGGCGGTGATTCCCATGGCGATGGTCATGTTAAGGGGCGGCTCTTTGGTCCGGATGCCTGAATCGTGACCGAAAAACATGAAATAGGGAACTTTGATTCCGGCATGGTCCACTACTCCGGCGGAAGCGAACTGGAGGATGAGCCATATGAGGGTCAGTTTATCATGGGCCGCTGCACTCACGATCATCGATTTGCTGATGAATCCGCTAAAAAACGGGAAGGCCGATATGGATGCGGAACCGATCATGCAAAAAATACAGGTCAAGGGCATGGTCTTATACAGGCCCCCTAAATCGGTGCATCTGATTTTACCGGTCATATGCAGTACCGACCCTGCCGCCATGAACAGCAGGGCCTTGTAGAGGATATGACAAAAGGCGTGGGAAACCGTGCCGTTAATCGCAAGCTGCGTTCCGATGCCGATGCCGCACATCATAAATCCGACCTGGTTCATCAGGCTGTAGGACAGAACACGTCTGATATCGTTTTCCAGCACTGCATAAAATATCGGCAGGGCTGTCATCATGGCACCCAGATAGATGAGCAGTTCCGTGCCCGGAAATGTCCTGGCCATAACATACACCGCACTTTTTGTTGTAAAAGCGCTCAGAAACACGGCCCCTGTAACCGTGGCCTCGGGATAGGCATCTTTCAGCCAGGGATGGAGTGGTGGAATGGCCGCATTCAGGGCGATTCCCGTAAAGATCAGGTACGACGCAATGCCGTCCAGACCGATATAGTCGAATTCAAGGGTGCCGCACTGCCTGTAATAAAGGATGATACCGACCAGAAGTAAAAGACCGCCAAAAAGATGTACCAGTATGTATCGAAAGGCTGCGGTCTGCGATTTTTCTGTTTTGCGGGCCAATATCAGGAAGGTGGAGGCCACCGCCATGATTTCCCAGAAGATGTACAATGAAAAAAAATCTCCCGCCAAAGTTACCCCGAGTGTCGCACCGGCGTAAATCATCCCGGAGACATGCTGAACGTCGTCGTCAACCTTCAAGGCGAAGATAATGGCGATAAAGGATATGATGGTGAAAATATAGCCGAAGATACGACTTAACCGGTCTACTCTCCCCAGGATGAGATCGTAATCAAGAATTGAAAATATCCAGTGTTTCCCTTCCGGAATCTGGACCAGGATGATAAATGTCAGTACCGGAATTGACAGCATGAATACCGATTTGAGGCGGCCTTTTAAAAACGGAATCAATAGAGCGCCGATAATAAAAATCAATGGAGGAGCAATTCCTGTTGGGAGCATCGTTGGAATCATATTAACCTCAAAACATTATAAAAACGCACTTTTTCGCCCTGGACGTTATTTATCTTCGTAATAATCTTCTTTTCTTTTTAAAAAAGGCCGCAAGAGTTTTGAAATATAAATCAGGCCGACGTATGATATAAAACCGTAAACTGCAAAAAAATTGGTTCGCGTTTCCCATGGGAAATCAGCGTGTTTGTGAATGAAAAAATCGGCAACAAGTAAAGCAGCCAGGGCGACAAAAAAAACAAAAAGGAGTTTTTTGACATTTTCAGGTTTGTCGAAAATTGTTAATTCTTTCTTTATTTTAGTCATTTGATTCCGCCTCTTTTTGTCCAAAATTTTTTAACCCTCATTTTTCAATATTCAATCCGGCTGCCGAATTCCCCCTACCCTGACAACGAGGTGATAAAAATATATCCCAGGTAGGCGACCGCCACGGTCACCGCAATGACGAACGCAAGCGGGTATCCCGGTACCGACTCATGACTGAGCACCATCTTTTCGGAATTTTCCGTTTTTTTATTATCCACTTCAGGGTCCCCCGGTTATACTTTTAACCGCTATTTTGGCTAACGTAAGAAAGGGCTGCGGAAAGAAAAACAGCGCAAACGATGCAATCGCAGTAAAGCATAAGGGCACCAGGCACCACAATGGCGCTTCTTCAACTTTGTTTTCAAATAAAGATTTCTCCGGGCTGCAGAAAAAAGCTTTGTAAACAATCGGCAGGAAATAAGCGGCGTTTAACAGCGAACTGGTTAAAAGGACAATCAGCATCGGGATTTGATCCGCCTCAAGAGCTCCTAAAACCAGATACCACTTACTGATAAACCCGCCGCAGGGCGGCAGGCCGATGACACTCATCGCGCCGATAAAGAAGGCGGCCATGGTAATCGGCATCCTTTTCCCGATGCCCGCCATTTCACTGATATTTTTCCGGCCGGTGGCAACGAATATCGCTCCCGCACAAAAAAACAGGGTGATCTTGCCGAATGCATGCATGGCAATATGCAGCATCCCGCCGGTCATCCCGAGGGGAGAAAGCAGGGCCACGCCCAGTATGATGTAGGAGAGCTGGCCGATGGTGGAAAAGGCCAACCGGCGCTTGAGGCCGTCCTGTGAAAGAGCGATAAACGATGCGGCAATAATGGTAACGGAGGCGACAAAACAGACCACGGGGCTCAGGTGCAATCCCCCGAAACAGTCGCTTCCGAACACCTTGGTAATGACCCGGACAACACAGAACACCCCGACCTTGACCACCGCCACCGCATGCAGCAGGGCACTGACCGGGGTCGGCGCCACCATGGCGGCCGGCAGCCATGAATGCATGGGCATTACGGCTGCCTTGGCAAAACCGAACAAAAAAAGAAAAAAAAGAATTGTCAGCAGGGTCGGCGAAGCCGCCTGGGCCATGATTCCGCCACCGGCAAACGAAAGCGTACCGGTTAAATGATAGGTAATCACCATGGCCGGCAGTACCAGGCCGATGGAAGATCCCACTATATACAACAGATACTTGCGGCCCGAACTTCTGGCCTGAGCATCCTGATGGTGGGTGACCAGAGGATAGGTGGCCAGTGACAGCATTTCGTAAAACAGGTAAAGGGTTAAAAGATTGGCTGAAAAGGCCACCCCGATGGTCGCCGAAAGGGATAGGGCGAAAAAGCAGAAATACCGCGTCTGGCTGTGCTCTTTCAGGCTGCGCATGTACCCGATGGAATAGATTGATGTTATGATCCAAAGAGAAGATGCCACCAGTGCGAACAGCATGCCGAATGCATCCACCCTGAAACGGATGGCAACTCCGGGCAGTACCTGCATCAGAGTGTATTCAATCTCGGCTCCCCGTAAAACAGCCGGCAGCATGGAGGCCACAATCAAAAGCTTCAAAACAGCCGCGCCAAGGGTCCAGGTCTCCCTGATATTCGGCCGTTTGCAGGCAATAATCCCCAAAACCGCAAGGCTGGATACCAGAACCGCCAGAAACGGTTTTATGGAGGTAATTATTTCCATATCATACAATTCCCGCCGGTATGGCAAACCGGATTACATGCGTGACAATATCGTCGGTGTAGAACCCCATGGCAAGCAGTCCGGCGGCAACCAGTAAAAGCGGGATCAGCATATCCAGGGGGGCTTCATCCATGTGCGCAATCGAATGCCCGGATTCCGCCCGGTGACCTGGTTTGCCATAATAACCGATTTCAATGATTCTGAAAAAAAGAACCACATTTACCAGACTGCTGAACAGGAGTGCTGCCAGAAATTCATAATGCCCGGCCGTGACGGCGCCGGAAAGAAGATACCATTTGCTGAAAAAACCGCAGAAGGGCGGAACACCGATAATGGAAAGCGCCCCCATGACAAAAGCGGCCATTGTATACGGCATTTTTGTAAAACTACCGGCCAGGTCATCCAACTGCAATTCGCCTGCAACAGATGGCTTTATTTTGAACATCAGGGTGCCCGCCGCCAAAAATACGCACAGGGTCATGGCCGCATCATTGACCAGATGGAGGATTGCGCCGGTTATGCCTTCCGTGTTGCCCAGCCAGAGGCCCCCCGTCATATAACCGACTTCGGCGACGATTATGTAGGCCAGCATTCTTTTCAGACTTTTCTGGCCTAGGGCCAGCAAAGATCCCATGACAATTGCACCAGCGGACAGCCACACAAGGACGCTGCCGACATGCAGAGCCCCAAAGGAAAAAGAAGGTGTGAAAAGATACAGGACGATACGGATCATGACATAAATCATCACCTTGGTTGTCAAGGGTGCAATCAGACTGATGGCCGCCGAAGGTGCGTTTGTATAGGCATTGGGCAGCCATCCGTGCAAAGGGAAAAAAGCCATTTTAAGAAAAAGCCCGGTTATGCAGAAAATAAATGCCACCAGCACAACCTTTGAATCATATACTCCCGGGAGGATGGAAGCGATATCGGCTATATTCAGAGATCCTGTAACCAGATACAGATAACCGATGCCGAGCAGGTAAAAACTGGCGCCGATAGTGCCCATGAAGATATAATTCAAACTGGACAGGGCCGCATCTCCCTTTCCCATTCCGATGAGGGCATAACCGGTCAGGGATGCGATTTCCAGCAGGACATAGAGGTTAAATGCATCCCCCGTCACCACCATTCCGCCCAGGCCGGTTACAAAAAGCACATAGAGGGTGAAAAAGGAACCGATTTTGTCAGGAAATTCCCGTCGGACACTTTGGCGGCACGCAAGCAGGTTAATCAAGGCAACGGCGTAAACAACAACCAGCACCAGGGCGTTCAGATAATCCACATAATAGGGAATGCCCCAGGGTGGAGGCCATCCGCCCATTCGATATTCAACAGGGCCGTTTGACAGTACCATACCGAGTAATCCCATCGCCGACACAAGCGATATGGCCAGGGACAGAACGGCTATCGGAAAGCACAGCTTACGGTTTATCCAACTGACCGTAAAAATAAAAAAAGCCGCCAGAAGCGGTACGATAATGATCAGTGCCGGAAACTGTTGACTCATTTTCTTATCCTGGTATGGATTTCATCTTCATCCAGTGTGCCGTACTGTTGGTAAACCTTTATGGCCAGGGCCAGGGCCACACCCAGGGTTGCTACGGCAACCACAATGGCGGTGAGCATCAGCACATGGGGCAGCGGGTTGATATAATCGGCCGCCCTTACCGGGTGGTGCCCGGCATGGGGCCCGTGTATAATGATCGGAAGCGTACCGTCTTTTTTGGCGCTGACGGAAATATAAAACAGAATAATGGCGGTCTGGAGAATATTCATGCCGATAATTTTTTTTACCAGATTTTTTTTTACCATCATGGCATAGAGGCCGATCATCAGCAGCACGATATAGATCCAGTAATTATATTTTGACATAATGGCTAAAATCAGATCATGCACGATTAAAGACCCTCATCAAGTTGACCGCCGGAAGAAAGGATATAATAAAGAGATACCATCACCGCCATCACCGTTATTCCCACACCGATTTCAACAATAAGGATGCCGTGAGAACGAGCGGAAACCGGATCGACACCCATTAGAGATGCAAGGGCGCCATAGTCCAGAAAATTGGCACCCAGTAAAATGCAGAGCGCCCCGGTACCGGCATAGATAAATACACCGGCCGAGCATAAAAATGCGGTTATTTTTTCGCCCATGCGCGAAATGGTTGACCGCAGGTCATTGGAAACGGCAAAAAGAATGATGGAAGCGCCCAGGATCACCCCTCCCTGAAACCCGCCGCCCGGACTGTGGTGGCCATGGGCAATGACATACAGTCCGAAAATCTGAATAAAAGGAATAAACAGGCGGCAGGCCGTTTTGATGATCAGATCGTGGGGAACCCAGGAAGAATCGATTCTTTCAAATGTGTCCGATTTCTCCGGCAGCTTTCCGCCCGGTGCGATTCTAAGCGTAATGCCGGTGGGAATATGACGGTACAGTTTTGATTGAGAGGATTCGGGTGTAAAAATCCGCAGCAGAAAAAAACAGGCAATTGCGGCCGAAAAGATGACCGCTGTCTCGAACATGGTGTCATACCCGCGATAATCGGCCAGCACGGCAGTGACAATATTGGGAACGGATGTATCTGCCACCGCGTTTTCAATATAATAAGCCGATACATGCATGGATGCCGGGGATGCCGGATCGCCCCAATATGGAAAATCAGACGTAGCATATGCCAGCAGGCCGCCGCACAATAAAACAATGATAAATCCGATAATTTTCAATCCTTTGTCCTCCTGGATGTTCGAAAAACAGCCGCTACAAACAAAACCGTACTGACTCCTGCGCCCACGGAAGCCTCGGTAAAGGCCACGTCCACCGCCCCCATAATGGCCCACAGCAGGCACATCATGAAACTGTAGGCCCCGAATAAAATGGCTGCTCCCAGAAGATCTCTGACCGTTATCGCTGCAATGCCGCAGATGATCACCAGTATCGTTATCACCAGTTCTATGTACCAGATCATGGATCGTCCTCTTTTTTTTGTTTTGTCCAGGGCGCCAGTCCGGCACGGAATCCGGCATCCACAATCGCATGGGTGGCCGTAGGGCTGGTGATAAAGACAAACACAACGATCAGCATGATTTTCAGACTGGTGATCAGCGCTGTCATGGAAAAATCGGTAAGATTATACAGGGCCATGGCACCCATGGTCATCAGTAGCCCCATGGTATCAAGCTTGCCGGCCGGATGCAGGCGTGAATAAAAATCCGGAAAACGAATAATGCCCACTGAGCCACCGGTAAAAAACAAAAGCCCGAACAATAAAATGATAACAATCCCGATATTCATAACAACCTCTGATCGAAGCGGAAAAAATGTAACTGGTTATAAATTTTCATTTTCGCCATGCAGGCCCTTTCTTTTTTGAAAATACCGGGAAGCCCCCAGTACGGCAATAAAGTTCAACGCGGCATAGGCCAGAGCAATATCGATAAACATGTCCACCCGCTGGTACAAAATCCCCAGTAGAATCAGCAGTGCCGTGGTTTTGCTGCCGATGGCATTTACACCCAGCAGTCTGTCCAGTACCGTGGGCCCGGCCACGGCCCGGTAAAGGGAGAGTGCCATTAACAGCGCCAGATACAGGCCGGCATAAAAAAAGATTTTTTCCATTATTCACCAAAAATGCGGGCAATTTTGTCTTCCATTACACCGGGCAGCGAATCCGCCGATTGCTTATCAATGGCATGAACGGTGTATTCGCCATAGATGGATGTATATACTGTAATGGTGCCGGGTGTCAGGGTGATGGAATTGGCGAAAATCAAAAACGCCATATCACCTTTGAGCCGGCTGTCGAATTTGATGATCAGCGGGTCGATATGATCCCTCATACGGGGATGAAACACCAGGTACAGCATGTGAAGGTTGGCTTTGAAAATTTGATAAAACAGCCAGGGAAGATAGCCCATAAAAGCAAGCCACTGTTTTGGAAACTCCCGGGTAAACGCAGTCGGAAACAGAAGGTCGCCTGAAAAAAATGCAACAAGGCCGCAGGATATAACCCCCAGCGATATATGAAAAATATCAAATCGTCCGGAAAGAATCAGCCATGTGGCAAAACATATGAAAAAAGTCAGACAAAAAGAGATGATTTTTTTGCCCGCGGCCCCGGCCTTTCTCCGATGGTTTATTTCTTCCTCTGATCCACTCAGCACTTAACAGTCTCCGGTCAGGATATAAGACGATATTTTCGACTCATTGGAAAATATCGATAAGATAAACGGATATTGTGCAGCGCAATGCAAATTGTCTATTTGGGTTGCGTGACCATGCTGCAGATAATCCGTGTAGCTTCAACAAGTTCCAGCCGGCTTGTATTAAGCACAATATGGTAGTGATCCGACTGATCATAAGACTGCTTTCCGAATTTACGATAAAGATTGGTCCTTCTTTTGTCCTCTCTAGTCACAGCCTGAAGCGCCTGGGACGGTGAAAGCTCATAATGATTTTCCATGAATTTAATTCGCTCAGTCTTGTCTGCAATCAGCAGAACATGAAAGACATCGTCACGATCTTTCAGGATATACTGCCCGCCGCGGCCAAGGATAACCGCATCACCTTCATCTGCAATCTGGGCGATAATTTTATAAAGAAGATCAACATAGATCTCCTCATCAATATACCCCCGTTTGTCATCGAGGACTTGGTCGATTAATTTTTTAGATACAACACTACTGATAAATTTCAGCAATTTACCACCGGCTTCCTTTTCGATGGATTCGACCCAGTTGGTTGACACCTTGGCCTTTTTAGCCACCATCTGGATGATCTCATTGTCGACAAATGTATAACCAAGTTCTTTTGCCAGCATGGCTCCCAGAGTTATACCCCCAGCTCCAAATTGACGTGAAATTGTAATGACTGACATGTACGCGCTCCTTTTCTGTTCGCAAAGTGTATTGGTAACCTGTCTACAAGACCACCGGTAGATATTGTTTTACCGGTATGCAGATTCATTTAATTATCGAACTCCAACGTTATCTACACCATTAATGCCGGCGGCCGCAATTTGAACATTTTAACTTCAGAATTAATAAAATTGAAAGAAACTCGGTGTAAAAGCAAGTTGAGAAGATGCCGACACCGCTACTGAAATCAAGTTGGGACAAAATTAATGTAAAAACGGATTATGAATAACGATTGCTTGCCATATATACACAATTGTTCAATTAATTCCAAGTATTTTTTTTGTGAGGGAAATTTACCGATATCCCGGTTAAAAAGGCATTGTTAATTTAATATAGCTATGTTATTATAGGATCTCAACTCACCATAGG
>CAYQNS010000099.1:0-14666 GCA_964418755.1 uncultured Desulfobacteraceae bacterium
TTGTGCCCCAAGATAAATATCTTCCACCGGGATCCAGCTCCAGTCGGCACTTGCCGATTCCGTGCCGTATACCCAGATCATTTTCATGGAAACAGGTCCCATTGTCTGTGCTCCGTGAATCTGTTTTTTCCCTACATATGCTGCAACCCCCGGTTCCATTGGAATGATATCATCCCCGCAAAAAAGAACGCCTCGGCCTTCCAGCCCGATAAACATTTCAGGCTGGTCATGGTAATGTCTGCTGTATCGCCCTCCCGGAGGGGCAAAAAGGGTTCCGACGATCATATCTTCATGGCCACCGCGCGTTGCATCAAACAGGCTGTTCCATCGAACACCCTTGGGTCCCTTTGAGGGCTCCCAGTAATACCAGGTTTCAAAACTTTCCGCCACCGCCCACCTGGTTTTATCCATGTTGGGGCGATCGATCTTGTTGGCACGGTCCGGATTCACCGGGACGCTTTGGACATTCTGACCTTTTTTTTCGCATGCATAAATAGAATAATATCGTAATTTTTCTCTACCCACGGCTTCATAGGCATGGGGCATTCCAGCGGGAAAATAGGTGGCACTATCCACTTCCAGTTCAACCCGGCGGCACCCCAGTTGCGCCCATACTCTGCCGGATATGATATAATCACTATGGGCGTGTCCATGGCAATGCATGGGAAGCACGGCACCTGGTTCCATTTCAGAGTATTTTACAATAAACTCCCTGCAACCCCCAAGTTTGCCGTTCAGTAGAAGTTTTGATTTAAGCTCTGAATACAGCTCATTGTCACCCTTTTTCCAATCCGTTTCCTGAATACAATTATGTTGTTTCATTATGCGATGTCCGATGTCCATAGCCTTCAGGGCGGCTGCGTCCTTGATATTGAATTACAATCTATAGGAATCGCGGCGCTTGCAGCCCACTTCGAGGGGGCTTCATCAAGCCACCTGTTCTACTGGTGCAGGTGATTTATTCCATTGATTTGACGTACTTGCCCCAGTAGGCGCCAAAGATCTCCTCGTCATCGGGGATTTCCCGTGGTTCAATGAGCCGGGCCAGGCGGGTAATGTTCATGCAGTGCTTGTATGTGACGTTCTCATCTATGGAGTTGCCGCCCCAGCTTCCGCATCCCAGTGTGGCGGTAAACGCCAGGCCATTGTTGAAGTTTCCGCTGTTGCCGTAAGCCTGGACCTGGTTTACAAGAATTCTGCATACATGAATGGAGTGGGCCAGTTTCATGATGTGGTCTTCGTTTTTAGAATGAATGCCGCAGGAATGCCCTTTGCCCTGATAATCCGTAATATCCTTAACAAGCTTTATTGCATCGTCAAAATTTTTGTATTTATAAGCTGTCAGAACCACGGATAATTTTTCTCCGGAAAAAGGATGGTCGGGTCCGGTTCCCGTTTCGGGAACAATGAAAAATGCTGCATTTTGAGCCGCATCGGATTTCATCTCAACCAGGCAGGCTATGGCATTTGGATCCTTGCATATGATATCGATGGTCAGATGGCCGTCCTTCCACATCACCTTTTCAAGGCGTTTTTTTTCATCCTGTGGTACAACATATCCACCGTGTTTTTTCAAATTTTCGATCACAGTGTCGTAAATGCTTTCCTGTAGTATTATACTGTTTTCGGAAGAGCAACTGGTAGCATTATCAAAAACCTTTCCCAGGTAGATCTTTTCGGCAGCATCTTCCAGGTCTGCGCTCTCGTCCACCACCATCACTGAATTACCCGCCCCCACACCAACGCAAGGTGTTCCACTGGAGTATGCAGCCCTTACCATGCCCTGACCCCCGGTAGCTATCACGGTGTCCACCTGGCGCATGAGCTCCTGGGATAGGTTGGTAGTGGGATTGCTTATTCCCTGAATCAGGTTGTCGGGAGCGCCTATTTTTTGAAGCTCCTCGTTCATGATTCTGATGACTTCGTCACTGGTTTTTTTGGATCTGGGATTGGGAGTGAATATAACGGAATTGCGGCATTTAAGGATCATCAGTGCATTTCCAATGGTGCCCGGGGTAGCGTTTGTGCAGGGCGTTAGGGCTCCGATAACTCCTTTTGGTTTGGCGATTTGGGTTACGCCGGTTTCTTCATCCACATGGATAACACCCACTGATTTTTTTCCGATGAGATCAATGACCGCACCCTTGGTCCGGTTTATGTTCTTGAGGGCCTTGTCCCTGATGTTTCCCATGCCGGTCTCTTCCACCTCAAGCTTTGCCAGGTATTCTGCATTTTTCTTTTGATAGATGGCCCAGCCCAAAGCGGTGATGACTTCATCAACCTGTTCCTGATTATACTTTTCAAATTCTTCTTGAGCCGTCCTGGCTTTGACTATCATTTCAGTTATGAATTTTCGATCCGCCTGCTTTTGTTCGTCTGTTAAAAGTGCCATATAACCCTTCCTGTGAATCTGATTCGATGTGTTAAAATATTTTTACTGCACTCACCGGACACAGGTAGTGGTGCCCGGTGAGTTGTCTATATATGCCGGAGTGTTATTCTTTTCCCATACTATTAACCCGGAATAGTTGCTTATTTCATCATTAACGGTTCGCGTTTAACAAACTTGCCATAGCCTTTTTCCCCGACAAATTCGACATGGTCATTTCTCCATTCTGAAACTTTTTCACCACGTACATAAACCGCCACCGGCATACCGGTGACTTCCATCCCTTCGTAGGGTGTATAGTCTACATTCATATGAAGTTTTTTCTGGGTTATTGTAAATTTCAGTTCGGGATCAAAAATGACAATATCGGCATCCTTGCCGACACGGATCTCTCCTTTATCAGCAAGACCAAACATCTTTGCTGTCGTTGTTGATAAAACATCAACCATTTTTTCAAGGCTTATTCTTCCTTTGACAACACCTTCAGAGTGCATCAGCATCAAGAGGGTCTCAATCCCGGGGGCACCGTTTGGTATTTTCTTATAATCATCCGTCCCAAACATATCCTTTTTGCCTTTGAAATCAAAGGGGCAATGGTCTGTTGCAACAACCTGGACATCACCCTGGTTGATACCGTCCCATAGAGCTTTGTTGCTTTCTTTTGTTCTTAACGGCGGAGACATTACATATTTTGCCCCGTTAAATCCCGGTTCTTTATATCGTTCTTCATCCAGAAGCAAATATTGGGGGCAGGTTTCGGCAAAAACATTGATCCCCTTATCCCTTGCTTCTTTAACCCGGGCCAAGGCCTCTTTGGAGGAAAGATGAACAATGTAGATCCTGGAACCTGTCAGCTCCACCATTTTAGCAGCTCTTGATACTGCCTCTTCTTCGGCGATATTGGGGCGGCTTTTTGCATGATAGTAAGGAGACAATGTTCCTTTCTTTTCAAACTCTTCATTTAAATGATTAATAATATGGACATTTTCCGCATGGACCTGTACAAGCCCCCCATATTTTTGGGTCTGTTTGAGCAGCTTGATCATTGTTGCATCATCAACCCTGAAATCATAAACCATGAAAATTTTAAAACTAGGTGTTCCATATTCCTGGATAGCCGTCTTAATTTCGTCAATGACCTCCGGTCTCGGATCCATAATAGCCGGGTGAAGAGAATAATCCACGGCAACTTTATCTTTAGCCCATGATTTTTTTCTTTCAACAGCTTCGAAAATAGATTCCCCTTTTTGCTGAAGATCAAAATCAACCACACTGGTCACGCCGCCGCAGGCTGCTGCGATCGTACCTGTTTCATAGTCATCCTGGGCAAAGGTCCCCATAAAAGGCATTGCGAGATGAGTATGGGGATCAATGGTACCTGGTAAAACATATTTACCCATAGCATCAATAGTTGTTTCTGCAGCACAATCAAGATTAGTGCCGATGGATTTTATTTTGCCATCTTCAACATATACATCAGCAGAATAACTGCCCGTTGAAGTGACAACCAAACCATTTTGTATTAAGATGGACATCTTCTCCTCCTTGTTTATGATGATATAAATGGTTGATATTTAATTTGGGCTTCCAAAGATGTATCCATTATTTGCGTGTCCCGCCTTTTCCATGTCCCGGGCATCTCTGTAAACGAAATAATGCCGGCAACAGGGCAGATAAAGCTGCATATCATGCAGCTTAAACATTTATCTTCGATTAAAATCGGACGTCTTTTTTCTTCGTCCCAATCCAGTGCAAATCCGCCGGCATCCCTGCAAACGGTATAGCATTGACCGCATCCAACACATTCTTCCAGATTATATTGTGCACGTCCCTGCCTCTTTAGATCAAATTTATCCGTTGTTTCAAGATTGCCAAGTGCCTTGCCGACAAGGTCTTGAACCCTGGATATATTTTTTTCAACCATAAAGTCGGTCAAGCCTTCAATCATATCTTCAACAATGCCGTATCCATAATGGATGATCCCAGTGGTCACCTGTATGGTTGATGAGCCGAGAAGTATATATTCCAGCGCATCAACCCATGTTTCAATTCCACCGATACCCGACAACGGCAGGGATAGTTCTTCACACTTTGCCATATCCGAGATAAACCGGAGACCAATGGGTTTGACTGCCGGCCCTGATGTCCCGCTGACGGAGCCAAGTCCAAAAATATTTGGCTTTGGTGTGAAAACATCCAGATCTATCTGGGAAATACCGCTTACGGTATTTATGGCTGAAATGGCATCCGCCCCGCCCTGTTTTGCATAAAGAGCCGGTTCGGTCATATCTGTGATATTTGGGGTCATTTTTGCAATAACCGGTATGGAGACGCATTGTTTTACCGTGGTTGTAAATTTTTCAATAAGATCAAACGCCTTGCCCACGTGGTGGCCGGCACCTTCCACCGACATATGGGGGCATGAAAAATTCAGTTCTAGCATATCCGCACCATTGTCCTCGGATACTTTGGCAAGATAGCCCCATTCATCATTGGAAAAGCCCATGATACTGGAGATGAGAATATGATCCGGATATTTTTTTTTAAGATATAAAAAATCCACCAGATTATCTCTAAGAGGCCTGTCTGAGATCATTTCAACGTTTTGAAGCCCCACAAGCCTTTTATTGCCATAAGCATACCCGTTCATACGGGGAGATGGATGAACAATGGGGATTGTATCTGAGTTCAGGGTCTTAAATACAACACCGCCCCATCCTGCGTCAAAGGATCTGGCTACCATTTCAGCGCTGTTTGACACCGGAGAAGAAGAGAGCAAAAACGGATTTTTGAATTTTACACCGCAAAAATCAATAGATAAATCAATATCATTTTTATTCATTATAGCTCCTCCTCTGTTTCAAGTAGCTGTCTATAGTGCCCGCGGCTGTTTTCCCATCCTGAACGGCATTTACAACAAGAGATGGGCCCCTTACGATGTCACCCCCTGCAAAGATTGCCTGTTTTGAGGTCCGGCAATTGTCAAGGGATGCTTTGATCAGTTTTTTTGCATTAATATCAACGCCTGGATATAATTTGCCTGAATCCTCAAAGGCTTTATTGCCGATGGCTTCCACAACAAAATCAATATCAAGAATCCATTCAGAGTCTTTTACCTCAATGGGTGCCCTTCTTTGGGTGCCCCTGGCCGGGGATAATTCTGTGCGAACAAGTTTAATACCGGATACCAAGCCATTGGGATCTGTGAGGTAGGCCCTGGGCTGGTTAAGTATCAGGAAATGTATATTGTTCTCAAGGGATTCAATTTTTTCATCATTTTCAGCCGGCATCTGGCAAAAGGATCTTCTGTATACCAGATAAACATCTGAAGCCCCGAGAGTTACTGAATACCCGGCGCAATCCATGGCAACAGATCCTCCGCCGATAACCGCCACTTTTTTATCCTTGATCCGGTCTTTTACGATATCCAGATGACCTGTGTGGGGGCTGGACAAAAACTCCACAGAATTATAAACGCCCTCAGGCTTTTCATCAAAAATACCGGCAGCATCCCATAGGCCGATTGCAATAAAAACCGCTTTAAAACCCTTCGTGAGAAGATCTTCAGCCTCACCCTCTTCCTTTATGGGATGGTTACATTCAAATTCAACCCCAAGATTTATGATATCTTCAAGCTCTGTTTTCAAATACTTCTTGCTGAATCTATAGGAAGGAACCCCATATCGCAAAACACCTCCGGGTTCACCCATTTTTTCAAAAATGGTGACGTTATATCCTTTTTTTGCGAGCTCAGCCCCGCAACTTAAGCCTGCAGGCCCTGATCCTATTACAGCCACTTTTTCAAGAGTTAATTCCGGTTTTTCAAACACCTTGAAACCGATATCACGACCATGCCTGACTAAAAACTCCTGTATTTTTCCAATCTGAATTGGCCGGTCAAGATGAGAGCTTGCACATTCCTTTTCGCATAATTTTGAAGTGGGACATAAAATGCCGCAGGCACCACCCAGGATATTATTTTCTTTTATGGTCCGAACGGCACCTTTTATGTTTTGCATCCTGAATTTTTTGATAAATTTTCCAGGGTCTGTGTTGGCCGGGCACCCTTTTGAACAAGGTGCATCATGACAAAGAAGACATCGATCCGCCTCTGCCAAAGCCTGACTAAAATCATATCTTTTATTCATAATTAGGCTCCTTCCTGCGAGGATAATACCGAACTTATTGAAAAAATAACATCTTTATTTATAACTTTTTTATCCACAATGGTCAATGCTTTATCTTGCTGTAAATACCAATGCGGATATTGCGATAGTAGAAAATTACTTGACTTTGATTTTTTATTAATAGTAGTTTTCAAAGATCCCAAGATTATTAAAACTAAATTGAGCTTTTTGCAATTAGCTTTTAGCAATTAGCACAATACTTTTAATATATTGTCAAAGGTCATCATTTCACCCAATGGATGAAAATCGCATTGCTGGTAAATGTCTAAAACATAGGAGCTAATTGCCAAGAGCTGATCGCTCATCTTATGTTAAAACAAAGGTCTAATAAGGAGGTTGTCGTGTCCAGAATAGTTAAATGTGCGCATATTCAGATGTCAAACGCCCGGTCGGAAGGCACTGTTGCTCAAATAAAAGAAGCCATGATTGAAAAACATATCCCCATGGTCAAGGAGGCCGGAGAAAAGGGTGTAAATATTTTATGCCTTCAGGAAATTTTTTATGGCCCGTATTTCTGCTGCGAGCAAGATATGAAATGGTATAAAGCTGCAGAAAAAGTGCCTGGCCCGACAACTGAAAGATTTAGTGAATATGCCAAAAAATATAAAATGGTCATGATTATACCTGTTTACGAAGTCACCATAGATGGCGTCTATTATAATACGGCTGCCGTGATTGATGCCAATGGGGACTATCTTGGTAAATTCAGAAAAATTCAAATACCCCATACCTGGCCCGGGTTCTGGGAGAAATTTTATTTCAAACCGGGCAATCTTGGATTTCCCGTATTTGAAACCCAATATGCAAAAATCGGTATTTATATATGTTATGATCGACATTTTCCGGAATGTGCCCGCATTCTGGCATTAAACGGAGCTGAAATTCTGTTTAACCCATCTGCAACAACAACGGGAAAATCTCAATACCTTTGGGAGCTTGAGCAACCTGCACAAGCGGTTGCAAACGGTGTTTTTATTGGTGCAAACAATCGTGTAGGGATAGAAAAACCATGGGAATTCGGAGAATTTTACGGGACCAGTTATTTTGTCAATCCAAAGGGCGAGTTTCTTGTAAAAGGAAGCTGTGATAAAGATGAAATAGTAGTTGCAGATCTGGATCTTGAAATGATTCGTGAAGTCAGGGACGGCTGGCAGTTTTTCAGAGACAGAAGACCTGAAATGTATGAAGATATTTGCAAACATCTTCCATAAACTAAGGTCATTCTCTGTGGTTAATTGCTACCGAGGAGTGAAGATAAATTCATAATTTAAGGGAGGAGATTGTATGAGCGAACAAGAAGAGAATGGAACCAAGAGCGGATGGATTTTGTACCCTATCGGCAGCAAACCCAAATGGCCTCTGGCAATATTGCTTGGGCTTCAGCAATACTTGACCATGTTCGGGGCAACGGTATTAATTCCTTTTATTATCGGAGGCGCCATAGGGATGCCGCCGGATAAATTGGCTCTATTAATTTCAACCATGTTTTTTGCATCCGGGATCTGTACTTTGATTCAGCAATCCCCCCTTGGAAACCGGCTTCCTATAATCCAGGGCGGAACGTTTTCATTTTTAGGGCCGGCATTTGCCATTATCGGTATGGTTGCCGGCAAAAAGCTCGCAGGTGTTGACGTCTGGCAGATTCAAATGCAGGAGTTGGCAGCGGCAATTATGGTAGCCTCTCTTGTGGAAATAGTCCTTGGGTATACCGGGGTACTGGGCCGTATTAAAAATATTATCAGTCCAATTGTTATTGGACCGACAATCGCCATGATTGGTCTTGCGCTTTTTTCAATCGGAGCGCCCTGGATGGCAACGAACTGGCTTATTTCTTTAATTACCCTTATTGCTCTTATTTTATACTCACAGGTTTTTTCTTTAAAATCCAAAATGTTTATGATGTTTCCTGTTCTGCTGGCAATTCTCACCGGGTGGTTGGTTGCTTTTATCGGCACTATTACCGGTTTAATTTCTCCTGATAATGCGGCATACTTAAAACCCGATCTTATTGCATCGGCTTCCTGGTTCAGCTTTGCTCCCATGGTGCCTTTTAAGTGGGGATTTCCGGATTTTAGCAGCGCGACCCTATGGGCCGGCGTATTTGGAATGCTGGCAGGATATCTGGCGTCAATGGTGGAATCCATTGGTGATTATTATGCCTGCGCCAGAATTTCAGAAGCACCTGTACCGACAGAGAGAATGATATCAAGAGGACTGGGCGCAGAAGGAATCGGATGTTTTATTGCCGGTATTCTCCAGACGGGTAACGGAACCACCTCTTATTCTGAAAATATCGGGTCCATTGGACTTACAAGGGTTGCAAGCCGGAGGGTCATTATTGCCGGTGCCGTTTTAATGCTGATTGTTCCGCTTTGCGGAAAATTTGGCGCCAGCCTTGCAACACTGCCAAAACCAGTTGTGGGCGCAATGTTTGTCGGTCTTTTCGGCATGATCGCATCAGTGGGTCTTTCAAATCTCCAAATTGTAAATCTGAATAACTCCCGCAACCTGTTTATCATCGGACTTGCTTTCTTTTGCGGATTAAGTGTTCCCTATCATTTCAACCCCATGCTTTCAGCAGCTGCCGTACCCATTGCCTGGGGAACAGCAGGGTCATTTGTCAACACTCTGGGTAATATTTTCCAGGCCATCTTGACAACCGGGATGGCGGTTACCGCTATTATTGCGATAATTCTGGACAATTTCTTACCAGGTGCGACAAGGGCGGAAAGAGGCCTTGAAGCATGGGAAAAAGATGCAACGGAAGAAGCATGGATTGCAGCGGAAAAAGAATGGGATAGCATGGCAGAAGGCCAAACCAGGTCTGTATAAGTTGACCGGCTATTTGTAAACGATATGAAAGTTATGGGAGTTAACCTATAGCATCAATACCCCCATAACTTTTATATTTAGTGCCAGGCGAAAACCGTTGATGGCATACAAGGTTTGATTTGCATGGAATTTCTTCAGCAATACCATATTGTTATTATCGGCTGTCTTTTTTTATGTGTTGTTATCGGTATGACCTGGCTTACCTACAAAGAGAAAAAATGGATCAGAAACACCTATAAAAAAGAAGATATTATAGCCCTGGGATTTGGTGTCACCTGTTACGGCCTGTCTTCAGATCAGGGGCCACCGAAAAGATACAAAGGGTTTTTATTGATACACAGGGGCGGGCTGCTGTTTAAAAATCGATTTTCCAATACCAGATTTGATGTCCCGGGAGAATTCATACAAAAAGCCTATCCTGCATCGTCCCACAAGGGTGCCAGGCTGTATAAGTCAGCTGTGAAGATCGATTTTTCAACCTCCCGGGAACGAATGGATACCATTGCTTTCAAACTGGCCTATCCTCCCCAGTGGATTGAAATTATTAAAAAAGCATTTATTGAAAATTCGATATAGCATATTATTTAAAAAAATACACCCGCGATAGTCGTTTGAACAGGTATTGAAGAAATGACAAAAAAACAATTGAGAGTTAATGGCAGGCGCCTTCAAAATACCCTTGAAGAAATGGCAAAAATAGGCGCAACACCTAATGGTGGTGTCCAGCGCCTGACCCTGTCCGATGAAGACAAACAGGCCCGGGATTTGTTTGTGAAATGGTTAAAAGAGCTTGACCTTGAAGTTCGTATCGATGAAGTGGGTAATATTTTTGGAATGCGCAAGGGGCAAAACAATGATCTTGCACCCGTAATGAGTGGCTCTCATATTGATTCCCAGCCAAAAGGAGGGCGCTTTGACGGTATTTTAGGCGTTATGGGTACCCTGGAAGTCATGCGGGTTCTCCATGAAAACAATATTGAAACCCAACACCCGATAACTATTGTTGCCTGGACAAATGAAGAAGGAACAAGGTTTGCGCCTGCAATGATGTGTTCAGGTGTATGGGCAGGTGCCCTTGATAGAGATTGGATTTATGACAGGACTGATATCAATGGACTGCGGTTTGAAGATGAACTGATCCGGATCGGGTATAAAGGGAAGACACCTGCAGAAAAATCAGATGTCCACGCCTATTATGAATACCATATCGAACAGGGCCCGGTTCTTGAAAAACAGGAGATAACCATTGGTGCTCCCAAAGGTATTGTCTGTCTGCACTGGTATGATATTTATCTTGAGGGAGAAGCCAATCAGGTAGGGCCGACCCCTATGGAAGGTCGTCATGATGCCCTGTGTGCGGCTGCCCGGATGATCCTCAAAGTCAATGAGCTTCCGGATCGCATGAATGGGAACCTGGTGGCAACGGTCGGAGAAATTCAGAACGAACCCAATTCCAGAAATATAATTCCGGATAAGGTTCATTTTACTGTAGATATACGTTCCTGGGATGATGATCTGGCCTTAAAGGCATGGGATCTGGTTAAACAGGATTTTCAAAAAATTGCACAACAAAGTGGATGTCCGATTCGAATCGAAGAGACCTGGCGGGTAGAACATTCGCCATTTGATGAAAAATTGGTACAAAATATTTTAAACAGTGCAGATAATCTGGGATACTCATCTCTTCGCATGGTAAGTGGAGCCGGGCACGATGCCAGCTATATGAATCAGATTGCACCGACGGCAATGATATTTGTTCCAAGTATCGGGGGACGAAGCCATGTGGAAGTTGAAAATACAACGTGGGAAGATTGTGAAGCAGGCGCAAATGTCTTGTTGCACAGCGTGTTGACTTCAGCCATGGAATAGAAATGTTGGCAGCCTTCATTTGCCGGGTTACACTTTTTTTAAGAAGATATATATATTTTGCCTGATTCAGGATGCCGAAATATTATATAAAAATCGAATTTTTAAACCTGCTGATCCAGAAGTTCAGCCAGATCAAGAACTTTAATGTTACTGTCGCACTCTTTCAATCCGTCCTGAAGCATGGTGGTGCAAAACGGACAGGCAACAGCCACACATTCCGCATGGGTCGCGATGACCTCCCGTGCACGTTCCACATTGATATAGGTCCCCAGGCTTTCCTCCATGAACATGCGGCCGCCTCCGGCGCCGCAGCAAAACCCTTTGTCCCGACTGCGCGGCATCTCCACGGGTTTCCGACCCTGATTCATTTTTGTGATCAATTGTCTGGGGGCATCAAAGATGCCGTTCCATCGACCAAGATAACATGAATCATGGAAAGTAATGGCGCCGGGCCCACCTCCTTTGGGGATCAGCTTTCCCTGATTGACCAGATCGAGCAGAAACTCGGAATGGTGAACCACCGGGTAATCCGCACCAAACCCGGGATATTCGTTTTTCAGTATATTATAGGTGTGCGGGCATGCTGTAAGTATTTTTTTTGGTTTGTATTCATTGAGTATTTCAACATTGGTCATGATCATCATCTGTGCAAGGTATTCATTACCGGCCCGGCGCGCCGTATCTCCACTTCCCCACTCCCGGTTACCGAGGATGGCAAAGTCGACCCCGGCTTTTTTTAACAGACGGGCAAGGGCTCTGGCGATTTTGATACCCCTGTCATCAAAGGACTGGGCAGATCCCACAAACCACAGGATATCGGCGTCGGGCCTTTCTTCCATGGTCGGGATATTAAGATCCCGGCACCAGTCGGCCCGGCTATCGGAAGCAAATCCCCAAGGGTTGCCCTGGTTTTCCAGGTTTGTAAAGGTGTCCTGCATCTCCTCGGGGAAACTGGCTTCCATGAGTACCTGGTATTTTCTCGCCTCCAGGATGAAATCAAGGTGCTGGATATTCACAGGGCAGATATCTTCGCAGGCCCGGCAGGTGGTACAGGCCCAGAGCATATCCGATGTGATACCGGTTGTTTCTCCGACAAAGGGTTCAATTTCATCCTTTTTCCCATCCAGAATCGTCTGGGACCATCGGAACAGCTCTGTTTTCAGATCGTGGACAATCGCCTTGGGCGACAGGGGTTTTCCTGTAAAATCCGCAGGGCACTGCTCCTGGCATCTGCCGCATTCGGTGCATGCATAGAGATTCAGAATATTGAGCCAGTGGAGTTCATTGATTTTACCCAGGCCGAAGCTTTCGGCGTTTTCATCCTCAATGTCTGTTTTTGCAATGGCTTTTTCACGGGTCAGGGGTTTTAGAAATACATTGGGTGCAGCCGCCAGCAGATGAAGATGCTTGGAACCGGGAATATAGACCAGAAACCCTAAGATGGTGAGCATGTGAATCCAGTATACCACTTCGAAAAAAATGGTCTGGGAAACCGAAGAAAAGGTATTCAGCCCCAGAACCGACACTGCAAGGGTGGAAACAGGAAACACATCTTTGTAATCATAACCATAGGCGGCATAATCAGATACCATCTGGCAGGCATTTATCAGATGAAAGCTGATAATAATGACACCGGTAAAAAGGATGATCAGGTTGGCATCCTTTCCCATGGTCAGATATTCAGGTTTTTCAAGAAAACGACGGTATATTGCATAGGCCAGACCGGCCAGTACCAGAAATGCCAGGATATCAGCAATAAAGAGATAAACGTTGTAAAGACCGGGAAACAGATGACCCACGGAAAAACCGGGGAAAACTCCGCGGATCATCAGTTCCAGAGAGTGGGGCTGAACGGAAAGAAAACCAAAAAAAATAAGCGTATGTGCCCAGCCGGGCATTTTTTTACGACGTACATTGGTCTGGCCCAGCACATCCTTGAACAATACCCCGATTCTTTCGGGGATCCGGTTAATGATGCTGGAATTCACCCCATCCACTGCTTTCATCAGGTGAAACAACCTTTTGACCTTGGTCCCAAAAAGGTAAAAGCAGGTTATCAACAGCCCTGCCATGACAAATGATTTAATAATAAGGTAAGATTCCATGCTTTAAATCGACATCCATCATTTATCGGTTGAATTTTAAAAAAGGCCATCTGTTTATTGTGCCCTGAAAAATAAATCACAGATTTAATTCGCAGCATTCTTTAACAGATTAAATTTTTAGGATTTTTTATTAAACCACGTCCTATGCGCGTGGTTTGTGATTTGTTATGAAGGATGCCCTTAACTCCTGTTTTTTCAGCTCCCTGGTAAAAGCCGGTACGACTTCAAACAGGTCACCGATGATCCCGTAATCCGATTTTGTGAAAATCGGTGCATCTTTATCCGTATTGATGGCCACGATTACATTGGAAGTTTTCATGCCGGCAAAGTGCTGGACCGAGCCGGACAGGCCACAGCCGATGTACAGCCTGGGACTGACAATTTTTCCGGTCTGACCAACCTGCATGGAATGGGGGACATATCCGGCATCCACGGCAGCCCTTGAAGCCCCGACAACCGCATCAAGGTATTGTGCGCATTCTTCAAGAATTTGAAAGTTTTCTCCCGAAGCCATGGGCCGTCCGCCCGTAATGATCACATTGGCCTCTGTAAGATCTTTTTTCCCGGATGCCGCTTCAACGGATTTGACAATGACACCATCACAGTTTTCAACCGCAACAGCATGGTCAATAATTGAGCACACCGCAGGCTGTTTTTCCGGTTCAAAGCTGTTGGGCCGTATCCCGCAGACAAAAGGTTCCGCCGTCATTTCCATGGTGGCTATGGCTTTGCCTGAAAAATGAGATTTTTTAACGGTTTTATCAGTAAAATTCAGATCCACGCAATCCAGGGCCAAAGGTGCTTTTAATTCAACAGCCGTCCTGGCCAGAAGATCATTCCCCTTAGGACTGCTCACACCCAGCAGAGCTGTTACGCCCAATGTTTTAACGCCATCCGCCAGTGCCTTTGCAGCACCTTCGGGCTGTTTTGCAAGTTCAACACCCTGGGAAGAAACGGAAACCAGCTCTTTCACGCCATAAGATTCCAGGGATTCTTTGTATGTGTCTGCTTTTTCATCAAGGAGAAAAGCCACCACATCACCACCTTTGGCCGCGGTAGTGATCACACCCAATATAGTTTCTTTAACAGCATTCTCTGCTGTTTCAATCAACACGCCTATTTTTGCCATGTTATCTCCTTAAATAACTTTTTCTTCTTCTTTGAGAATTTTTACCAGGGAAGCTACTATTTCATCGGTCGAGCCTTCCAGAATTCTGGCGCTGGAACGCTCCTTGACCGGATCAAGTTTTTTCAATTTGCATAAATCGGTCCTGTCAAGGCCAA
>CAYQNS010000100.1:0-14495 GCA_964418755.1 uncultured Desulfobacteraceae bacterium
GCGAAAAAATATCCAAATACGTTGCTCCGCCCAAATCCATAATTAGAATTGCTGAATTCCATGAGACTTAAATGATTTATCACAATAAATTTATTCTAATCGTTGAAGGCTGCCGGTTTTATCGGGTGCAGAAGAGTTTGCTCTTTTAACCATTGGTGCCCAGGATGTGAGTCCGACAACCTTTGGTCGTCGATTGTGTTACGCTGGTTTTTTCATCACTGTCTGTACTTGATCAGGCCCCTTGAAATACGTAATTCCCCCCATTTATTTTTAACGCAAAAGGATATATTAATATCATAATCAGAATATTAACAAATAATAAGCATCGAAAGGAGTAATTGATACGATGTGTGGTATATGCGGGCAAATCGGTTTAAATAAAAAAAAGGCATCCGTCGAAACGGTTGCAGCCATGACGGAAATGATGAGCAGCCGCGGGCCTGACGCCATGGGACTGTTCATCCAAAACAACACCGCTCTGGGCCACCGACGATTGAAAATTATCGATCTCAGCGAATGTGCGCAACAGCCGATGGTGGACTATACACTAGGGCTGGCCATCGTCTATAACGGTGCGATTTACAACTATAATGAGCTGCGATCCGATCTGAAACAAATGGGATATACTTTTTTCTCATCCGGTGATACCGAAGTGATTTTGAAGGCTTATCATGCATGGGGGAAAAACTGTGTCGATCATTTCAACGGTATGTTCGCCTTTGCGATTGTTCACCGCGACAGCGGGAAAATTTTTCTCGCTCGTGACCGCCTGGGCATCAAACCGCTGTACTATATTAAAACACAGGATGAATTTCGATTTGCATCATCTCTGCCGGCACTTCTCGCCGGCGGGGGCATCGATACGAACATTGATCCCGTTGCTCTGAATTTTTTTATGACCTTTCATTCCGTTGTTCCGGCACCTCACACGATCCTGAAAGGGGTCAAAAAGCTTCCGCCGGCATCACATATGACCCTGTCGCCCAACGGTTCTCTTGTTGAAGCATCATATTGGGAGCTGACATTTACCTCCCGTAAAGAAGAGAGAAATTTTTGTTTTGATGACTGGAAAGAAAAAATCCGACATACACTCTTAAAAGCGGTGCGACGGCGCCTAACCGCCGATGTCCCGGTCGGCGTGCTGTTGTCGGGAGGGGTGGATTCGAGTCTTGTGGTCGGTCTTCTCGCTGAGTTAGGTCAGCAGAAGCTGAACACATTTTCCATTGGTTTTGAAAGTGTAAACGGTGAAAAGGGAAACGAGTTCGAATATTCCGACATCATCGCCGAAACTTTCGGCACGGTTCATCATAAAATTCAAACGGAATCGTCAACGGTTCTACCCACACTCGAACACTGTATCCGTGCCATGAGTGAGCCCATGGTAAGCCATGATTGTATCGGCTTTTATCTGCTCAGCGAGGCAGTTTCCAGGCATGTGAAGGTGGTGCAAAGCGGCCAGGGCGCGGATGAAATATTCGGTGGCTATCACTGGTATCCCCCCTTGCTGGACAACTGCAATCCTGTGTACGGATATGTCGGCGCTTTTTTTGACCGCAGTTATACCGAATATGCCGCAGCGGTTCATCCCCGATTTGTCGATGAGGATTACAGCTTCAATTTTGTTGAAAAACATTTTGCAAAAAGAGGAGCGAAATCATCTGTCGATAAGGCATTGCGGATCGATACTACCGTTATGCTGGTGGATGATCCCGTTAAAAGAGTAGACAATATGACCATGGCGTGGGGTCTTGAAGCACGGGTGCCGTTTCTAGATCATAAACTGGTTGAACTGGCGGCGAGAATTCCGGCCAAGCACAAAGTTAAAGCGGGGGGAAAACAAATACTTAAGGAAGCCGCTCGCTCGATCATACCTTCGGCGGTCATTGACCGGCCCAAAGGGTATTTTCCGGTACCGGCATTGAAATATCTTAAAAATGAATATTTTGACTTTGTCCGGGAAATTCTCTTGGCGCCCAGGAGCAGAGAGCGGGATATCTTCAATCCGGATTATGTTGAAAAAATGATGGAAAAACCAAATGAGCATTTAACGCCACTGAAGGGGTCAAAACTCTGGCAAATGGCGAGTCTGGAATATTGGTTGACCCTTCAGGGATTATAAATTCGAGGAAAAAATGATGAATAAAGAAAACCATAATATACAGAGCCGGTTAAACCGGAATGCCGGACCCTCCCTGCGGAACTGGCAGAAAGTGTCCGGCCCCAATGCGATTCAAATGGTGTCCGACACCATTGTTGAGATGGGGTGGGGTCGATTGTTCTTCGGGCACACATTCGATTCCTGTAAAAAACTGGCACGGCTCATCTGCATGGAAGGAGAGATGATGCGGGATATCGCTTTTTATATTCGAGACCCCCATGTACTGATTTCCATCGCGCCGGACAAGCTTTTTCTGGACCCTTCTCATGCTTTCAGACTCTGGGCGCACGACTATCATACAGGAGATGTGCCGCCCCAGGCGTTCACTGTTCGACGCCTGACTTCCCGTGAAGATGCGAACGCCATTGATCGAATATATGCACAGCGGCATATGGCCGGCTGTAACCCGGAATTCATACTGAAACGGCGTGCGGGAAGGACAAGGACATACATGGTTGCCGAATCGGCGGATGATAAAGGGATCATCGGAACGGTGACCGGTGTGGATCATGTTGAGGCCTTTAATGATCCGGAAAACGGCTCCAGTCTCTGGTCACTGGCTGTTGACCCGAAAGCCGATACGCCCGGGGTGGGTGAATCCCTGGTACGACAGTTGATCGAACATTATTTTGCACGGGGGAGATCCTTTGTGGATTTATCCGTTATGCATGACAACAGGGAGGCTATCCAGCTGTATGAAAAACTCGGTTTCCAACGGATCCCGGTATTTTGCATAAAGCGCAAAAACACGATCAATGAGGCCCTGTTTGTCGCAGCGCCACCTGAAGAAAGCCTCAATCCATATGCCCGTATTATAACCGACGAAGCGAGGCGCCGGAGTATCAGCGTCGAGGTAGTAGATGCGGCATATGGTTATTTTACATTAAAAATGGGGGGCCGTGCCATAACTTGCCGGGAATCCCTCTCTGAATTAACATCCGCCATTGCCATGAGTCGCTGTGATGACAAACGGCTGACCCATCGCGTCCTGTATTCCGCCGGCTTGGAAACGCCTGCCCAGCAGGAAGCGACAGATCATAAAAAAAATATGGATTTTTTGAACACCCATGGCCGCCTTGTGGTCAAACCGGCCCGGGGGGAACAGGGAATCGGTATCAGTGTAGATATCAGGTCGCCGTACGAGCTGAAGCAGGCAATTGAAAAAGCGCGCAATCACTGCCGAGATATCATTCTCGAAGCTTATGTTCAGGGAGATGATCTTAGAATTATTGTTATCAACTACAAAGTGGTTGCCGCGGCTGTCAGAAAGCCGCCTCAAATTACCGGAACCGGCCGACATTCAATCCAGCATTTGGTTGAAAAGTATAACCGCCGCCGCCTGGCGGCAACAGGAGGCGAGAGTGAAGTGCCCATGGACGGGGAAACCGTCCGCTGTATCAAAATTAATGGTTACGAAATGGACGATATTCTGCCTGCGGGAGATACGATAACCGTTCGCAATACGGCAAACCTGCATACCGGCGGCACCATTCATGATGTAACCGCTATTTTGCATCCGGATATCGCCAAAGCAGCCGAAAAGGCGGCGACAGCCATCGGAATTCCTGTAACCGGGCTTGATTTTATCGTACCGGATGTACAGAAGCCGGACTATCTGTTCATAGAGGCCAATGAACGACCGGGGCTGGCGAATCATGAACCGCAGCCTACGGCTGAACGGTTTATTGATTTTTTGTTCCCAGAAACATCTTCAATCAAAAACAGCATGGAGAGCTGAACAGCATAATGAATTTTTCAATTGATATGGATTATCTTCGAGAAACACTGGTTTCTCTGCTTAATATTCCCAGTCCGTCCGGTTACACCGATCAGATCGTTCATTTTGTCGGTAACCGGCTCCAGGCAATGGGTATTCCCTTTGATGTCACCCGCAGGGGGGCCATCAGGGCAAACCTGAAGGGCGAACAAAATACACTGGATCGTGCGATTACCGTACATCTTGAAACACTGGGCGCAATGGTAATGTCCCTCAAGGGCAACGGACGTCTGGCGAGTGCTCCGGTAGGAACCTGGTCGAGCCGTTTTGCCGAGGGTGCGCGCGTGACTATTTTTTCCGCCAAGAATGCATACAGAGGGACCATCCTCCCCTTGAAAGCATCCGGTCATACATTTGGAGATGCAGTGGATTCCCAACCGGTGTCCTGGGAACAGCTGGAAATAAGGATCGATGCGCACTGTTGTTGCTGCCGGCATCTTGAGGAATGCGGCATTGAAATCGGCGATTATGTCGCCCTGGATACAACACCGGAAATTACATCCAG
Organism: uncultured Desulfobacteraceae bacterium; assembly: GCA_964418755.1. Taxonomy (GTDB): domain Bacteria; phylum Desulfobacterota; class Desulfobacteria; order Desulfobacterales; family 4572-123; genus 4572-123. The sequence goes on from CAYQNS010000100.1 coordinate 4,441, forward strand.
TGGATTTATCAATGCCCGGTATCTTGATGACAAAGCCGGTGCGGCGGTTTTACTGGCAGTTGCAAAATGCATTGTAGACCGGGAGATAGTCCTGCCGGTTGATTGTCATTTGCTTTTCACTATTCTTGAAGAGGTGGGTATCGGCGCATCCGGGGTTTTGTATGGAGACATCGCCGAAATGGTTGTTATCGACAGTGCCCCGGTGGCACCTGGGCAGCATTCAACTGAGCTTGGGGTTAACCATTGCCATGATGGATCAAGCCGGTCCCTTTGACTACCATTTAAACCATAAACTGGCCGGGTTGTGCAGGGAAAACGGGATTTTGTTTCGAAAGGATGTGCTGAAATTCTATCGATCCGATTCGGCATCGGCCATTGAGGCCGGAAGCGATACCCGGACAGCCCTTATCGGCCTTGGGGTTGACGGGTCCCATGGGTACGAGCGCACCCATCTTGATTCATTGACGGCCACATCTGATCTGGTGCTTGCCTATGTGCAGAGTCCACTCACATTTGCAAGAGATAAGGACAACATATCTTCCCTGAAAGGATTCCCTCACCAGCTTGAAAGAGAAGTGATTCAAATCAAAACCTGAATCGAACAGGCCTTTTTAAAACAACGGCAGTGTCGTCGAGAAGCTGTTCGATACAAAGATAATATCGAATACGAGATTGTCGAAATAAGACAGTCCGAATTGGAATCAAACCCAAGACGACAGTAGAGGAGTTTTTAATGTCAAAAAATATGAACGTACCGACAAATCTTCAGGAACCTTTTAACCGCTTGATAAATTTGATACCGGTCCCCTTCAAATATGAACAGGATGTTCAGAAAAATATTTTGAAATACCTTAAAAGCGACGGAGAGGAATTTGTACGTGACAGCATCGGCCGCGCTCAGAAATTCTTTGCCGAGGAGTTCAGTAAAAAAATGGGGGAGAAGCAGGAAAAAGTATAACTTCAGTTGGATCCGGAATCCGAAAGTTTGAATCCAGAGCCTTGAGACCAGGAACGTTTGATATTTAATCTGTAATTATGAAACCATTATTTGCACTGACAGATATTTTATTGATAACCGTAGCCTCGTTTTTCAGTGTCCAATTGTTTTACCAGATTGCAATACCGGGGATCGATTATACTTCGGTGCCTGTGAGGGTCCGACATGTAAAACCGATTTCAAAAATGGAAACATATCAATCCCTTGCATATTACGATGTAATCGTTAAACGCAATTTATTTAAAACCGAAACAGATGAGAACAGTATTCCGATCAGTATTGAAACACTCGACCATACACAACTGGATGTAAAACTCTGGGGGACTGTAACCGGCGATATTAAAAATTCATACGCAATTATCGAAAAAACAAAAAGCGGCAAAAAAAAATCTCAAGATCTTTATCATGTGGGAGATGTGCTGCAAAATGCTGTCATAGAAAAAATTTTAAGAGAAAAAGTTATACTGGATATAAACGGCGAAAATAAACTTCTTGAAATGGAAAAGCGTTACAGCTCCGGCCGAAGAAATAAAAATTCTCGGCAGCCTGTTCGTCAGAGAAAAACCATCAGACGCGCCCTGATCGAAAATGCTGCTGAAAATGTAAACAAAATTATGACACAGGCAAAAATACGGCCCCATGCCGAAGGTTTGAACATCTCCCGTATCAGACCGGGATCTATTTTTCGAAAGCTGGGATTGAGAAACGGGGATATTATCACAGGTGTTGACGGAAGGCGGATTGAATCGGTTGATGATGCGTTGAGTCTCTATCAAAACCTGAGATCGGCTTCCAGGGTAACGCTTGAATTGAAACGCAGGGGCAGGGCAAGAGTCATAAACTATACCATCAGATAAGTGCAAAGGCATTTGATTTGATATCATCAAATTTCATATAATATACTGAAAAAAATTATACTTGATAGGCATTATTGTTTTTTCCAATATTTTTGTTCAACAGAATTATTTTTTCTGTAAATGCGTATGCCGAACTGCAGGAAAAAATATCGTCTGAATCTGAAAACGCGGCACATGTGCCTCTTCGCGAAACCATAGAAAAAAATATTATCAAAATTGAAACCCGGTTAAAAGAGGGCAGCTTTTCTAAAAACAGTCAAACCTCAGCGGAATTGGATGTAACGGATGTTCAACTGCAGGAGCGCACCTGACTGTTGCGCACCCTGCAAACTGTTTATGAGAGGCAGCTTACAGCCATCAGAAGAAAGTGCTCCCTGGAAAAAGAGGAAGAGCGTTTAAATAAAACGCTTCAATATCAGCAGAATCTCGGGATTTTTCAAACTCCACTTATTTCCTTGCCATCGGGATAGGTTTCGGTGTCCAAAATCTGATAAACAATTTTATCGGCGGTTTTCTGGAAAAAATATTACCAACTGGACGTTATCGGATCAAAGGGTCGCGCAAATGTTTCAGTGAGTGTTGTTTATGGTTCCGGATCGAGCAATTATTTAAAACAGCGGGTATCGTTATTGCTTTCCCGCAACAGGATACGCATCTGTTTAAACTGAGGAGGCTGAAAATTGATGAAGAGAAATCATGATATTTTTTGAACCGATTGTAGCATTAACCGTCGCCGTGCTTTTGAGTGCATTGATTTCAAAGACAACTTTAAAAATACATCAACGAAAAAGCCTTGCCTGGATTTTTTTGATTATTTTCGTAATTTCCTGGGCCGGTGGGACATTGATAGAGCCTTTTGGACCGTCTTTTTATGGCTTTTACTGGCTGCCTTTTGTTTTTGCAGGTATCACTGCCGCACTGATCATTGCTCTATCAGCACATAACCAGCTACCAAGAGACAGGCATGAAACATTGGAGTTGTTGATACGGGCGGAACGGCAAAAAAAATTAAACCGGTTGACGGGCACAATTCTCACCCTTGTGATGGGGGCTGTTTTGTTGCTGCTGTTAACGGCTATTCTCTTTCAATAAATTTCGGACAATATTTTTTCTGTTTTAAGTTGCTTTTAAAAACGAAAAAATGGTTAAAAATAAAATATCAAAGTAGCTATGTCTCACAAATCAATCTGTCACATACTGATAGGACTTTTTCTTATAATGATTTTACAGGTGTCGGCGGCATCCGCCATAACAGCTAAACATCATTATTTTAACGCCGAGGCATGCTATTATAAACTTAAAAAAGATAACAACAGGCAGCAATACAGGCATAACTGGCTGACCTGTATTAAAAAATTTCAAATCGTATATCGTGAACACCCCTCGGATCCATGGGCACCCGCCGGCATGTATATGGCCGGAAAAATGTTCTGGGGGCTTTACAGGAACTCATATCGAAAGTCCGACAAAGAAAAAGCCCTCAATATTCTGGGACGAATTATCAAGTTTTATCCTAAAAGCCGTTACAAACACAAGGCCTCAGAATTTATACGTACCATTAAAAATAAAAATGAAAGCGCTGCATACTCCCGGAACAATAAACGGTCCGAAAAGACGCAACAAAAAATTACACGAACAACTCTGCAGCATAAAAAAAAGATAGAACTATCTGCAACGGTTACAGGCATCCGCTACTGGTCGACTGCCGATTACACCCGGGTTGTTATTGATACAGATCGGAAAACGTCTTTTTTTTACAAATTGCTTAAAAAAGATACGGTTATTAACAAACCTCGGCGGCTGTATATTGATTTAAGCAACAGCAAACCGGGTCAAGGACTGAAAACATTTACGCCGATCAATAACAATTTATTGCGTGATGTTCGAACAGGCCGGTTTAAACCTGATGTGGTAAGGGTTGTACTGGAAATAAGATCTTTAGCCGCATATAAAATTTTTTCACTTAAAAATCCATTTAGGATTGTTATTGATATCGATGGATCGTCGAATGATCTGGCCGTCGCCAACAAAGACTTGAAAAAAGAAAAACACAGAGACTCCAATGCTCTGCGTATTCTGGTCGACCCCGGCCACGGGGGGCATGATCTTGGTTCTGCAGGCTATTTAAAAAATGTTTACGAGAAGAATATTAACCTTCAAATTGCCAAAAAATTAGTTAAAAAAATAGAGAAAGAACTGAACTGCGAGGCCGCCTTGACCCATAATCGTGACCGCTTTATTACACTTGAAGGACGGGCAGCCATGGCAAACACCGAAAATGCAGATCTTTTTATATCGATACATGCAAATGGTTCTGAAAACCAAAACATTTATGGCATTGAGACCTATTTTTTGAATCTGGCCACGGATAATGGATCGATAACCGTTGCGGCCCGTGAAAATTCAACTTCAACTAAAAATATTAGCGACTTGCAGTCTATTTTAACTGAACTTATGCAAAATACCAAAATCGATGAATCCAGACATCTGGCAGGTCTGGTTCAAAGTTCTCTTTGTAATCACATGGGAAAACATTATCAGAGAATCAGAAACAGGGGCGTAAAACAGGCACCGTTTTATGTGCTCTTAGGCGCCAGAATGCCGGCGATATTAGTGCAGGCATCGTTTTTAAGCAATCCAAGGGAATGCAGGAGACTTACCAGTTTAAAATATCAGGATAATCTGTGTGAGGGCATTGTAAAAGGAATACGAAGATATATTACGATATCAAATAGTTTCGCACAAATAAAAAAATTTTTACATTACATGCCGAATAGGGAGACAGGTTGAATTTATGAATCATTTCATCACAACCAGCAAGTTAAAAGGACAAAGGGCTGAACATCATCTAAAACAGGAGCAATTTTATAGTGTCGAGTTCAGTTGGGATGGCCTGCCCTATTTGTTTCAATTCAAAATTTATCATACACCCTCGGATGAAATGTTTATTCTCTTGAAAAAAAAATCCAAATTAGCGGGAAGGTTGAAACCTGGAAACATTATCAAGATGAAATACTATAGTTATGAATCAACTTATCCTGTAGAGATCAAAACCGAAATTTCATACATTAGAAAAAATATTCAGAAAAGATTTAAAGGGCACTATTCAGCAGGGCTGAGTATGTTGCAGTAGCCGGACAGACGAACGTCTCCTGGACATACGTTTCTGACTATATTTCCCGAAAAATGGAGCTAAAAATGATACTTGCCATCGGCGAAATACTTTTTGATATTTTCCCGAAATATAAGCGATTGGGCGGAGCGCCGTTCAACTTTGCTTTTCATTTAAAAAATATCGGGATACCGGTTTGTTTTATTTCAAGAATCGGGAATGATACCGAAGGCGGAGAAATTGTAAAGCAGCTCAAAAAATATGGTTTCGAAATCAAAAACATTCAGATTGATGACAAACACCGTACCGGCAAGGTAATTGTGAGGCTGGACGGTAAAGGCGTACCCGATTTTGATATCCTGCCTGATGTCGCTTATGATTATATTGAATTTGATTCAGAAATAGCTTCATTAGTGAATGAAAATATTAAGCTTATCTATTTCGGCTCCTTATCCCAGAGAAGCGAACATGGTTTTAAAACCATACAACGAGTTCTTTCACGAAGGCACCCGGCAACCAGCTCTCTTTACGATGTCAATCTCAGGCCAAATTGCTTTTCAATGCCGGTGATTACGGAATCACTCAAGCAGTGTGATGTGGTAAAGTTAAATGATGAAGAACTGCGGATATTAAAGGAAATGGTTTCCTTTAAAAAAAGCGATCGGGCCTTTACCGAGTATCTTCTTGTCAGGTACGATATTAAGATGCTTTCACTGACCAGAGGCGGAAACGGCAGCGAACTGTTTACCGTGGATCAGCACTACCGAATAAAATCGAGCCCCCTTGAGCATATCGCCGATACCGTTGGTGCCGGAGATGCTTATACCGCGGTTCTTTCAATTGGGTATATGAACAACTGGCCGCCGGAACGGATTCTGGACCAGGCCACCGATTTTGCCGCCCGTATTTGCAGACAAAAAGGGGCTATTCCAGCGGACCCGAAATTTTATAACCCTATGATTAATTTTTTAAAAGGAAATGGAAATGAAAAACAATAAATTATACATTCAAATGTTCAGTATTCACGGCCTAATTCGTCCGGAGAATATGGAACTTGGGCGCGATGCCGATACAGGTGGCCAGATAAAATATGTCATTGAACTGTGCAGCGCCCTTAGTGCGTGCAAAGAAGTCGAGCGGGTCGACCTGTTCACCAGGTTGATCGATGACAAGATCGTAGCAAGGCATTATTCACAGCCGATGGAAGCGGTAAATGATAAATTCCGTATCGTGAGGATTCAATGCGGCGGCAGGAAATATATCCGGAAAGAACTGCTCTGGCCCTATCTGGATGAATTTATTGACAAGACCATTAAATTCATCAAACGTGAACAAGCGATACCCAACATTGTCCATGGCCATTACGCGGATGCAGGATATGTTGCGTCCCAGCTTGCTGAAATATTCGGTCTTCCCTTTATGTTTACCGGGCATTCACTGGGCCGGAGCAAAAGGGAGAAACTTATCGAAGGCGGCATGAAGGATTCGGATATTATAAAAAAATTTAAAATTGACCATCGTATTTATGTTGAAGAAGACACACTGAAAAATGCGGACCTGGTGATCACCAGCACCAAACAGGAAATAGATGAGCAATACGGCATGTATCGGGATAATCACCTGCCCGTGTACAAGGTTATTCCTCCCGGACTGGACTTGGAAAAATTTTACCCCTACTATCATGACATGCTTCCTGACACTGAAAAAGATGAAGCCGAGCTCTATGCCCATGCAGCGGTACTTCAAGAATTGAACCGGTTTTTTATCCATCCCGACAAACCGCTGATACTGACCCTGTCCCGTCCGGACAAGCGCAAGAACATCTCGGGCCTGATCAAGGCATACGGAGAGGATATTCAATTGCAGGCCATGGCCAATCTTGCCGTATTTGCCGGTATCCGTAAAGATATCAGCAAAAAGGAGGAAAATGAAAAAGAGGTGCTGACCATAATGCTCCTGCTCATGGACAAGTACGATCTTTACGGCAAGATGGCTATCCCCAAAAAACATGATATTGAGTACGAGGTGCCTGAATTATACCGCATTGCCGCCGAAAAAAAAGGTGTTTTTGTTAATCCCGCTCTGACCGAGCCCTTCGGGTTAACACTGCTTGAAGCCGCTGCCACCGGTCTTCCAATTGTGGCAACCCGGGACGGGGGGCCAACAGATATCATACGCAATTGCCAAAACGGTATACTGGTGGACCCGACAAACCCGGAAAACATTGCCGCCGCTCTTAAAACAATCATCACGGATCATGACAAATGGAGAACGTTTTCCAAAAACGGTGTTATCAATGTCCGCAGACACTACACCTGGGAAAGGCATGCCGAAATATATCTACAGAAAATCAAAGAAATTATAGATACCTCTGCCGAAGCAAAAATGAATATTGCAGTACCGTCCGATCCCATCGGCAAACGTATGGCCGGCTTGAATTATTTTATTATTACCGATATCGATGACACCCTGATCGGAAAGGAAAACGATGCCCTGGATGATTTACGGACACTGCTGCGTGAAAATCGGGATATTGTCGGCTTCGGGGTAGCCACCGGCAGAAATGTTGACTCGACTGTCGAAATTTTAAAAAAACATGATATGGATCTACCTGATGTGATTATTTCATCGGTTGGTTCGGAAATTTATTACGGAAATACCCTGCAATACGGTCATGGGTGGGATTCTCATCTTTCCAATAAATGGGACCGGAAAAAAATCTTCGATCTGTTAAAACAAATCGATTTTATTAAATACCAGGAAGAGGCAACACAGCGGCGATATAAAATCAGCTATTTAATGGAACCCGGGAAAGACCGTCTGGCTACGATACACAACCTGTTACTGAAGCACAAATGCCGGTACAACCTTATTTATTCCCAAGAGAAATACCTGGATATTCTTCCGTATCGAGCCTCCAAGGGAAAGGCAATCCGCTATTTAAGCTACAAATGGGAAATTTCTCTGAAAAACTTTCTGGTTTGTGGAGATTCCGGTAATGATGAAGAGATGCTTCGGGGCGAACCCCTTGCAGTGGTGGTGGGTAACTACAGCCGGGAACTTGAAAAACTCAGAGGCGGAAAAAATATCTACTTTGCAGGGCATGAAAATGCGAGGGGAATTCTCGAAGGAATCAAGCGGTATCAATTTGTGAACAAAGCCCGGAAGGAAATGGCGGGAACATGAAAAAATTACTGATGTCAATCATCAAAAAAAAATATCTGGGTGATTTCAGGGAATTTGTCTTTTTCATCACCAGTCAATCCGGCGAAATCATGCTCAGAAACGATGTCATTCAGATGTTTCGTGATTACTGTGACCGAAACAATAAGACCAAAAAATTTCGCGAAGACTCTTCCTTTTTTAATTTCATTAAAAAAATTCAGGAACTTTTTATTGCCGACAATCATGTCATAGTGATGCATCGCTACACGATTGCAAAATTCCGTTTTTACCGTATCCGCCCGGATGGGGAATATATGGAAAAAATTTCTCTGCTGCATTATCTGGATCTGAAAGATTCGTATGGTACTAAAAAAAATAGGGACGCTCAGCCTCTGCGACTCGACTATATGCCCTTTTATGATTTTTCCCCGTCGATCCGGGACATTCGATCGGTGGGCAATGGTATTCGCTTCCTGAATCGCTATATGTGCAGCAATATATTCAGCCGGCCCAAAGAATGGAATGCGAAGCTGTTCGAATTTATAAAACTGCACCAGTACAATGAACGGCAGTTGCTGGTCAACGGAACCCTGATCAGGGATATGGGCACGTTTTACGGCGAAATGGAAAAAATGGCGGAATGGCTGCAAGGCAAAAAGCCTGAAACACCATTTTCCAGAGTTGAAAAAAGTATGAAAAAGGCAGGCTTTGAGGTCGGGTGGGGAAATACCGTCCACCGGATTACTGAATCCTTCCAGCTATTTATGAACCTGGTAAATGAGCCGTCAGCCCAGGTACTGGAGCAATTTATTTCCCGGGTTCCGATGCCGCTGATATCAAAAATTGCGATCATATCCCCGCATGGCTGGTTCGGGCAAAGTAACTCCCTTGGTAAACCCGACACCGGCGGACAGGTCATCTATATTCTTGACCAAGTTCGCGCCCTGGAAAAATATTTAAGAAAGGAAATACAACTGACCGGATTAACGATTGATCCAAAAATTATCGTGCTGACGCGCCTGATACCCGAAGCAAAAGATACGACCTGCAACCAGAGACTGGAAAAGATATTTCAGACCCATAACGGCTGGATTCTGCGTGTCCCTTTCAGGGATAACCAGTCCAATATCGCCAGGAACTGGATTTCGCGTTTCAAAATCTGGCCCTATCTCGATGCATTCGCCGATGAAGCCGCAACGGAATTGCTAAGTGAGTTTCAGGGAACCCCGGATCTGGTCATCGGCAATTACTCGGACGGTAATCTAGTGGCATCCCTGCTGTCGGATAAATTCGACGTCATCCAGTGTACGATCGCCCATGCCCTTGAAAAGACGAAGTATACTTTTTCCGATATTTTCTGGCGGGACCATGAAAAGGACTATCACTTTTCTTTGCAATATACCGCCGATCTCTTTTCAATGAACAAATCCGACTTTATTATCGCCAGCACCCTGCAGGAGATTATCGGCACGGAGGAGACAATGGGTCAATATGAATCCTACCAGTTTTTTACGCTTCCCGGTCTCTATCAGGTTGTTAATGGATTGAATCTTTTTGACCCGAAGTTCAATGTCATCCCTCCGGGTGTCGACGAGGAACTTTACTTTCCATATTATAACAGGGAGAGACGCATCAAAACAAAGCGGCGGCAATGGGAAAATCGATTGTTCCATACCAAATCCGAGGATATTCACGGCAAACTCGACAAGCCGGATAAAATGCCGATTTTTACTATGGCCCGTTTAGATAAAATCAAAAATATCACCGGTTTGATCCACGCTTTTGGTTTAAGCAAAAAACTGCAACAGTCCTGCAACCTTATTCTGGCCGCCGGCACGATTCATATTGAAAACTCAAGTGATGTCGAGGAGGGCGATGGACCCCGAAGGCTGGACAGCCTGAAGGGGTAGATAAGCTCTAAGCC
>CAYQNS010000101.1:0-14248 GCA_964418755.1 uncultured Desulfobacteraceae bacterium
GGCTTGCGACCCGTAATTAAATGGAGATGCTCTCCATACCGGTATCTGTTGAAAATGAAAAATGAATTCACCACCTATCCATCTCATACCTTTTTTCTTATCATTTTCCATTTATGTTTCAGTATGTATGCTTTGTTACAGCATTATCGATATCATCGGACGAAAAAATTCGATTGGTTCAGATGCCGGCCAATAAGACAGCCTCCTCAAGCAGGTTTTTATATCTATTGGTTTAGATTTGAGGTAAGCCCCCCAATAACTCATACCGACTCTTCTTTTCTTGGCTTCCGTTCTCCAAATACAGTCTTCCCGGGTTTATAAGAAATTTCGGGTGTCATAGACGATATTTCTCAAATCGCCGGCCTTTAATCTTCGGCCTTCAATTTACTGTTTTTCCGATTCTTCGATATATTTTTTTACGGTGCGGCGGTCGAGTCGGGTGCGGCGGGCCACCTCTTCAAAAGTGCCGTGGCGCTGATAGAGCAGACGGCAATACCCGGAAACCAGTTTCTGAGCGTCCAGATTTCCGGTTTTGATGCCCCGGGTAAGAGATGATTCCAGGTCCGGCGCTGCTGATTTTTGATCACCTGCGTAGCTGCGTTTGAGCAGGACGCTGCGGACGCACTGCTCCAGCTCCCTGACATTCCCGGGCCAGGGGTAATTCGTGCCCAGATTTTTATCGATGACGTCCTTGACCATTTCCACCAGTTCAGGCGAGGGCCGGCCCACCATTCTCTGAACCGTATGGGCCAGAAGGTCGTCAAGTTCACGGCTCTCCTCCCGTATCCGGTCGCGAAGCGGCGGTACGGTGATCTGATCCGAGCACAGCCGGTAATAAAAATCGTCCCTGAAAACACCTTTGTCGCGAATATCTTCGATGGAACGGTTGGTGGCGGCAACCACCCGGCCTTGAAAGCGCCCCTGTTCGTGGCTGCCCATCGGCGTAAATGTTCTATCCTGCAAAACCTGCAGCAATTTTATCTGGATCGGTATGGAAATATCCCCGATTTCATCCAGCAGGATGGCCCCATAGGGGCTGCACCGATCAAAAATACCCTTAAAATCCTTGACGGCACCGGTAAAGGCGCCTTTTTTATGCCCAAACAGTTCCGACTCGATGAGTGTTTCCGGAAACTGCGCAAAGTTCAGGGCGCTGAAAGAGCGTGTAAAGCTTTCAATAAAGCATTTTTTTCTTTCATTAAACGGAATAAAGCCTGATCGGCCCATGGCCATGGCTGCGGTGCCCTTGCCGGTACCGGTTTCACCCAGCAAAAGGGTTGAGAAATCTTCCAGGCGGTTCCACAGATAGCGGTTGTACAGATCGAGATTATGGGTAAAAACGTTGTCCCACAGGTTGCGCCGCAGATTTTTCATGATTTTACTCTTACCGATAAGGCTGCGTCCGATAAAGAAAAACGCCCGCCGCAATTGATATCCCAGGGCAAAATAGCGCTGGCTGTCAGGGACGCTGAATCCGCGTTTTCTAAGCAGAACCAGGGCTTCGACGGCAAAACCGACCTTGACCGGTGTGTCACCGGCCTGAATCTGGTTTTCAATCATGCGATCAAATTTATGCCGGAAGTGGTAGAAGAATTCAAACAGAAAGGCGGCTTCGATGAGGATGCGGTCCCGGCCGGAGAAAAGGTTGATATCGGCGCGGCCCTCTTTCTCAAGTTCATGGATACGGCGATTGACTTCGTTTACGGTTTTATCGATGTGTTGGGACTTGGACACACCCGGAAAAAATCCGGATATCTGCAAATCCATATCGATCCGTTTGCGGCTGAACGGATTGGTCAGGCTGGCTTCGCGCACAATGCTTAAAAATTTCCGCTCTTCTGCGGTGAGACTGTTTTTTTTCTGCATTTTTTATCTACCCCGATAAAACTGTTTGTAACTGCCGCGGTTTGAATCTACATGCCGCCCCTGTGCATGGAATGTAAAGGATATGCACAAGGCATGTTGATATTTTGTTTCTATCACAGAGTGCCCAGAAAAGTAAGAATTTATTTTAATTTAAACAAATCAATTGGTTGAGTACTGGTCTATGAGATGGCATGCCATTTGCAATATTTACACGAAACGTACAATTACGAAACATTTCATTTTTCAGGAGAATTATAATGATTAAACGTCTTTTGGATTCAAGACTGCCGCTGATGGTTTACAGCCCTTACCGGGTATTTGATATTGAGTATTACCGGAAAATTTTCGCTGCCGGTGCCCTGCCCATGTTCGATGCCGAATTTATGACGGATGCCGAAATTGAAAAAAATCTGGAAAAACTGGCCGCAGAAAAAATTCTGTTTGGCCTGCGGCTCTCCATTGACCGCGAAAATATTCAAAAACGGTTGAAGGAGCAGCATATCGGCAATCTGGATGCGATTGTATTTTGTTATCAACGCAGTACAGAGCTTTCCGCCTTTGATTTCGATAACCGGAATTACAAATTTTTGATCGAGAGCACGGATATCAATATCACTGCCGATCTGGATAGAATTGGTCCCCACGGACTGATCCTGAAGGGCAACGAAGCCCCCGGCAAGGTATCCGGATACACATCTTTTGTCCTCATGCAGTGGTATCTGGAAAACAGTGACTTTCCGATTTTTATCCATGGAGGGGTGGGCTGGCATACGGCCCCGGGCATGTTTGCCGCGGGCGTCAGCGGTGTTGTTCTGGACGATCAGCTTTATCTGTCTCAGGAGGCACCCCTGTCCGACGGTTTCAGGGACGTCATCGCCCATATGGAGGGAAACGATTCGGTTATCATCGGCCAGACGCTGAATACCCGGTATCGCTTTTTCTCCAAACTGGGCACGAAAATCGTCAAAACCCTCAAGGAGCGGGAAATCTTTCTGGCAGGCGACAAAAATTCGGATGTAATGCTTTATGATGATATCCGCACCCATATCACCGCCCTTGACACGGAGGAAAAAACACCTCTGCAAAGTCTGTTCTACCTTGGCCAGGATGCGGTTTTTGCCCGCTATTTTGTCCGGGAGTCACAAAATCTGGCGGATATCATTCGTGCTTTTTTCAAGAATATCGATCATGCCCTGGCAAAAATTGATGCGCATGATCCCATGACCCCCGATTCGGCCCTGGCAAAGCAGCACGGTACCCTGTATCCGATCATTCAGGGCCCCATGGCCAATGTCAGTGATACGCCTGAATTTGCTCAGAAAATACTGGAAAACGGGGGGCTTCCTTTTCTGGCTCTGGCCAGCCTGCCTGTTGACCTGGCTGAAAAGATTCTTGCCGGAGGCAAGGAAAAACTGTCCTGTTTCGGGGCCGGGCTGATTGGTATTGAAACTTTTAATCAGACCATTGATCAGCACCTGGAACTGGTCAAAAAGCATAAAGTCCCCTTTGCCCTGTTTGCCGGCGGAATTCCGTCCCAGATCAAGGAACTGGAAGCTGCCGGCACCAAAGCCTACCTGCATACGCCTTCGGTCATGATGCTGGAAAATGCCATTGCAAACGGGTGCCGTCGTTTTATATTCGAGGGTGGTGAAGCCGGCGGACATGTGGGTGATTTGACCAGTCTGGTGCTCTGGGAAGCGGCCCTTGAAAAAGTGACGCACCTGCCCGAATCCCAACTGGAACAGATGAGTTTCGTGTTTGCCGGGGGAATCGGAACCAGGCACGCCTCCTGCTTTATATCCGGCATCGCATCCATACTGGCCGGTCTGGGGGCAAAAATCGGTATCCAGGTGGGCAGTTCTTATCTGTTTACCCGGGAGATCGTGGATACCGGTGCCATCAAAAAGCTCTACCAGGATGTGATCTGCAAGGCCGGCGAAACAATTTTACTGGGCAATACGGTGGGACTGATTTCCAGAACCGTGGCCACCCCGTTCACGAAAAAAATGAGCGCCGGCGAGCATCAGCGGTTGCGGGAACAGATGCCCCTGGCCGAGCGGAAAAAAGCGTTTGAAAAGGAAAATATCGGCTCGCTCCTCATCGGCGCCAAGGCATTTTGTCCGGATTTTGAAAAAATGAGCCAGGGCAGTGAGGTCTGCTTTGCCTATTTTGATGAAGAGGAGCAGTATGCCAGGGGAAATTTCATGGTGGGTGACAGCCTGGCCTTTGACGCCGCGCCGGTGACGATTGCCGATATTCACCATCGTTATTTCGATGAAAAGCAGGTTCTGCTGCAAAACCTGAACGCCCTCGAGATTTTTTCAGGCCGGGAAAACCGGATCAATGATGAGATTGCGATTATCGGAATGGGCTGTATCTACCCGGATGCCGGGAATACGGAGGCATTCTGGGAGAATATTGTTTCCAAAAAATACTCCATCGGTCCCATGCCGGCCAATCGGCTTAATCCGGACCTTTATTTTGATACGGATAAAAATGCGGAAGACAAGACCTATACAAACCTGGCCGGGTTTGTAGCCGATTTCAACTTTGATTACCACCGTTTTGGCTATACCCGCGAAAAAGCGGACAAAATTTCCAGAAGCCAGAAGATGGTGCTCGATGCCGCCTTTCAGGCGGTGAAGGATGCCGGTTACCTGGACGAAAATTCAAACCTGCGCCCGGATTTTCAATCTTCTACAGGGGTTATCGTGGCCACTTGTCTGGGAAACGAGCTGAGCAATGATCTGCATTTGAAATATTATTATCCGGAAATCAGGTTTTATCTGGACCAGATCGAAGATTTTCAGTCTCTTGAGCCGGGTGACCAAAAACGGCTGCTTACGGAACTTAAAACAGGCCTGGCCAACGGCCATGGTTATCAGCCGGTTCATGGCTCGGTTTTGAATATCGAGGCATCCAGGATCGCCCACCATATGGGTATCACGGGCATCAATTTTGTTGTCGACGCCGCCTGTGCCACCTCTTTTGCCGCCATCGACTGTGCGGCAAGGGAACTGCTTTCCGGTTCCCATGATATGATGATCGTGGGCGGTGTCAATACCAATTTGACACCTGAATCCTTTGTGGGGTTTTCCAAAATGGGGACTCTTTCCGCCAATGGTTCTTTCCCGTTTGATGAAAGGGCCGACGGATTTATTCTGGGCGAGGGGGCCGGTGTTGTCGTGTTAAAGCGCATGAAGGATGCCCTGGGCGATAATGATCGCATATACGGCGTACTCAAGGGCATGGGGTCGAGTTCGGACGGCAAGGGAAAGGCCATTGCCGCGCCCAGTCACAAGGGACAGGCCGTGGCTTTTAAGCGCTGTTTTGAAAATATCAAAACCGATGTCCGGATGGAGGACATTGATTATGTCGAAGCCCATGGTACCGCCACCACGATCGGTGACAGGGTTGAGCTGGAAACCTTGAAAAGTGTTTATGGCAACCACACGCCCATGGGCATCAGTTCGGTAAAATCCCAGATCGGGCATCTGCTGGGCGGCGCCGGTATGGCCGGAGTGATCAAGGTCCTGCTGGCACTTAACCATAAAACCCTGCCGCCCAATGGTGCGTATGGAAAATCGGCCGACCGTCTCGAAATCGAGAACAGCAGCCTTTACATTATCAAGGATGCGGCCGATTGGAAAAGATCGGACGATAAACCCCGACGGGCCGGGATCAGTTCTTACGGATTCGGCGGTATTAATTATCACTGTGTGATGGAGGAATTTACCCCTGCTTATCAGCCCCTGACCAGGGAAATTTTCAAGGACCCGGACTATGATTTCAACGACGACAGGATCGTAATTGCCGGTCTTGGGGTTGTGCTGCCCGGAGCAAGAAATGTAGAGGAGTTCTGGGGGCGTCTCATGGATGGAAAATCCGTGGTTTCGCAGATTCCTGAATCCCGTTTTCATAACCGGTATTATGCAAAAGAGGATGATCCCGATTATACGATTCCCATGGTAAAGGCGGGAATGGTGGAAGATTACCGGTTTAACAATGTAAAATACAAGATACCGCCCATGACCGCCCAATCGGTTGACCGGTCCCAGTTGTTTGCACTGGATGCCGCCAGCCAGGCCATTGATCAGGCCAATCTGGGGCCGCAGTTGACCTTCGGCAATAAAACGGCGGTGATTCTGGGCACCATAAGCGGTGAAAGATATGTTGAGAATGTCATGCGTACCCGGATTCCGTTTGTGGAAAAGGTGTTGACGGCCATAGAGGGAATTGACGGCAAAACAGTGGCGAATATAAGCCGGCAACTGGCGGATCGGTTAAAGCATCGGTATCTTAAAACCACCGAAGACACCATTCCCGGCCTGTTGTCCAACATTGTCAGTGCCAGGATCAGTAAATATTTTGGATGTAACGGAGCCAATTTTGTGGTGGATGCCTCCTGTGCATCTTCCACCATTGCCATTGATCTGGCCGTAAAAGGGTTGAAATCAAAGGATTATGAATATGTGATTACCGGCGGGGCGGATGCCAATCTGTATCCCGCTGTGATGCTGGCATTTAAGCGCTTGAGCCTGCTGGCCAATGGTGAAAGCCGGTTCTTTGACAACGACTCAGACGGCTACATCATGGGTGAGGGGGCTGCGGTGCAGGTCCTGACCACCTATAAAAATGCCGTTAAAAACAACATGCCGATTTTAGGAGAAATAAACGGCATAGCCTTTACGTCCAGCGTGCCCGGTCATCTGCTGGCACCTTCGGAAAGGGCATATAAAGAGGCCATGGGGAGATGCTATAACAAGATTCCGGTCAATAAAAACCAGGTGGCTCACCTGGATGTATTCGGTGTGTCCAATGCCTTTTTAGATGCCATGGAAAAGCAGGCGATTGAAGCTACCTTCAGAGATAAGATCTATTTTGGCAACATCAAACCCGAATTCGGCTATTTCAAGGCGGCCAACCCGGCCGTGGTGCTGACCAAACTGATGCTGATGAACAGTCGCAAGACCCTGCTGCCCAACAACAGCTATCGGGACAAGACATCCCTGGTGACCAAAGACTCCGTGCTGACACCCGCAGGCAGTATTGTGGACGCGGGAAGCCGACACGGTCTGCATTTTGCCGCGAATGTCAACGGCATCGGAGGCATTCATGGCCATATGGTGGTGGCTACCCTGCCTGACCACCTCATGGCCGGGCAGATACAGCTCAATGTTGCTGAGACCGTGGCCCCGGTTCAACAAAAACGTATTGAAAAAACAGATACACCCGCATTTATCCAAAGAGCCGCGCAACCGCTTGCACCCCCGGCACACCCCGCCCTCTCCACTGGAGCCAATATCGGCGTGGTGAAAAACAGGGGAATTGTGGCGCTGCTTTCCGGCCAGGGAGCCCAGCACGGCGGCATGATGGCGAACCTGTACGCAAGCGAAGCAACTGTCCGCAGCATCATGGAGCAGGGGGAATCCATCTTTCGCCAAAAGCGTGGGTATTCGCTGCTGGATATCATGTTTGGCGACAACAGCAGTCTTAACCTGACGGAAAATACCCAGCCGGCGATTTTTCTCTCTTCGGCAGCTATTTTTCAATCTTTACATGAAAAAGGGTTTGAGCCGGATGCGTATATCGGCCACAGTGTGGGGGAATACACGGCCCTGTTTTGTGCCGGCATGCTTGGTTTTGATGAGGCCATGAAGCTGGTCATCAAACGAGCGGATCTCATGATGGCGGCGGCCCTCCGGTTTCCGGGCAAAATCATGGTTGTGTTTCGCAAGGCCTCTGACGTGGCCGATCTTATCGTTGAATCGGGCATCCGGGAAACCTATGTGACCAATAAAAACAGTGAGCAGCAGACAGCCGTTTCCGGCAGGACTGAAAATATCGAAGCATTCTGTCTGTTTTTAAAACAAAAGGGCATTTTATTTAAAAAGCTGGCGCTTTCCGGGGCCTTTCATACACCGCTGTTCGGTGAAGCGGCCCGGCAACTGGGAGAATATCTGGAAAATGTGCCCTTTGCGCCGGCCGATTATACCCGGGTGATTTCCAATGTTACGGCCCGGCCCTATCCCCAGAATGAACAGGCCGTCAAGGAACTTCTGGTTAGCCAGATCGTCTCGCCGGTGGAGTTTATCAGATCCGTGGAAGGGGTATATGCCCGGAATTTGACCGATTTTATTGAAATCGGGCCGGGAAAACTGCTGGTCAATCTACTCAAAAATATATCCATCGGTGCGCATCACTGTCTGGCGGCCGTGGAACCCAAACTGGGGCAGGAGGCATCCTTAACGCGACTGACCGAGTATCTGGTGGATCAAAAGCGGCTGCCCATGTTCGAAAAGCCTGAATCGGCATTTAAAAAATCGCCAGTCCCGGCCCTGAAAACAAGTGCGGGGCAGGAAGGAACCGATTCTGTGGATGATGCTGAATTTGACGCCTTTGTTCAGGAAAATGATGCTTCTCTGAAAAAGTTGATGTATCGCGAGTTTTTAAAAAGAAAACGTGACAAAAATCTGCAGGCCATTGAAAAATTTAATTTCAATACCGGACGGATCGTCGTTTCCGGCGTATCCGTGGGCCTGCCCGGCACCGGCAACCGGGTCTTTAACGATGATAATTTTGATCGGATTCTGGCCGGCAATAATTTTATCGAACCGTTGAGCACTTCGGAAAAAGAAAAGATTCTCGACATGAATATCACCCGGGTTTTCAAGGAGCCTGACGGCAATGCCCGGCTGCTCAATATCACATCCACCAAGGATGTGATTCAACTGGCCGGAAAGCTTGGCTATTTTGATCTCAAGACCGAATACGGAATCGATTATAATTATGATGTTACGATTTCGCTGGCCATTGCCGCCGGCATCGAAGCGCTCAAGGATGCCCGGATTCCGCTGGTGCAGCAGTATCGGCAGACATCCCACGGCAGCCGGATACCCGATGGGTTTGCCCTTCCCACGGATATGCAGCACACCACCGGTATTATCCTGACCTCTCTTTTTCCCGGGTTTGAGACGTTGATTACCAAGATGAACAATTATTATTACAACAAATTTTATGTCAAACCCTACAAAGAACTGGAAAGCATCTACTATCATTTGATGGCGGAAGTCACGGACGAGACGACCAAGGAACAGGTAACCGACTGGTTTTTCAAAATTAAGGAGAGACGAAAAAAATACGGTAAGTACAAGTTTGACCGCAATCTCCTGTATGACATCATACCCCTGGGATCGGCCCATTTTGCCCAGTTGATCAAGGCCAAGGGACCCAATATTCAGATGAGCGGGGCCTGTGCCTCCACGACCCAGGCCGTGGGTGTGGCGGAAGACTGGATTCGTACGGGGCGCTGTGAGAGGGTGATTATCATCGGCGGTGAAGCGGCAACATCTGAAGTTCAGAGCCCCTGGATCGCGTCCGGGTTTCTGGCCCTGGGCGCGGCTTCGGTCAAGGACGTGGTCGCTGATGCGGCCAAACCCTTTGATGCAGACCGAAACGGCACGATCCTGGGCAGCGGGGCCGTGTCGCTGGTGATCGAACGGGAAGAGAGTGTTCAAGAAAGAGGGTTGAACGGACAGGCGGAAATCCTGGGGACTTATATCGGCAACAGCGCCTTTCATGCCACCCGTATCGATGTTACCCATCTCAGCGGCGCGATGCAGCGATTTATGACAGGCATGGAAAAACGCCATGGCATGCAGCGAAAAGAGATTGCCGGATCCATGGTTTTCATGTCCCATGAAACCTTTACCCCGGCGCGCGGCGGAAGTGCGGACGCCGAAATAACCGCCTTGAAAAATACCTTTGCCGATGACAGCCCAAAGATCACCATCGCCAATACCAAAGGGTTTACCGGCCATACCCTGGGGGCCGCCATAGAAGATGCCGTTCTGGTAAAGGCCCTGCAGAAGGGCCGGGTGCCGCCCATTGCCAATCTGAAAAAAGTGCCTCCCGAGTTTGCAGACTTGAAACTGTTCCATTCAAATAAGGGAGACTTTCGTTTCGGATTGCATTTTTCGGCGGGTTTCGGATCCCATTTTGCCTTTTTGTTTATACAAAGAATCGCTGAAAACGGGATTGAAAATAATGCAACCTATACCCGCTGGCTGCAAAGGATATCCGGCTATGCCAATCCCATACCGGTATTGCACAACAATACGCTGTATGTGAGCAAAAGCCCGGATGAGAAGGAAACATCGCCGGCTGTAGCTGCACCGGAAAAGAAAAAACAACCTTTGCCCCGACCGAAGGCGGCCACCGGGAAAATTTCTGAAAATTCCGGGACTGCGCAGAAAACCGTTGAATCACCGATAAAAAGCATACGGGATATAATCGCCAAACAAACCGGGTACACCGAGGATATGCTGGATGCCGATCTGGATCTGGAAGCCGACCTTGGCATCGACACGGTCAAGCAGGTGGAGGTATTCGGGGAAATATCGGCCCATTTTAAACTGCCGGTTCCCGAGGATCTCAAGTTAAGTGATCTGAACACCATTGCCCGGCTGGCAGACTATATTGCCGCTGAAACCGGAAGCAACGCAACTGAGCCGGATTATGCGGAAAGCGCCGTTGAAGAGCAAAGAGACGAAGATGCAGTAAGCGTTTTGTCCATCATTCGGGGTATAATCGCCAAACAAACCGGGTACACCGAGGATATGCTGGATGCCGATCTGGATCTGGAAGCCGACCTTGGCATCGACACGGTCAAGCAGGTGGAGGTATTCGGGAAAATATCGGCCTATTTTAAACTGCCGGTTCCTGAGGATCTCAAGTTGAGTGATCTGAATACCATTGCCCTCCTGGCAGATTATATTGCGGCTGAAACCGGGACTGAGGGAACCGAGGCGGGTCAAACAGAAAATGCCGGTGGAAAGGATGCGCAAACGGTGACATTGCCGAAAAGCGTTCCGGAAAAGGACCCGGCTGTTTCAGATTCAGGGGTGCGCCGTTATGTTGTTCAGGCGAATGCGGTTTCTCTGTCTGAAGATCAGGAAAATATATTCAGGGATCACACCTTTCTCATCACGCCGGATCGTTTCGGGTTTGCCGATGCGGTCAGCCGCAGGATCAAATCTTTTTCCGGGCACGTTCTGACCATGGGCGGTGAAGCGTCGGCGGATATCCGGGTTGATCTTTCCGATGTAAAGAGTGTGGAAGAAAAACTGAAGGCTCTTGGGGCCGGACACCCTGAAATCACAGGGCTTATTCATCTGCACCCCTTGAACGCATACTTTGATGACGGTCCAACGGATATCCATGAGATCGATGCATCCGTAAAATCGTTTTTTTTGATGGTCAGGCACCTGCTGCCTCTGCTGGATCGCCCGGGCACCCTGATCTCAACCCTGGCCTTTGAATCGATTGTATTTGCCTATGCGGATTCGCCCGGGAATATCCATCCGGTGTTTGCGGCTCTGGGCGGCATGCTCAAGACCATGAACAAAGAATTGAAAAATACTTTGGTCAAGGCCGTGGATTTTTCCATTCCAGATCCCCTGGAGCAGGTGGAATCGGTTGTCGATCAATATATGGCCGAACTCATGGGCTCTGACCGGCACGTGGAAACCGGTTACAGGAATGATCGGAAATACACCCTGTCCCTGGTAGAGCAGGCGGTCGAACAGGGGCGGAGCACGATCAAAAAGGGGGATACGATCCTGGTCACCGGTGGGGCTCGGGGCATTACTTTCGAGATTTTAAAGGCTCTGGTAACAGAGTATCAGGTGCGTTTGATTATTTTGGGGCGCAGCGACATCAACGCGCTGGATGCGGATTTCAAAAGAGAGGCGGCCGATGAACAGTATATTTTCGGATGTTTGAAAGACCGGATGAAAGGCGCCAAACCGGTGGAAATAAAACGGGCCGTTCAAAAAAATCTGGCGCTCAAGGAGGTCCTTGCCAACATCGCAGCGCTTTCATCGCTGGGAATCGATATCCGGTATCATTGTGTCGATGTGCTTGACACGGAAGCTGTTTTGCGGGTCGTTGACTCGGTTTCGCCCATAGACGGCGTACTTCATGCAGCCGGTGTGGAGGAGAGCCGGTTTATCGGAAAAAAATCGCTGGATTCTTTTAACCGGGTTTTTGACACCAAAATTACCGGGGCTCGCAACCTGTTGCAGGCTCTTGACGGTAAAGCGTATCGTTTCTTTTTAACGTTTTCATCCGTGACCGCGAAATTCGGCAATGAAGGCCAGGTGGATTATACCGGGGCCAATGATATGCTGGCCAAGATTTTGCTGCGGGAAAAAAACCTGCATCCGGAAAAAACATATAAGGTTTTTGACTGGACCGCCTGGGATGGTGCCGGCATGGCCACAAAGGAAACCGTTAAAAAAGTCCTGCAGCAAAGGGGACTGGAGTTTTTGCCCCTTGACCGGGGCGTGCAATTTTTCATGGATGAACTGTATGATTCCGGATCGATAGAGGCGGTTTTTACCGGCAGAGACACGGCCCTTGATCCGGACGGTTTGTTCCAGGCTCCCGACCTGCCGGCAATTGAACAGTATCGGCCCTTTATCGAGCAGGTGATGGAAAAAAGCGCAGACCAGGCGCAATATGCCAGGACCCTGGATCTGAAAAGGGACCTTTTTCTGCTGGATCATTCCCGGCTGGATGTGCCGATATTTCTAGGCGCCACCGGCATTGAAGCCATGGCTGAGGCGGCCTCGACCCTGGCGCCAAAAGGCAGTCGTCTGGAATCCATGCATGAATTTTCCATACCTTACGGCATAAAATTGCTCAAGGGCAGGCCAAAGGAGATTTTGATCAAAGCCGTGCAGCAGGTCGGCCATATCCACAGGTTTGCCTGCAACATTTCGTCACAGTTCAAAAATCAGGAAGGCAAGGCCATGGGGGACCCCAAACGCCATTATCAGGGACTCTTCGAGTTTTCCATGCAAAAGCCCGAACAGGTCGAGATCAGGATTCCCAAGTTTACCCCGGTTCAATATGACGGCAATATCCAGGATCTTTTGTACCACCCGTCCCGGCTGTTTATGGACGGGTTGTTCCGGACGGTGGAAGATATTCTCTCTTTTGAACCGCAGGTATTGATTTCCAGGGTGCGCAACAGCAGTCAAAAGCAGTTTTTTGCCGGCGATGCAGCTCCTGATTTTATCACGGATGTGGCAATTGTGGATGCCATGTTTCAGACCGGCGGCATGCTGGAAGTCATGACGACCCATGAAATTGTCTTGCCGGCCCGTATCCGGCGGATGGATTTTTACGGAAAGCTGCAAAAAAACAGGGAGTATATCTGTATTACCCGAAAGACCGATAACGGTCCAAAGGCCAATACCTATCAGCTCGATCTTGTGGATATGGACGGCATGCTTTTAATTCGCATTGAAGATTTTGAAATGGTAAAGGTGGACAAGCTGGCGCCGGAAAACCGGATAACCGATAAAATCAGTTCTCCAGCCCTGAAAAAAGCGTCCTGAGTTGGAGGTTGCCGGATAAGCCGGTGCTGTTGAAAAATGCGTACGCCGCAAATATCAATATCCAAATTTCAAATAAGAGCCAAAGCAAATTGTTTGCTCCCACATAGCCTGGAGCTGTTTGTTGTTTTGATTTTTCCCTGTTTTGAAGTTTGAAATTTTAGTCATTGTGATTTATTTGTTATTTGCTTTTTGGCATAAAAACCCAAAACATAAGATATAAACACCCGACATGGCAGCCGTTTCGAATAGATGAAGGGTTGTAAAAAACAGTTATGCAAAAACAGATGACTTTTCAGGGCCTATGGAACGATGTTTCCATGGGCCCTGGTATACAGATCGGTTTTGTGACGATTGACGATTTTATCAAAACAAACCTTGTCAATGTCCCGGTTGAAAAATATCAGGTGTTAAAGAATATTGTTTTCCAGCCGGATATGTTTCGATACTCCTTTCTCTCCTCTTCCGAAATCAAAACCCTGAATCGTTTCAAAGCGTTGAAAAAGCAGATCGAATGGCTGAGCGGACGGTTTGCGGTAAAAAAACTGGTTTCTTCCGTCGGTTTTGTGCGGAATCATTATTCCGGCATTGTCATTGATTATGAACCGGATGGCGCCCCCTATCTGCCGGAATACCCGGATCTGCCTATCTCCATATCCCATTCGGGAGGCTATGCAGCATGCGCCCTGAGCCGGGACAGCTCCATTAGAATCGGCATCGATATCGAAAAAATAGAACCTTCCGTCATTGAACATATTTTCAAGGTGGCTTTTACGGACCGGGAACAATTAATTCTGAAACGATGTTCCGATGCCGCGGTTTTTGAAAGCTGGACAGCCAAAGAAGCCTATCTGAAGTACATAAAAAAGGGGTTTCATGAGAGCTTGAAACAGGTTGAAGTGATCAACGGCAGGATTTATCACCACCACCGGATTGTGCCGGATGTGGCCCTTTTTTCAGGCCGTGTCAATAATGAATAT
>CAYQNS010000102.1:0-14216 GCA_964418755.1 uncultured Desulfobacteraceae bacterium
ATGCCAGGGGTGAATTTGCCAAAAGCCTGTGGACGGAAGTTCCGGCGTCCAGACTGAATCCCCGAATTAACGAAAAGATGTTGGAAGAAAATCGTCACTATCCTGAAATGGACGGTAAACTTATTTTTAAAATGGCACTCAGAAAACTTCCTGAAGTAACCAACGAGGTGCTTGAAAAAGCAGGTCTGACCCTGGATGATATCGATCTTTTTATTCCGCATCAGGCCAATATGCGTATCAACCAGTTTTACCAGAAGACAATGAACATACCGGAAGGCAAGGTTTTTCATAATATCCAGCGCTACGGCAACACCACCGCGGCCACCATTCCGCTGGCCATGGACGAAGCGCTTGAAATGAAGCTGATCGGCAAAGGGAGTACCCTTCTTTTTCTGGGTCTGGGGGCGGGAGTGACCTGGGGCGCTGTTATTTATCGGTTCGCGAAATAAAAAAAGGGAATTTGAACATCTGAACGGTTTGCCGTTTATTTATTCGGGAATTTTGCCGGAAAACAGCATATCAAGATAGAATTCATCCGATATCTCCAGTTTTTTGCCGTGGTGACCGTCATCCCTGTTGCGGGCGGCCATGTGGCGGCGGATATCTGATGCCATGGTTTTGCCCAGCTCGACACCGAACTGATCAAAGGGATTGATGTCCCATATAAACGCTTCAAATATGGTGCGGGCCTCATAAAAGGACAGCAGCCGACCGATGTTTCGCGGCCCGAGGTCGTTTAAGATGATCGTTGATGAAGGACGATTGCCGGGAAAATATCCGGCCCCGTCGCTGTCATTTTTTCCCCTTGCCAGGGCCATGGGCTGAGCAATCAGGTTGGCCCAGAGTTCCTGGTGATTGGTGACTCCTTTGGATTGGTTTTGATATTGCGGGTAACCCGAATTGACAACACCGATAAAATCAATGGGAAACCCCCGGCCCTGGTGGGCCAGTTGAAAAAAGGAATGCTGGGCATCAGTACCGGGCTCACCGAAAATAATGACACCGGAATCTTTTTCCAGGAATTCTCCCCTGCGGTCAACATATTTGCCGTTGCTTTCCATGTTGAGTTGCTGGATATGAGCAGCCAGTCTGGCCAGGGGTGCGGCATAAGGAATAATTGCCTGGGCCGGATAGTTCAGGAAATTGTTGTTCCATACTGAAATAAGGGCGGCCAGGAGAGGCAGATTTTTTTGCGGTATTGTTGCAGCGGCATGGATATCCATCTCCTCTGCGCCTTTAAGAAATTTTTCAAAATTTTCATATCCCAGATACAGGCTTAAGGGCACGCCGCCGACGGCTGAAGTAACGCTGTATCGGCCACCGATAAAATCAAACATATGAAATGATTGAATTACCGGGGCTTCCGGATCATCGCCCGGGCTGCCTTTTCCGGTAATATTTATGAAATGTTTGGCAGGATCGAGTCCCTGCTCTTGCATAAAGGCACGGGCCTGAGCGGCGTTGGCCAAGGTTTCGGCGGTTGTAAAGCTTTTGGAGATAACAATCCAGAGAGTAGTTTCAGGATCAATGGCCTCTGCTATGGCTCCGAAATTATGGATATCCACGTTGGAAAGATAGTGCAGGCCTATCTGATTCAGCGCTATTTCCTGTAATGCTGTGGAAACAAATTCTGTGCCCAGACAAGAGCCGCCGATCCCGATGACCACCGCATGTTTAAAAGACTTTCCGCTTGAGCCGGTGATTTCGCCCGAAAGAATTCGGGAGGTAAAAGTTTTGATCTTTTCACGCACAGCCCTGATTTCCGGCATCACATCCACGCCATCCACAAAAACAGGCGTTTTTGAAAAAAAACGGGCAGCTGTATGCAGTGCGGCCCTGTTTTCCGTGTTGTTGATTTTTTGTCCGCTGACCATGTCATTGAACCGTTTTACTATTTTTCCCTCTTTTGCCAGGTCAAGCAGGATCAAAAGTGCTTTTGGGTCGAGCCGTTGACGGGAGTAGTCAAAAAAAATACCCGCACCGGTCAATGAAAAATTTTTTATGCGATTTTCTGCAAAGACAAGGTGTTTAAGATGATTTTCAGGGCGATTTATGATTTCGGCATGTTTTAAAAGCCGTTTCCATACCGGCAGTTCATTGGGCTGCATTTTGGCCTCCGACTAGAATAAATTAATCTTTAATCCATCACCCTTATGAGTGCGTTTACAACGTTGGGATCAAAAAGCCCTTTATCAACACATTTAAGCAATTCCTCCAGCGCCACATGCCGATCCCATTTCTCGCGATAAGGCCGCCATGATGTCAATGCATCATATGTATCTACTACTGCAATAACTCTTGATCCTATCGGTATATCATCCCCCCGTAGTCCATTTGGATATCCCGACCCATTAAAGTTTTCATGGCTGTGGCGTATTGTTTTCAGCATCAGTTCGGAAGTATATCCCAGGTCTTCAAGAATTCGCTCGCCTTCGGCGGGATGCTGCTGTATTTTTTTTATTTCAACGGAGCTGAGGCTGCCCATGCGGTTGAGAAGATGATGGGGTATAATCTTTTTCCCGACATCCGCTACAAAGCCACTGTTTAAAATTTCTTTGCTTTCTTTTTCCGATATCCCCAACTCGGTGGCAACTGCATAGGACAACAGGGCGACCACTTTGGAATGTCCGATGCATCCATCCAGGGCCTCCACCGACATGATGATATCCACCGGCATTGCAATGAGTTCTTCCACATGGGGGTATTTGCCAAGAAAGGAGGTGGGAAATTTTTCACGATCCAGCAGGACATCCTTAATGCCGATCACCTCATAAGCGGCGATACGTTTTTTTCGCCCCCTGACCCTTATCCCGTCACTTGCGCTCCGTTTTATCGTGGCTTCGGCAAATGCGACCTTCAGCTCTGTGTTCTCCGGCTGCATAAGCAATGCCTGTTCAAAATAATACATCGCATCGTGGGGTTCGTTAATAGACATATGCAGTCGGCCGATTTTATAAAAAAGATCTGCCCGCGTATCCGAGTTTGTAGCAAGATTGAGTTTGCGATGCAATTCATCAAGATTGGCTTCCATTTTTTCATCAACGGTTTCAAACTGGGATATATCTTTTTTAAGCCGAACATCAATAAAGCGGTCGATTCCCTGCCGGGTAAACTCATCAATCAGAACCAATCCCGGGGGACATGATTTCTCAATGCGTGAAGCCAGATTGACCACATCTCCAATGGTAGTGTAGGCTTGGCGACGGGAGCCGATGATCCCCATAACCACCGGACCGGATGCAATGCCGATGCGCATTTGCCAGGGATAATCGAGGCTGGTGAGTTTTTCCTGCATTTTGATTGCCGCCATAACTGCAAGCAGTCTGTAATTTTCATAATCCAGCGGGGCTCCGAATTCGCACATGATTCCATCCCCAAGATATTTGTCGATGTGTGCATGATAATCAAGCATGACCGGTTCCATACAGCTTAAATAGCTGTTTAGATCCTGGACAACAATTTCAGGACTGCGATCTTCCGAATAGCCGGTAAAGCCGACAAGATCTGAAAACATGACACTGATTTTACGCTTTTCACTGCGCAGACGCCCCTCGATTAACAATTGTGCGACTTTGGCATCCATGGTCGAGTACAGTGTTTTTTCTAATTTAACCTTCAACGATTCAAAGGATTGGCTCGACTTTTCAAGTTCTTCGGTACGCTTTTTGAGTTTATTATCGAAATTTTCTTTGTAATTGCCGATAATTTTATCGGCCTCGTCAAGATTTTTTCGATACAGGAGAAGCTGCTGTTTGAAATAACCGGTTTTGCTGATGGAAATACCGACAAGAATTAAAAATCCGCCCCACACTAGAATATGCAGGTACCAGTTCAGACTGCTGTTTATTGCCGTATCAAAGCCGTGTGCCATGACGCAGTAAAGAGTAACCACCACTACACACAAAAGAGATGTCGCGATGGCGGGGCGCGGCCCCAAAAAATAGCCGGACAGCATTACCGGTAAAAAATAAAAATATAAAAAGGTGGCATGGGTGTGAATATGATAATTTATAAAAAAGAAAGCCGTTAGAATGACTGCAATGGCGATGATTTCAAAATTATTCAATACAAACGTTTTTATTTTTTTCACACAACCTCTCTGTCTGATCATCGTTAGTTTGAACAGGTTGTCGGCAAAATTTATCCCGAATGTACAGGAAGATAAAAAAAAACCATTAAAAGGTCAAGAAGTATAAAAACAGGTAACCCCGGAAAAATCGGTGCTGTTGAAAAAGGCGTACGCCGCAAATAACAAATTCCAAATAAATCACAAATTGAAAGCACCTGATTTCAATAGCTGAAGTGGTTTGCCATTGGATTATTGTGATTTGTTTGCTAATGCATGAAAAATAAAACTTGACATTAATGTCTACTTATCATAAGAAATTTCGAACTTCACTCTATGAGGGTTTCTATACAAAATGACATTTAACAACTCAGACACCTATTCGGGTTATTTTTTTTGGTACTATTATTCCGGTACCGGTCTGTCTGGGGTGCGCTGAGGAAGTTTTCATTTTTTCAAATGCACAAAAGCTGCGGGCAGACCAAAAGCCCTCGGCTTTTTTTATTTTCGCAAGCCGCCGGGCATCAGAGCCACCGCGGCTTTTTTTGTTCCTCAAAAGGATTTGTTATGACCCTGCAGGGGAAAAATCAGAATGGAACGGTAATCAACCGAAGCATCGGTAAATGCGTGTTTGTTCCCAAGGGAAAAATAGTATAGGATATCATGACATCAAATATGACTGCCGAAACAAAACAGATCAGGGCACTGCGGGATTCTATTGACAGGATCGATGACAGAATTGTCCAACTGATCAACCAGCGTCTTGATTTTGCCGTGAGTATCGGCAAAATCAAGACGCTGGGCAATTTGCCGATTGCAAACCCAAAACGCGAGAGCGCCCTGTACAGCCGATTGAAAACAGTCAATGAAGGACCTTTGAATGACACCGTGCTGCACTATATATTCAGTGAAATCATAGCCGCCGCACGCGAATTACAATCTCCCCGTCGGGTATGCTACCTGGGACCGGAAGCTACTTTTACCCATATTGCGGCCCTGAATCATTTCGGGCGCACGGCAAATTTGTCTTCACAGCCAAGTATTCGTGATGTTTTTACTCAGGTGGAAAAAGGTGCTTTCCATTATGGGGTGGTGCCGGTGGAAAATTCAATTGAAGGGGCTGTCAACCATACCCTGGATCTTTTTTTTGAATCCGATTTAAAAATATGCGCGGAAGTTTATCTTTCCATATCCCATGACCTGCTGACACATTCCGATTCTCTGGAAAAGATAGAAATTGTTTACTCTCATCCGCATGCTTTTGCCCAGTGCCGACAGTGGCTGCGAAAAAATCTGCCCAATGCGGCCCTTAAAGAATGCAGATCAACTGCCAGTGCCGCGCAAAAAGCGTCCCATAACCCGGATACAGCGGCCATTGCCGGAAGCAAGGCCGCGCATCTATACAATTTATTCCCCATCGTATCGGGCATTGAAGATGTTGCCAGAAATACAACCCGTTTTCTGATCATCGGGAGAGATACACCAGCGCCTACCACAGACGACAAAACCTCGCTCATGTTCGTCACCGCTCATGTCCCCGGTGCTTTGAACCTTGCTTTGGCGCCCATTGCCGAATCCGGCATTAACATGGTTAAACTCGAATCGAGACCTGTAAAATATGAAAACTGGAGTTATTTTTTCATCGTTGATCTTGAAGGTCATAAGGATGATCCCAACATGCAAAAGGCCGTACAAAAAATGACATCATGCTGCCTTTATCTGAAATGGCTGGGATCGTATTCCAGGGCGACGGGGAAATAATGGGAATCATCAAAATTGATTCCGACACTTTGCTTTTTGGCGTAATCGGTGACCCGGTGGCCCACAGTATGAGCCCTGTCATGCATAATCGGGCCTTTGCTGAAATCGATTATAATGGCGTGTATGTTGCAATGAATGTAAAAAATATTAAGGCGGCCGTGACGGGTATCAGGGCGCTGGGTATCAGGGGTGCCAGCATTACCATTCCCCATAAAATTGATGTCATGGAGTATCTGGATGAAATCGACGAAATGGCCATCCGAATCGGTGCCGTAAATACAATACTCAACAGTCAGGGAATTTTAAAAGGATTCAACTCCGACTGGACCGGAGCAATGAGCGCCCTTACGAAGAAAACCGCTATAGCCGGAAAAAAAATACTTATTATCGGAGCAGGCGGTGCGGCCCGTGCCATTGGTTTCGGCGTTGTTTCAAAAGGCGGCAAGCTGGCCATTGCCAATCGCACGCATAAAAAAGGTGAAAAGCTTGCGGCTGATCTGGGGGGAGAATTCATACCTGCCGCAGAATATTCAAAATCACAATGGGATATCATGATCAATACAACGTCCGTGGGTATGACTCCGAATACGGCCGCCATGCCGCTCGAAAGCACCTTTCTTGAAAAAAAAATGGTTGTCATGGATATTGTTTACAATCCGATGGATACCTGCCTGCTCATGGAAGCGCGAAAAAAAGACTGTACTACAATAGACGGCGTTTCCATGTTTGTTTGTCAGGGAGCCTGGCAGTTTGAGCTGTGGACCGGCCAAAAGGCACCAATTGATGTTATGGATCGGGCCGTTCGAGAGGCGTTGCGAAAAACACTGCCGGTCAGACATTGAATCCACAGACTTCGCAGATTAGACCGATTATAATAAATATGCGATAGATGTTATGAAATCTGCCGCGTTACATCCCGCAACCGGCTGCGGTAAGATAGAAATTAGACCTTATTAATACCTCGTAGTTTGCCGCGGGGTAGTTCATTAAATCGAATTTTTTAAGAGACTATCGTGATTGAAATTAAGCCGAAAAAAATCGAAAAATGTGCGATAACCGTACCCGGATCTAAAAGTTATACCCACAGGATTCTGGTTGCCGCTGCTCTGGCGGACGGTATCAGCACCATAGAAAACGGCCTTGTCAGCGACGACACTCTCCTGACGCTGAATGCACTGAAACAGATGGGTACGCAAATCGAGGTTCTACCGGAGCATTTTGTCGTATCCGGCACCGGGGGGAGTCTGAAAAGCTGCCGCAAACCGTTGTATCTTGAAAATTCCGGAACATCCATGCGCCTGATTACCGCTTTGGCGGCCATTGGGAAAGGTGAATATATCTTGTCCGGTACTAAAAGGATGCATGAGCGGCCCCTCCAGGACCTGCTGGATGGATTGCATCAGATCAAGGTCAGCGCCATATCGATTAATCAAAATGGCTGCCCTCCGGTCAAAGTTCACGGAACATGTGTGGCCGGCGGAAAAATTGATCTAAATTGCAGTACAAGCAGTCAGTATCTTTCCGCACTGCTGTTGATCGCTCCTTATACCCGCCGGGGCCTTGAAATCAGAATCACAAGTGGCCCTGTTTCAAAGCCCTATATCGATATGACCGTGGACGTCATGCAGCGAATGGGTATTGAAATTAAGCGTAGCGGATACAGCTTATTTTCCATCAAAGGCGGGCAGGTTTTTCAAGCCGGCCGGTATATTGTTGAACCGGATTGTTCCCAGGCTGGTTATTTCTGGGCCGCCGCTGCCATAACCGGTGCCTCCGTTACCGTCCGCGGCATAACCGCTGATTCCCGCCAGGGAGACATTAAATTTGTGGACCTGCTGGAAAAGATGGGCTGCTCCGTGATTAAGAAAAATGACGGGATAGAGGTTATCGGTTCGTCCCTGCTTACGGGCGTTGATGTGGATATGGGAGATATGCCCGATCTGGTGCCGACACTGGCAATCATTGCGGCTTTTGCAAAAGGCACCACACAAATCCGTAATGTAGCCCATTTGCGGGTCAAGGAGAGTGACCGTATCGGTGCGGTCGTTAACGAACTTGAAAAAATGGGCATCAAAGCTCTTTGCCGTGATGATGACATCGTGATCCATGGGGGAATGCCCCATGGTGCAAAAATTGAAACATATGGCGATCATCGGATTGCCATGAGTTTTGCGCTGGCAGGATTAAACGTTCCCAGTGTTTTTATCTCTAATGAAAGGTGTGTCGAAAAATCTTTCCCAGAATTCTGGAATATTTTCAATCGGATGGGCATGGCCTAAGGGTTTTATTGATATGATTCTATTTTTGAATCAATACCGGGTATGGAAATGAATATTTTTTTAATCGGATTTCGATGCAGTGGTAAAACATCCGTGGGGCGAGAGCTGGCGCCACGGATGGAAAAAACCTTTGTCGACAGCGATCACAAATTTGTCGAAACTTTCGGTAAACCCATTGCCGAAATAGTAAAAAATCAGGGCTGGCAATATTTTCGAAAACTGGAAAAACAGATCATAAAAGAGATATGCAGGGAAAGAGGCCAGGTTGTGGCTACTGGGGGAGGGGTTGTTCTGAATGCTGCCAATGTTGCCGTAATGAAAAAAAACGGCATCCTTGTGTGGTTACGGGCTGATGCGGAAACCACCCGAAAGAGAATGGCGGATGATCTGAACACAAAAGATCAGCGACCATCCCTTACATCTAAAGGATTGCTTGAAGAAATTCTTCTAACTATCCGTAATAGACAGCAATATTATGATAATGCGTCCAATTTTTCAATTGATACCGATTTTAAATCGATAAACGAAATATGCAACTTTATTATTGAGAAAATTGCCTTGGAAGATAAAAGTCGAGAATTTTTGAACGCTTACATAAAATGAAAGGCCGAATATAATGTCAAGTACGACCGGAACCTTATTTAAGGTAACCACTTTTGGTGAAAGTCACGGGAAAGGCATTGGCGCCGTGGTTGATGGATGTCCGCCACGCATCGGACTGAGTGCGTCTGATATTCAAATCCAGTTGAATCGGCGGCGTCCGGGGCAGAGTGATCTGACAACGGACAGAAACGAAGAGGATCGTGTTCGTATATTGTCTGGAGTGGAAAACGGACAAACCCTGGGTACCCCCATTGCCCTGGTGGTTGACAACCATGATCACCGTCCGGCTGATTATGGGAATGCAAGCGATATTCCGCGACCTTCACATGCGGATTATACCTACCGGATGAAATACGGCATCAGCGCTGCCAGTGGTGGAGGGCGGGCCAGTGCCCGGGAAACTGTCGCCAGGGTAGCAGCAGGTGCCATTGCCGAAAAATTTTTATTTGAAACATATGGCATCAGGATCGTGGCATGGGTAAGTGCCGTGGGCAATGTGAGTGCCCCGGAAATGGGACCTGATGTTTCCCGCAGCCGGGTTGAAACATCATCGACCCGCTGTCCTGATTCTGAAACCGCTGAACAGATAAAAAAGCAAATCAGACGGGCCCGTGAAGATTCGGATTCAGTGGGCGGCATTATTACCTGTATCTGTAAAAATATTCCAGTTGGACTCGGGGAACCGGTTTTTGACAAAACTGAAGCCCGCCTGGCCCAGGCCATGCTTTCCATTCCCGCGTCCAAGGGCTTTGAGATCGGTTCCGGATTTGCAGGTGCTGCCATGCACGGATCGGAACATAATGATCTGTTTATAAAAAAAGGCGGACACATGGGGACCCGCACCAATTTTAGCGGAGGTATTCAGGGCGGGATCACCAATGGTGAACCGATTCTATTCAAAGTGGCTTTTAAACCGCCGGCAACCATTGGTAAAGCCCAGAACACCGTGGATTATGATGGCAATAATGCAATTCTGAAAGCAAGGGGACGTCATGATCCCTGTGTAGTTCCAAGGGCCGTGCCGATTGTGGAAAGCATGGCGGCATTGGTCCTCGCCGACCTGGCCCTATGTCGGAACAGGTAACTGAAAATTAAAAAATAAAAGAGGCATTATGATCGGCATTATCGGCTTTGGCCGTTTCGGCTGCTTGACGACCCGGTACCTGGCCAGGGATTTTAAAGTAAATGTACTTACCCGTAAGGGCAACTCTTCGGCAATCAAGGCCCTTGGCGGTATTCCGGAATCGTTGGAAACGGTTTGCGCTCAGAAATATATTATTCTTTGCGTTCCCATTTCGACTTTGAAAAATGTATTGAAAAATATTGCACCGATCATTAAAGAAGATGCGATCGTTGTGGATGTATGTTCGGTAAAGGAAGCGCCGATACGATGGATGAAATCCCTTTTGCCTGAAACCGTCTCCATTTTACCGACCCATCCCATGTTTGGCCCGGACAGTGCATCCGAGTCTCTGGCGGGGTGTAAAATTTTTTTAAACGACGCCGGAATCAAAAAATCCGGATATCAAAAGATTAAAAGATACCTGCGATCTTTGGGGTTGGTTTTGGTTGAAGGGTCCCCGGAAGAACATGACCATCAGATCGCAGTCAGTCTTGCCCTTACCCATTTTATCGGCCGAGGGCTTGAAGAATTTGGTGCCGGTCCTCTGGATATCGACACGGAAGGCTACCAAAGACTGCTGCACATTCTGGGAGTAGTCGAGCACGATACCTGGCAGCTTTTTGTGGATATGAACAGATATAATTCATACGCCCGTCAAAAACGGCGCAAATTCATGGATGCAATGAAAAAAATCGACACCCTTATTGAAAAACAGGTTGTTTAGTTTCGGAACCAAAAAATTCGTTCAGACACAATTTTGAATGTTGAACTGATAAAAAATAACTTCAGGCCGATGAAAAATAAAATTCTTTGTAATTTTTTACAAAATTATTACAGGTTATAATTTTTTTCATCTTTAACATATGCCTCAAAATTTTTTTCTATTAAAAAACCGGATATCATAGCGCCGACCACATCTGCGGTATCTACTCTGTAAACGCCCCTTTCATCGCGCCCGGTCAGTTGTTTGGCCAGTTTAACAATATTCTGCAGGGCTGCTGCAGGCATGTCAACAACGACATTTATAGTAATTGTATCGGAAGATTTGTTCATTGGATGATCATCCTTTTTATCCGGTTCAGGGTCCACAAAGTTGATATTTGAAATAACCAATACCGGTCGCTAAAATATATCCAATGCAATGTCAATAAAAAATCATGCCGAAATAGACGGCAATTTTTTACGAGCCATAAGATATTGCTGCAAAAACAAATGAGCCGGTCCGCAATAAAAAGCATCCGTATATTTAATTTTTTTTTTATTTGTGTTATAAAAGTAGGATGTCATCAAATGGATAGATTATGAACCTAAATTCAGTGAAAAAAAAATTCCCCATATTGATTGCCGACGATGATCCGATCGGAAGAAGGCTCCTTGAAAATACACTGGTAAAATCCGGGCATAATGTTGTTGCGGTGGAAGACGGTTTTAAGGCGTTGGCTCTGTTCAACGATGATTTTTTCCCGATTGTTCTTACTGACTGGATGATGCCGGGCATGAATGGCCTGGAGCTTTGCCGTGCCCTTAGAAAAAAACAACTGCCCGGATACGTCTTTATCATTCTGCTCACGGCCCGGGATTCAACGGATGATATAATTACCGGCCTGGAGGCCGGCGCGGATGATTATCTGAGCAAACCGTTTCTTCACGCTGAATTGCTTGCCCGACTCAACACCGGTATCCGTGTCCTGGAACTGGAAAAATCCCTGCAGCGCGCCAATGAAAAAATTAAACAGATGACCCGAACAGACGCTCTTACCGGCTGTTATAATAAAAGGTATCTCGACGAATATCTGCCTGTTGAAATATCAAGATCGAAACGATACAATCGTGCATTGTCAATTATCATGTGTGATATTGATCATTTTAAAAAAATCAATGACACCTACGGACATCTATCAGGTGACGATGTACTGAAAAACTTCTCACAATGTCTGATGCAGTCCGTACGCAAAAAAATAGACTGGGTGGTGCGTTATGGCGGAGAAGAATTTCTTCTTGTATTGCCTGAAACAGACAAAGCCGGAGCCTACAAACTGGCGGAGAGAAACCGCCGAGAAGTTGCCCGCCAGAGAACTGTGGTTAATGACGTGCCTATTCACATTACGGCAAGTTTCGGTATCAGTTGTTTTCTACCGTTACCCGGCGATGTGATGAAAACGCCGGATGAAATGATCAGACAGGCGGATAAATTACTTTATAAATCAAAACAGGAAGGCAGAAACAAAGTTACGATGGAACCGGATCAACCTTAATACCGATATTGCGGGGGGGATAATCGTGAGAGTCAACAGTTCAGACTGTATCAAAAACAGCGAAAAGAATTTAATCGGTGAGTTATGCAAGGGCTTTGACTGGCGGGCAATCAGAAAAATATTCAAACAGCGATATCGTCTCAATATGCTCAAAGCAATCGGAACCCGCCATGGGGATATTGTTGTTTTTAACGAGCAGGTGGCCTATAAGCTGGATTTTAAAGCTATGGTACCGCTTTCCATTGTTTTTGACAGGAAGGGGAATCACCTTGCATTAACACCGGCAGGCGAAATGCCGTCAGGCAGCAAAAAAAGAGCATCTGCGGATAATTTCAGTGAAGATGTTGTTGCAGGATCTCAAAATGGCAGGGAGGAAATAACGGCCTATGACCTGTTGCCTCTTGAAAATAGTAAGGGACCTGCCATTGCCGGCCCCGGTATTGACCCGAAAAAAAATATTTCTCAAATGGCAAACAAAATAGCGGTGATGATTTCGGAAATAAACGGGGAGTAGGGCACTTGTCGCTTTGGTCCGGCTATGACCGAAAGATTTCCGCTATCGGCAGAGTCGCAATATCTCTGAATTTGGAATGGTTGCGGTTTTTTTCATCCAGCATATCCAGAATACGTGAAAAAGAATTTTGCATAAAAATTTTACGGTCATGTTCTTGACGCTGGACTCCGAAACTAATTTTTTGCATATCTTCGGGGGTTATTTTGCTGATGATATTTTTGGTTGCCCAGATTGCGCCGTAGCGGGCAAAATCGGATAATCTTCCCGCATAATTGATACTGTCTCCCAGTGCGGTAAATTCTATGTTGCCCGCAGATTTGATGCTGCCAAAAAACTCCTGCCCTTCATTGATACCGATGTTCAGATACAACTCGTTGCGCCATCCCTTGCGTATTTTCCATTCGCTGCTGAGCTGAATCATTTTTTCTCTAATTTCAAGAGAACAGTTGACGGCATCCGAAATGTAGTTGCGGCCCGGTTTCTGAATGAAATAATACAGCATTCCGTCACCGACATGCTTGCCATGAATGCCGTGGTACTTCTCAAAAGAAGGACCCAGCGTTTTCCAAAGCTGATTTATCAATTCAAAATACTCTTCCGGCATCAGTTCCGCACTGATTTTAACCGAATCCTGCAGGTCGGCAACCAGAACACATAATGAAACCAGGGACGGCATTCTCTGTGCAAGCAGTTCGTTTATGATTTTTTTTCTCTGGGAAAGAAAATCCATAATATCGTCATCCACACGTTCCGAAGGAAGGTAGATGAAAAACAGTCCTTCACGAAAAAACATGGTATAGACCCGGTATGAAATTACCGTGCCGTCCTGAAGAATAAAATTTAAAGGAGAGTTATTGATGGTTTCTTTTTGAAATGCGTCTTCCCCATCGAACTTTCCGGTCAGGAATTTTACCTCACTTTCAGTTATACCGCTGTAAATGCTGCCTATATGATCGCGATGATAATTGTCTTTAAAAAAACGCATATGAAATGCAATCACCTCTTCCCAGTTGCGAAGATATTGATGGCACTCCCAGCCGAAGAGCAGTTTAAAAATATTTCTTGAATCAAGTTTGCTAATGGCACTGACATTATTTTTAAAAATCAGTTCTTCGGCATCGGCGTTAATCCATTCGATTTCAAAACTATGGTTTATAAGATAGGCCGGAGCGTCAATATTGTCGATGGTCAGCGTGAGGGGAGAGTCACTGATAGTGGTGCGGGGGATACCGCTATCGGAAGGAATGTCAAGGCCATTGTCCGGTTCGGAGACATCGATTTCCGAGTGTTTTTCCGGAAAAATTTCAAAAACAGAAGAATCCTTTTTAAATTTTTGTGCTATCTCTTCCATTGAGTATCCCTCATCCTTCCATCGTTTTATCGTTTTAATACGTTCTACGGCCCCTTCCGGGAAGTACCAGTTCTTTTTTCTATCTTGTATGCCTGATCTTTCATCCGGTTTAGATTCCCGCAAAATTGGTTTTGACAAAATTTTTCTTTTTATGCAATCTTCAAGAAGCTGCCTTGAAATACTTGTTCGGGGAAGTATCTTTTTGTCGGGGTTCCAATTTTCGGCAGAGGCATCAGTCATGGTAAGTACCTAATTTGGTTTCTA
>CAYQNS010000103.1:0-14164 GCA_964418755.1 uncultured Desulfobacteraceae bacterium
GATATTTTATAATTCTAAAACTATGACCCCCAAGGTGCGGAATGTGCGATATAAAGGCGAAACTTGGAAATCAGATAATATGCTGATTTGCATATACCTGTTTCCAAGTTTCTAATTTTTTTATTTTATATTTGCAGACAGGTAGCACGAGGTGGCTATTTAGTCAATGATTATTGCAAGTTGACTTTGCTTGTATATTTTTGTATAATATAAAAATTAATAACACTACTCGGGAGAACACAATGGAGGAGATCCAGGAAAAAAAACGTGAGATTCGCAACGAAATGGCCAACAGGCTGGGCGCATTTTCCAGAACTGAGCTGGAACAGAAAACGCGGGCGGTTGAAGATCGGTTTTTTGGATTTGCCAATTTTATGGAGGCAAGAATTGCCCTGATGTATATAAATTACAGTAATGAGGTCGATACACGGGAAATACTTAAAAAATGTTTTGAATATAATAAAATTATTGTTCTGCCGATCTTTGATCCCAAAAAAAATAAAGTAAAAATGATGAAAGTTGATAAACTTGACACCGATTTGAGACTCGGAGGCCGGGGAATACTGCAACCCGACCCTAAACGGTGCAAGGTCGTACCGATAGACAGCCTGGATATTGCAATAATTCCAGGAATTGCTTTTGACGAAAAAGGCGGTCGCATCGGGTCGGGAGATGGATATTATGACAGGATGATCCCCAAACTGCCCATTACCACACGAAAAGTTGCCCTGGCCCTTGAATGCCAGATTTTTCCTCAGATCCCAATGGAATCCCATGACAAGTATGTCGATATTATTATTACCGACAAGCGCGTTATTTATAAAATATAGGTAACTGTTTACGGCTTGAAAGTAGAAATTGAACAGGTACAATAATTTCTATGGCACAGGAATTACTGAAATATGAACGACAGCGGGAAGAGATGGTGAATCGCCAGATCCAGGCCCGCGGAATCATCGACCCGAACGTACTGGCGGCAATGCGGAAAGTACCGCGACATCTTTTTGTAAGCGAAGCCCTGGCAGATCAGGCCTATGGCGATTTTCCCCTGCCGATCGGGGACCAGCAAACAATCTCTCAGCCTTATATCGTTGCAGAGATGACTCAGGCCCTGGGGCTTTCAGAGAATGATCGGGTTCTTGAAATCGGTACCGGTTCGGGATATCAGGCAGCCATTTTGGCGGAAATTGCGTTTCGGGTCTACACTATAGAACGAATACACCCGCTTTGCATAAAGGCGCGCAAACTGTTTGATGAACTTTATTACCACAATATTATCACCCGTTATTCCGACGGCACTGCCGGGTGGCGGGATGAAAGTCCCTTTGATGCCATTATCGTTACTGCCGGGGCTCCCAAAATTCCGCAGGTACTGGTCAATCAACTGGCAGTGGGCGGCCGGATGGTGCTGCCGGTGGGTGGCCATCACGCGCAGGAATTGATAAAAATTAATCGTGACGACGACGGAATTCATCAATCCAGCCTTGGGGGCTGCCGGTTTGTTAAACTAGTTGGGGAACATGGATGGGCGGTGCATCAGTGAATGGGAGGGTTTTTTCCTGGAAAGAGGCCTTTTGGGCCAGCCCGGGGCCGCGATCTTTGAAAAGCGCGGCAGTGCTCTACCTTAAAGGCGTTTGTATGGGCTCGGCCGATATTATACCGGGGGTTTCCGGCGGAACCATAGCGCTTATCACGGGGATATATGAAAAACTCCTGCAGGCGATAAAATCTGCGGATATGGGTATGGCCCGCAAGGCACTTACGTTTGATATCAAAGGGGCTCTTGCCCGGATTCACATCCGCTTTCTGCTTTGTATTTTTTTAGGTATAGGCACGGCCATTTTGAGTTTGGCCCGTCTGATGAATTATCTGCTCCATTATCATCCGGTATTTATCTGGAGTCTATTTTTTGGCTTGATTGCGGCATCTGTTCTGGTCGTGGGCAAGCGGGTTGATAAATGGAACATAGGAACGGGGTTTTTTTTTCTTGCCGGAGCAGGGGTGGCGTATTTTATCGTTAATCTTATCCCGGTATCAACGCCTGAAGATTCATGGTTTATTTTTTTCTCCGGCATGCTTGCGATCTGTGCCATGATTCTGCCGGGTTTAAGCGGTGCATTTATTCTGCTGATCCTTGGTAAATACGAGTTTATTACCGCGACTTTAAAAAATCCTTTTTTCGCACAGAATATTCTGATCATCCTGATTTTTTGTTCGGGGTGTCTGGTGGGGCTCCTCGGTTTTTCAAGGGTTCTCAATTATCTGATTCGTAAATATCATGGTCTGACGCTTGCTTTTCTTACCGGGCTGATGGCCGGCTGCATGCAAAAGATATGGCCCTGGAAGCAGGTGCTGGAAGTCAGAATAATCAATGGGCATGAACATATTCTGTGGGGCGGAAACACATTGCCGCCAGCGTTTGACGTTCAGGTTGCCGCAGCTGCGGGCCTTGCCGGTCTTGGTTTTATTGCCGTCATAGTGCTTGAGAATCTGTCTGCTGAATAAAACCGGATGTAACCGTTCAATGGTTCAAAGGCCTGATACGGCTAAAATGACAGGGATGAAAAATCTTGTTGTCTTAGGGCTCGCGCAAAAATAACTTAACATTTTAAGCACCGATACATCCTGTCTGACTGCGTTGCGAAAACTCGGAATATACTTGATATTCCTGCGCTTTCGCGCCTTGCCGGCCAGGCGCCTCAGCGCTTAAAATTGCCAACTTATTTTTGTGCGAACCCTTGCTGCCGGTCAAGCGGTGCCGTAAATTTTTCCTGTAATTTTTTATTGACGATCGGTGGAACCATTCCGTTGATTTTACCTCCAAAGCGGGCGGCTTCCTTTATGATTGAAGAGCTTGTAAAGATCCAACGCAGCCCGGTCATGAGAAAAACCGTTTGGACATTTCGGTTCAGTTTGCGATTCATCAAAGCCATCTGAAATTCATATTCAAAATCGGATACGGCCCGCATGCCGCGGAGGATACCCATGGCATTTTTTTTAACGGCATAGTCCACAAGAAGTCCGTTGTAGGTGTCGATTTCAATGCCGGAAAAATGCTTCAAACTGCCTTCAAGCATTTCAATACGTTCCGTAATATTGAAAAGTGAGGTTTTAGAAGGGTTTATCAGGATTGTGACGATAATTTTATCAAACAGTTTGAGACCACGTTTAATAATATCAAGGTGACCGTTGGTGACCGGGTCAAATGATCCGGGATAGATTGCGATTCGTTGCATTGGATACCTTTCATGTGTTTTAATTTTGGTTGCCGGCTCGATAGGTCAGAAAGGAAACAAGCGTTTGACCATATCTTCGTTGATCTGAAATGTTAAAGGCCTTGATGTTTTCCGGGATTGCTTCCAGACGACTGTGTTCAATGGTTATATAGGCGGTTTTTTGTAAAAGGCCGCTATGTTCAAGCGACGAAAGTGCAGGCTCAATGAGATTTTTATTATAAGGAGGATCCATCCATGCCAGGTTGAAACCGTCGGGGTGGATCGGGTGAATTCCAGCCAAACTTTTAAGGATGTCCCGTTTAAATACAGCGGTTTTTGAGTCGAGGCGACATGCATTGATGTTTTTTTTGATGACGGTGAGGGCATCGCGGGAATAGTCCACAAAGGCCACCGAAGATGCTCCCCGGCTTAATGCCTCGATTCCCATAGCCCCTGTTCCGGCAAATAGATCCAGAACGGTAGCCCCGGGAATACGTAACGCGAGAATGTTGAAGATGGATTCCCGAACACGGTCGGCCGTCGGCCTTGTCCGGTCACCTTTTATTGAATTGAGTTTTTTGCCCCTCAGTTTACCCCCGATGATCCGCAAATTTTGATCCTTTCAAATTTTATCCCTATGTTTATAGCAACTTTCGATGAACATCGTCGGCTCTACTAAATCGGTTGGTATTCCCTTTAACGTGACATTTCTTTTAATTGTTTTTGCAGATAACTCCGGGAAACGTTTATCGCCTTTGCCGTTTTACCAATATCGTTGTTATTCTGCAATAGTTTGCGGCGGATGAACTCTTCTTCAAAGGCCTTTCGGGCATCTTTCAGGTTGACGTCTGCAAACAATTGCTTCCGGGCTTCTGAGGATTTCTCCTTTTCACCAGGATTGTAAGGTGCCGGAATGTCGGAAATATTTATGGTATCGTTTTTAACCATAATGGTGAGACGTTCCAGTAGATTTTTCAATTCCCTGACGTTTCCCGGCCAGTCGTAATCGCGCAATAACTTGAGCGCATCCGGGGAAAGTTTCTTATTATTGAGTTGGTTGTGCTTGGCGCATTCATTCAGAAATGTTTCCACCAGCACGGCAATATCTTCCAGACGGTCTCTTAAAGGGGGGACGAAAACAGGAATCACGTTCAGGCGGTAATAGAGATCTTCCCTGAAGCTGCCTTTTTTTATTTCTATTTCGAGATCCTTGTTGCTGGCCGCAATGACGCGGATATCAATATGTAATATTCTGTTGCCGCCAATGCGCTGGAATTTTTGTTCCTGCAGGACGCGCAGGATTTTGGATTGGGTTTTGAGGCTCATGTCCCCGATTTCATCCAAAAAGATCGTTCCTTTGCTGGCCAATTCAAATTTTCCCCGTTTTTTGGTTGTTGTACCGGCAAAGGCGCCTTTTTCGTATCCAAAAAGTTCGTTTGCGATGGATTCCTCCGGGATCGCTGCGCAGTTTAAATCAATGAGAGGTTCTTCCGAACGGGGGCTAAGCTGGTGGATGGTTTTGGCAACCAGTTCCTTGCCGGTTCCGTTTTCGCCGGTTATTAAAATCCATGCATCCGTTGGAGCGGCTATGGAAATTTGTTTTTTGAGTGCCGTAATGGCCGGGCTGTTACCGGTGATTGAATTTTTTTCAATGGTTTTTCTGCGAAGATAGCGATTTTCTTCTTCGAGTCGTCTGAAATTCAGGGCATTGTTGATGGCTACGATGATTTTGTCGATGGAAAGGGGTTTTTCGATCAAATCGAATGCACCGTTTTTGGTTGCCGTGACCGCGGTTTCGACGGTTCCGTGGCCGGTGATGATAATTACCTGGATGAACGGGTTTTCTTTTTTTATCACTTTTAGCGTCTCGATGCCGTCAATACCGGGCATCCAGATGTCGAGCAAAACCAGATCCGGGGACTCGGAGTCGATAATTTTGAGGGCTTCATATCCATTGGAAGCAGTGGTTACCAGAAACCCTTCATCGGTCAGCAGACCGTGCAATGATTTCAGAATCGACGGCTCATCGTCAACAATCAGAATTGATGGAAACATGTTTTACTCCTTGACAATTTATTAAATTACTGTTCCCCACTTATAGCATCGGTTTGGAAATGTTTTAAATTTTTCTCGCCTTAAATCTCCGAATCCCCTAACCCTATGCCGGATAAACCGGAAATTACAAATTCCAAGCACCAAAAGACAAACAAATTTCAATATCTAAATTTCAAATAAGAGCCCAAGCAAATTATTTGCTCACACATAGCCTATAGTTGTTTTGTTACTTTGATTTTTTTTGTTTTGAAGTGTTAACCATTGTGATTTATTTGTCATTTGTTTTTTGACATAAAAAACACGAATTTTAGAATTTAGATACTAAACCGGAGAACCCGAAACAATAAATTTTAAACGGATGACACTCAATCCGACATTAATACGCCGACGATGATGTAAACTAATTTTTCCATCAAAACCACAAAAAATTATCACAACATTATAAATAGCTGCATTCATACGGGTAACCGTTCCCGGTTGTCGGTTCACCGTTTACAGTTTTTTCAATAACCTATGCAACGATTG
This sequence comes from uncultured Desulfobacteraceae bacterium, assembly GCA_964418755.1. Lineage (GTDB taxonomy): Bacteria > Desulfobacterota > Desulfobacteria > Desulfobacterales > 4572-123 > 4572-123. The sequence continues at coordinate 5,796 of CAYQNS010000103.1, forward strand.
GCTTTGATCAACGATTGAAGCATGTTGGATATTGATTTCAATTCTTTGGGTTTTCAGCCGCGAACCGATAACTGTAAACCGTGAACGGTTACTCATACAGGAAGCTCTATGATAAATTTGGCACCTTGAGGTTGATTGTCCTGAACCCGGATCATGCCGTTATGATCCGTTACGATGGTACTCACAATCGTAAGCCCCAGCCCCATGCCGGCTTTTTTGGTCGAAAAATTGGGTTCAAAAAGACGAGTTTTGTCTTCATCCGCAATCCCACTTCCGGTGTCGGCGATTTCCAGTCGAACCATTTTTAATATAGGATCGTGGGCCAGCGTGATCAAAATGGTCCCCTGCCCGACAATGGAGGCAACAGCGTTGTCTACAAGATTGATCATGGCCTGTTTTATTTGCTGCCGATCAAGCTTGATCTCCGGGATGGCATCTTTGATTTGGAATTCAAAATGAATCTTGGGATGTCCTTCCCGGTAGAGTGCCAGTGTTTCTTCGATGATGGCCGGCATGTCACAGGCTCTGGGATTTGCCGTTGGAAATCTTGCAAACGATGAAAACTCATTGACTATGTTTCGAATCAGCTCAACATGATCTATGATCATTTGAGTGCATTCTTCAAAAACCGGTTCGTTAACCTGTTGAGAATATCTGCGTCTCAGGCGCTGGGCAGACAGGCCTATCGGTGTTAGAGGGTTTTTGACCTCATGGGCAATTCGGCGGGCGACTTCTCTCCAGGCTACCATTCGCTGGGCCTTTTCCAGTTTTGTCAAATCATCAAAAACGATTACGATGCCCATATTTTGCCCGGTGTCATTTCGAAGAGCGTTAATATGCACCATAAAACTGCGGGGTCGCCGCTGGATTGTCGCCTTGAACGGCAACTCCATTGATTTGTTTAAAGAATCGTTCAGTCTGTCCAGTATCTCTGTGGCGAGTGTTAAATAATGGCCTTTTAATAATGTTTTATAACTTTTATTGATGATATCATTGGATTTCAGATCCATCATTTTTTCTGCCGACTTGTTCATTGTTGTGATGAATCCACCGGCATCAAGGGTTATCACGCCTGTCGATATATTGATCAGCACAATTTCCATATACTGACGGCGGGCTTCGATTTCATTATTTTGCTCACGAAGCATGCGAGCCGAGAGTTCAAGCTGCTCTCGGTTGTTGCGTAAATCCCGGGTCATTTTGTTGAAGGAGTTAACCAGGCTGCCAATCTCGTCATCTGCGACCAGTCCAATGGAAAAACTTAAATTTCCTTCGGCAACCCGTTTGGTCCCCTCCGCAAGTTCTTTGATGGGGATGCTGATGGTTTTGGCTAGATAAAAACCCAACCATATTGCACAAAAAACCACCAGCAAAGCAACAATTGACAGGGTCAGGTGGTAGGTAATCTGAATCGGTTTTTTTAACAGCAATATTTGCTGATATTCTTCTAATCCCCTTGATATGGAAGCCATCTGTTCGGAAAGGTAGGGTGGAATCAGGATGCCTAATACAACGAAGGCTTCTGCCTCCGGGGGAGGGGTGCCAAAGGGTACTGTGGCGATGGTTCTTACTAATTCGCCGTTTGGGATTGTATTGGAAACCGTTTGCACGAATGTTTTGTTAAATTTTTTTTGAAGATCGTCCGCCGAAACGGACTTGAAAGGCTGGTTTTCCAGGGCGGATGAAAGTGCATACGTGATACGCCCGGCGTTTAATGCGTAAACTTCCACCGTCTGGAGGTTGAACTCACGTTGTACGATTTTAATGTAGCGGGAAAGGTCTTTTTTGTTTTTCGGGGATAAAAGGTCTTTATTTTTGATTTGATATGAAATTCTTTCAAGGAAAAAGGTATTGCTTTCCTCTACATGCTGATAGATATGCCGGCCGACCTTGATTGAATTTTCCAGGGCCTGTTCGACCGGGACATTAAACCAGAATTCAATGCTGGTGGTGATAAAGTTGATGGAGAAGAAAAAAAGAATGCCGGCAGGCAGGAGTGAAAGTGTCACAAAGGCAATCACAAGGCGGGTGCGGAGTTTGGCCCCCATGACTTTTCGTTTTCTATCATAAAGAAGTTTGACCAGATTCCTGAAAACAAGAAATATCAGTAAAATAAGCAGCAGCACATTGATGTTGATCAGGATAAACATCAAAATGGTGTTCGAAATAGGGAAGTTACCTCCGAAATGGATGACACGATTTTCAATCAGCGTCAAAAGCGCAACAAAAATGAGGATGCATACAATAATAATCGCCTCCCGTTTTCTCCGTTTGCGCTCATCTTTCGAAAGTGTGTTTACTGGTTTTTTGAATCGGTTGTTTTTCATATATGTTCGACAACGCTGATTGGTGGAGCCGGTTCGCTTTTATAGTGAAAATTATATTTTAATGTCGATAGAGTATAAATATAACGCCTGAGCATCCCTCAGTTACCGGTTTGTATTGTTTGCCTAATTTTTCGATGCCGAAAGTTGAAATTAGATAGCGCAATTGAATGCGGCTGTTTTGCTAATTTTCAATTTCAAGTTTTACTGCCGGGATACAAAATTAATATAGTGTACACTACTTTTGATGTATTATGAGGGATGCCCAATTCCGCTCGGCTTTTTCCCATGATTGCCGGTGTGTATCAGTAAATGAAATCTATTGTATACCAATCGGTTTCAAAGTCCCATAAAGAAACAAAAAACAGAATATAATGCAGATAAAAGGGTAGGGTAAGTTTACTGAGCTCCGCTTTGGCGCGTATTTGATACTGCCGGCCTTTTTCCAGTCCGGCCAGTGGAATAATTTTTAAACTGCTGATTTCAGTCATTAGCTTCTGAGCCTCCTGAAACGATTTAACAACGACAGGATCGCTGTTCTTCCATGATCGCTGAATTAAAAATTCTTTTTTCAGGTTATCATACTTGATCTTACTGGTAATTCTATTAGTAGCTATTTTTTTGTCCTGCCACATTTTTCTGGTTTGATAAAGGTTAATGATAAGGGAAAAGGAGGTCGGTACGCCACTAAAAATGGCTGTATTCATTTTTTCACGGAAAGCACCTTCAATATTCAGATAAAATAACAGGTCATCACGGGTATTCGTGATGATAATATGGGTCAACTGTGCTTTTTGAGCAGAGGCGGCATCAGAAGCGATCATGAAAATGCAGAGCAGAATGACCCATATTTTACGATTGAATAAAAGTTTCATATTTCTATTCTTGTTTTAGGCGCTTATATTTAGATCCATACCCAAGTGTCGCATCAGGTAGTTTGCCGGTTTTATTTTAACAGTAAAAGCCTTGTACTCAAGGCAAGGTAAGAGGTTAAGTGGTGCAATTCAAAAAAATAACCGGTGAATGTCTTGTAACTTTTTTGTATTGCACCCGAGCTTAAGTGGCTTTGCCATAAACGTGAACGTACACGAGCATGAGCACGAAAGTAAGCTACGCCCTTTGGGGTCGGATATTTCTTGTAACTTGGACTATTGCCCCATGAGCAGGTACAACTATTTTAATATACACAAAATAGAATTATAGTGGATGCTCTTTTAAATGGCAAGAAATTTTGATAAAATTGCCGGATGGCCAAAAAACGTCTGACCTGCTGCGGGCTTTGAGTAAGAATGCAAATATGCCCTGGCGTTTATATCGGATGTTTTGCGCTTTCAGTCAGAATTCGGTTGTTAATTTTGTCAGGAGTTTGGGAGAATAAGTGTTTCCCAGCAATCTTTTTGTGAAAAAATTTTTTTCAGCAAGGCATGGTTAAAGGCGTGTCCGGATTTGAAGGCTTTTACATGCCCTATCAGGGGTAGGCCAAGAAGAGAAAAATCACCCATACAGTCAAGCATTTTATGGCGTACAAACTCATCTGCATAGCGCAGTCCGCCAGGGTTGAGAATCTTATCTTTGTCTATGACAACGACGTTGTCGAGTGATCCGCCTCGGGCCAGGCCGTACATTTTTAAGTACTCATATTCATGCAGAAAGCCAAAAGTGCGGGCCGGGGAAATTTCTTTTTCAAACACTTTTGCTGAAATATTAAAACAGCTTGTCTGTTTTTTGATTAACGGGTGATCATATTCGATGGAGCAGGTTATTTTATAATTCACCGACGGGTATATGGCAACGAATTTGCCGTTTTCACGCAGTTCAATGGGTTGTTTTATTTTTAAAAAACATCTGGGAGCGTCCTGCTTTTTGATTCCACCTGATTTGATCAGGGATGTAAATGGCTTGGCACTTCCATCCATGATCGGCATTTCGTACCAGTCAAGCTCAACAATGGCATTATCGATTGAAAGTCCTGAAAAGCTGGCCATAAGATGTTCAATGGTTGAAACAATGCAGCCTTCGGAGCCTATTACCGTTGCCAGGCTAGTATCCACAACTTTATTAAAATGAGCAGATATGCAGGGCTTGTCCGGAAGATCAGTTCGGATAAATTTGATGCCGTAATTAACGGGCGCCGGTTTGATCGCCAGATTAACCTGTTTGCCGGAGTGAATTCCGACCCCCGAACAAAAATTCGTCCGGGCCACTGTTTGTTGTTGGTAAGATACTTGCATAGTTATTTTGATTTAAAGTTTCCAGTGTCCGGCCAAAGCCATAAATCGTTCTCCCGAGCGACACCTTTTTACATATCATACTTTTAGATGATAGTGTATTGTTTTAGCAACAAAAAAGATTGTTCTTGGCCAAGACGTCTGTTATGATCCCATAGGTTTTATTGTTCAAGCTATTGAGTTCACTATTCTTATGGATTCGGTCGCAGATGAAATGCCAAAAGGGGGCAATGTGCTGGCCAAGGTTTTAAGCAGCGCGGTAATCGGAATAGATGCGTATCTGGTTGAGGTGGAGGTGGATATTGCACAGGGGTTGCCTAATTTTACAACTGTAGGTTTACCTGAAACTGCGGTTAAGGAAAGCAAGGAAAGGGTGAAGGCGGCCATCAGCAATTCCGGATATCGGTTTCCTGATGATCGGATTACCGTTAATCTTGCACCGGCCAGTATCAAGAAGGAGGGCACCGGGTTTGATCTGCCCATTGCCTTGGGAATACTGGCTGCCACCCGGGTTATTTCGCAGGAAATTATTTCAAAATACCTTATTTTAGGGGAATTGTCCCTTGATGGCCGCATTAAATCGGTTAAAGGATCATTGCCAATGGCCCTGGCCGCCCGAGAGGCGGGATATAAGGGAATTATCGTACCATTTAACAATGGGCGGGAAGCTTCCGTGGTGAACGGTATTTCCGTGCTTCCGGTCAAAACACTTGCCCAGGTGGTGGATTTTATCCGCGGATTTACCCGGATCACACCGGAGCAGATCGATATTGCGGCAGTATTCAAGCGGCAGCCCGAAAGCCATGTAGATTTTTCGGAAGTCAGGGGCCAGGAACATGTCAAACGGGCCCTGGAAGTTGCCGCCGCCGGTGGGCATAACCTGCTGATGATGGGGCCCCCGGGGTCGGGTAAAACCATGCTGGCCAGATGTCTTCCAACTATTCTAATTTAATACGGCACTTATATAACTGTCATTTCGCAAGTTATATATCTCTCTAAAAACACACCAAATATCCTTCCTAAAAAGTTTAATCCCTTAATGTTTATCAACTATTTTAAAAATTTTTCGATCTCCCTATATAATATAAATATAGACAATTTCACGCAAGCAGCTGGTTATAAACACCGGATATTAAAAACCCAGCTTAGCTATGAAGAATAATTTTGTTTGGTCATAGCTGAGAATTTATTTTTTACTATACTTTAATAGTACATTAAAAAGCCGTAGAAAATTTATCTTAAGCATCTGTGGTCATCAAAAGAAGTTTAATTAGTTTTTAGTGGTAGGTTTGTTTTAATTAATTCAGTTTTAGGGAGGTAATCAAAATGGCAGTGGAGCATGAAATAAGAACGGTAAATGGAAATAAAATGGTAAGCCTCACCCCCATGAAAGCTATTCGTTATCAGTGCTTAGAGTGCATGGGTTGGTATAAAGCCGAAGTTAGAAAATGTACAAGCCCATTATGCCCATTGTATCCATATAGAATGGGAAAGAACCCTGAACGTGCAGGAATAGGCGGAAACCCCAATCTTAAGTTATAAATGTTGGTTGTAAATTAAACGATTTTCTTTTAGGTGTAGTTAGTTATTGGATTAATAAAAAAAGTTTATTTATTTTGTAAAAACCCAACTTAAGTAGGGAGAGAGTTTCATTATGGTGCTATATCTCAAAGGGTCTTTATAGTTGCAAGAATTTATATTTCCAATCTTTTACAGCTCAATGCAAATAGCAGGAAAAAATGAATCAAATATATGAAAAGCGAACGCCTAAACACATACGTAAAAAAAAACTCGCACAAAGAATAAGGCATGCTGTTGAAGAAAACAGGGGAATAAAAACTTCTGTAAATATTGAAGAAACAATCGATTGGATTTATTTGTGTAGTGTGGGTAAAAAAAATACCCTAAATGAAGAGGATATAGCAAGTATAGAAAAATTGCTTAGAGATTTGCCAACCATCCTTAAAAATTATGTCCATATGTCCGCGTTATTAAAAGCAACAAAGGAATTTGGCACAGACTATGACCTTTTGCCTAATGGGAGTTCCCTCATTTTCAACATGAGAAGAGAATGCGTTAAAAAAAGCATATCTTTATTAGAAAAAACAAAAGCACAATTGAGAGCTACTTTTAAAAATGAAGTTGGCCCTAAAAGTGATTATTTTAGTCAACTAAAATGGCTGCAAAAGTCAAAATCAATTCAACAAAACTTAACAAAACGAAATAGGCTCTTATTACCAATTATGAATTGTTTATACAGAGATAGGCTTAGTTGGAGACAATCTGAGGAATTAGCTAAGAGACTGGGTCTTGGTAAGTATCATAGAACAACAATTTACGGTGAAAAAAGAAAATCAAATTTTGTATTAGTTATACCAAATTATAAAAAAATTAGTAATGAACTTAATTGTTCAGTTTCTCTTATTAGAAAGTATATGCAAAGTATAGATTATGAAATAGTAAAACCCATAAAGAAGCTTGGGCCTCGAAAACCTATGGTTTATGCATTGGGTTATTACCATAACTTTGAAGACAAGAATGGGCTCCTGTTAAATAAAGCTGTTTTTTTTCTGAAAGGATCACCAGAAATAAAATATTCTTTGCAAACTTTTGAGAGAAGCAAATAGAAAAAGGTCGTATAGTCAAAAATATTTATATTTTTAAGTTAGAGAAAAAAATATTCTTGAGTTACGTAAAATCAAGAGGTTATAAAAGTCAAAAATATTTTATTGTATGGTTAAATATGAATGTAACTTATTAAAATAAAATAAAATAGTTGTATTTGGAGGAATGATAATATCGGGCATACTATAAAGAAACGAATATCCTATATCCCCCTTATAAGGTTATAAGAAACATTACATTAAATAAAAATTGCGACAACGATAAAACGTGTTGCCTCAGGCAATTTTGATTTAATATAATGTAAAGCGATTTTTTTCAAAAATCGTTGTTTCCTCTCTTTTTTATTTTTTTTGATGGGGGGGGTGGGATAAAAAGCTCCAAATATGGAAAGCTCCATAAAAGGTCCAATATTTAGTTTAATATGTCATAAAAAGAAAAAATTTATGTCTCAATGATAATCTATTACGTAATTATTGTCGGGATCAGGTTTTTAGGAGTTTCTTTTTTTTAATCCCGATAAGCCCGGTTCCAATAAGGATTATGGTCAGGGGTTCGGGAACAGGTGTACTTGAATCAAAGGGACTAATAATAAAACTGCTTGAAATGTTAATTGGGTTATCATATTTACCGGAATTTTTTTTTGTAGACAAAAAATTGTTCACAGACCGTTTCTTGTTTCAACTCCATAGAAAATTATACCAGCGACATTTTCTCTTGCCGCCCAAGTGGTATTCCATTAGAAATAAGGCATTACGCCAATTTACAAGGCCGTCTCAAGGAGATTATTAATTATTAATAGTTAGGGGTCCATAGAAGGAAAAAGATAGTAAAAAATGACAAAAATACAATTGTAATCAAAATGGCGTAAATATAAGAGATTAAAAATAGTGTTATTTGAGGCCTTAAAGGTAAATAAGGAAATAGCAGATATCACAGTTGAGAATAGTTTATACAAACGAGCCAACGGTTAAAGGCATTCTTGAATGATGTTTATTGTCATCGGAATTAGAGATATGAGCGCCAGTATGGGCCTTCACCAGGCTCAGCAAAAGTATCCCTTCGATAATATAACTGGTATCTTTGTATATTTCCGGATCTTTAGATGCACGGGAACCGGCTACATTCAATATCTCGATGTTATGTTTCAAAACCCATAAATTCTGATATTATTTTATTTTTATTATACATTCAA
>CAYQNS010000104.1:0-14163 GCA_964418755.1 uncultured Desulfobacteraceae bacterium
CGTGTTACCCTCTCTTCTTAATTTTATTCGAATTTTTATTGCCCTATTACACTTATGCAGCACTGGGTATAAAAGTAATACGGAATTTTAATATTCAACAACGGGGGGCAGCCATTGCCCCTATGCGAATTTGTAATATATATGAAAATACTTGATGTCCTGCAAAAAGAAGCAATTTTAGCAAACCTGAGCGCCAGGGATAAAAAAGGTGTTCTGGATGAACTGGCAACTCCGGTTGCGCGTATCGCAAATCAGAACAAGGAGGCTTTCGTCAGGGTTTTAATTGAACGTGAACGCCTTGGAAGTACTGGGATTGGAGGTGGTGTCGGCATTCCCCACGGCAAATTCAAAGATTTGAAATCCCTGTATCTGGGGTTTGGCCTCAGTCGCAAGGGCGTTGATTTTGAATCCATTGACGGCCGGCCGACGCATCTGTTTTTTCTCCTTGTCACACCTGAAAACTCAACCGGCCTTCATCTGAGAGTGCTTGCAAAAATTTCAAGAATTCTTAAAAACGACGAGTTTAAGCAGCAATTGGTAAATGCTGTTGACAGCGACGAAATCTTTTCCATTATAAAAGAGGTAGACGAAGAGTTTTGAATTAAAAAATAACGTAAACGGCATCCTTCATCAAGGGTAGAAAGTAGTTTGCACTTTGTTGATCTCGTGTTTTGGCGAGGAAATTTGAAGCTTGAAATTTGAAAATGGGCAAAACAATAAGGATGTAGATGCATGATCTGATTTTAGCTTCGGCACCCGGTTGTCAACCGATCCTGCATCCCGTTCCGAAAAAAGTGTAAATTTATGAATGACGGACGCCCGTGAGAGATTTGAAAATATTTATAGTGACAGGCTGTGCCGGCTCCGGAAAGAGTACGGCCCTTGATGCTTTTGAAGACTCAGGGTTTTATTGTGTCGACAATATGCCCATCGCTCTTCTGCCTTCATTTCTCGGTTTACCCATTCAAACCGATCCTGAAGTTGCCGGATTCGCTTTTGTAATGGATTCGCGGGAGAAAGGATTTTTAGCGGAATACGGTTCCATATTGAAATCTATCAGGGAAGATGGATATGATTTTGAAATTATCTATCTTGAAGCCGTTGAAGAGGTCCTGATGAAGCGCTTCAGCGAGACCCGCCGTCAGCATCCGCTGTCTGGCGAAAAAACGCTTTTAGATGGGATTCGTTATGAGTACAAGCTGTTGCATGATTTGAGATCTGCGGCTGCCAGAATCATCGATACATCTCATTTTAATGTTCATGAACTGAAATCCCTTATTCAAAGTCTGGCCCGGAAAAACAAAAACCAGTCGGGTATGCGTATTGGTATCCTTTCTTTTGGATTCAAGTATGGCCTCCCGATGGATGCCAACCTTGTGATGGATGTACGGTTTTTGGAGAACCCTTATTTTGTTCCCGATCTTAGAAATCTGGACGGTAAAAATCCGGCGGTCCAAAAATTTGTTTTACGCAATGCAGACTGCAGTAAATTTTTAAAACATTATCTTGGTATGATTGGCTATCTGGTTCCCCTCTACGTAAAGGAGGGTAAAGCCTATCTTACCATTGCCGTCGGTTGTACCGGCGGCCGTCACCGTTCTGTAGCCATTGCATCGGCGGTTTATGAGTATTTGAAAAAATCCGGATATAAGGCCGGAATTACACACAGGGATATAGATCTTTAGTTGCCGTGCAGGGGGCAGGATGGGCACTGTGTAGAAGGTTGAACACCTCAATGAATAATAGGAAATTTTATGATCGGCATACTGATAGTCACCCATGAAAAGCTTGGAGACGCATTGATTGATGCGGCTGAATTTATTCTTGCTGCAAAACTTGAAGCCACTGCGGCGATATCCATTAATATAAATGAAAATGCTGAAAAATTGCGTGACAAAATTGCGCTTGGAATAAAAGATGTCGAACGGCAGCAGGGGGTTGTTATTCTTACCGACATGTTTGGAGGGACACCTTCCAACCTGAGCTACTCTTTTCTTGATGAAGGCCACGTAGAAGTTCTATCGGGGGTTAATCTCCCGATCCTGATCAAGGCGGTCAATGCCCGATCCAGCATGGACCTCAGCAAACTGGCCGAAGCTCTGGAGGTATATGGGAAAAAAAGTATTTCCATGGCCAGTGGTATATTAAAAGGACATAAGCGGAGTTAGATTGTGTTTTGGCGGGGATAAATGTAAACTTGGGAAGGAAGGTAAAAATAGTTTGTATTTTTGTGAATTATGTGCACATAACACCGCGCTCCGGGATAATGATGTGATTGTAGAAAATATTTTGGTTTTGAATTTCTTAACCGATAAACGGCAAAGAAAAAGGTTGAACCAAATACCGGTAATTAATTATCGGAAATCTGATTGGGAGGTAATATGAGTATAAAAATAGGTATAAATGGATTTGGAAGAATTGGGCGAGTGGTTTTCAGGGCAGCCCTGAAGCATCCTGATGTTGAAGTCGTTGCCATTAACGATCTCACTGATTCGGTGACCATGGCCCATCTATTAACTTATGACAGTGTCCACGGCAAGCTGGCGGAAAGTGTATCCGCCAAAGAGGACGCGATTGAAGTTGACGGTCGATCTATCCCCATAACCTCTGTTAAAGATCCGGCCCTTCTCAAATGGAAAGAATTCGGCGTGGATATCGTTGCCGAATGCACCGGACTATTCAGGGATGCTGAAAGTGCATCCAAACATCTTTCCGCCGGTGCCCGCAAGGTTATCATATCCGCCCCTGCCAAAGATCCTGATATTACCATTGTCATGGGTGTTAATTCCAGTCAGTATGATCCGCGCACTCACCACATAATTTCCAATGCTTCCTGTACGACCAACTGCCTGGCCCCGGTGGCCAAAGTGCTGCTGGAAAATTTCGGCATCCGGTGCGGGCTCATGACCACCATTCATGCGTATACCGGTGATCAGCGGATTCTGGATTTTCCGCACAAGGATCTCCGGCGTGCAAGAGCCGCCGCCCTTTCCATGATTCCCACAACCACCGGCGCTGCCAAGGCCGTGTCCCTGGTACTTCCCGAGCTGGCCGGCAAGCTCAACGGCCTTTCCGTCAGGGTTCCCACTCCCAATGTTTCTATTGTGGATTTAGTGGCTACGCTGGAAAAATCAGGGGTGACCGTGTCCGATGTCAACACCGCGCTCAAGGAAGCTTCCGAAGGATTGCTGGCAGGCGTTCTGGGGTATTGTGAGGCTCCGCTGGTCTCCACCGATTTTAATGGCTCGGCCCTCTCGTCCATCGTTGACGCTGGGACTACCTATACAATAGACAAGATGGTCAAGGTGCTCTCCTGGTACGATAACGAAACCGGCTATTCAACCCGTATGATTGACCTGGCCGCTATGATCGGGGAGCAGTTATAAGCCAACTATCGTCGGGGGAGGAATCCTCTAAATAACCCGCTATAAAAAATATGCAGGCATAAATGGATGGAGAAATCGTATGGAAAACAGAAAACCTTTGATCGCCGGCAACTGGAAAATGTTCAAAACCTCTCCTGAGGCAATCGATACCGCCTCCCGCCTTGCCGAATTGACCGCGAATGCCAACGTTGATGTTATGATTGCGCCGCCTTTTACAGTACTTTCGGTTGTGGCCGGAGCTATTAAGGGCAGCAAGGTGGCACTCGGAGCACAAGATCTTTTCTGGGAGGTCCAGGGCGCCTTTACCGGCCAAATATCAGCGCCCATGCTGTTGTCGGCAGGTTGCAGCTATGTGATCATCGGGCACAGCGAAAGGCGGCAGTATTTTGGTGAAACAGATGAGACCGTCAATAAAAAGATCAACGCCGCCATCAATGCCGATCTGATTCCCGTTTTTTGCATCGGTGAAACTGAAGGACAAAGAGAATCAAAAGAAACTTTTTCTGTGCTTGACAAACAGGTAAAAATAGGTTTAAAAGACTTTTCTTCAGACCATTTGGGGAAACTGGTTATTGCATATGAACCGATCTGGGCTATTGGTACCGGCAAAACCGCCACGACCGAGCAGGCTCAGGAGGTTCACGGATTTGTCAGGTCGCTGATTGCTGAAAATTTTTCAGATTCTCTTGCCGAATCGGTCAGGATACTGTATGGGGGAAGTGTTAAACCTGATAATATTAAAGAATTGATGAATATGCCGGATATTGATGGTGCACTTGTCGGCGGCGCCAGTCTCAAGGCGGAAGTATTCAGTGAAATTGTCCTTTATCAATAGGCCGACCGTTTAGCAAAAAAATATTATGTCAGTATTTTTTATAATTATACACGTCATTGTTTCTATCGCTTTAATTCTTATCGTTCTGTTGCAGACCGGTAAGGGAGCGGACATGGGTGCCGCTTTTGGCGGCGGAAGCAGCCAGACCCTGTTTGGCAGTAGCGGTGCTTCCACAATTCTGAGCAAGGCCACGACGGTTGCAGCAGTGGTTTTTATGCTGACCTGCCTGGTGCTGGCCTATGCGACCAGCCATCAGAAAACCGGAACATCTATCATGAAAAATTCTCCTGTACCGGTTGAACAGCCTGCGGCTTCGCAGGATACAGGCAGTTCTGCACAATCAGAAACGACACAGCCGGTGAAGGCCGATTAGTGTATTTTTGATCCGTACCTCATGTGCCGAAGTGGTGGAATTTGGTAGACACGCTATCTTGAGGGGGTAGTGGGTTACGCCCGTGCCGGTTCAAGTCCGGCCTTCGGCACCATTAAAAAGAATTGGCCGCAATCTGTTAAGATTGCGGCTTTTTTTGTGGTACAACTGAAAAATATTAATTACCAGCGTGAACCACAGGTGTACCCTTCATGGACCATAGGCGTAGAGAGAGAAAATTTCTTGACAATAAGCCTGCCTGACGGTTACTAGATAATTTTAATAAAGTTTGAATTGCCTATGATCGTGAGCTCAATAGCTTGAATAATATTATTGTCTCTTAGACTGTGTCAGCGTTGCGCTTCACTGCGTGTCTGCGTTAAAGACCATATACATAAAGTGTGTGATCTAAGCCGGATAAACCGGTGCTGTTGAAAAAGGCGTACGCCGCAAATCACAAATTTCAAGCACCAAAAGACAAACAATTCCCAAATTCCAATATCTAAATCTCAAATAAGAGCCGCAGCAAATTATTTACTCACACATCGCCTGGAGTTGTTTTGTTATTTTTGTTTACTTTATTTCGTCTCCGATCCCTATCCGGAAAGGCATAAAGATGGTATCTGCAAAAAATGGCCATTTACCTGAAAAACCTCTGACCTCCACCATGGAGGACTATCTTGAAGCGATTTTTAACCTGGAAAAAAGCAAAAGATTTGTTCGGGTCAAGGATATAGCCAGACAAATGGATGTGAAAATGCCCACGGTTACCAGCATGCTCAAGACCTTGAATGGCAGGGGGCTGGTCAACTATGAGAAATATGAGTACGTTGAGTTGACCGCACCCGGGGCCAGGGTCGGAAAGGAAATTTTCAGGAGGCATCAGCTCCTGTTCAAGTTCCTGACGGATATTTTAAGAATAGAACCCAAAACTGCCGATGAAGAGGCATGCAAAATGGAGCATACCCTTAGCACCGGCACCTTGAGCAGCATCACCGATTTTATGGAATTTATTCAGGCATGTCCCCGAGCCGGGGAGAGCTGGCTGAATCAATTTGAGGAATTTCGGTTGCATGGTCAAAGACCTGAAAATTGTGCAGTGCGAACCCGGGATTTTTCGTCTGAATTCAAGAAAAAAGTGGATTCCTTGACGTAACCTTTTACTGAACTATCAAATTGTTACATATTTTACAAAACGCAACTGTTTGAAGATATTTAATCATGTCCAAGACAAAAAAAGCGGGTGATGGTATTTTTAAAAGTATTCTGACCGCTTATGCAATTCTGATTTTGCACGTACTGCTGATTGCCGGATTGGGCCTGGTGGTCATTTTTTTTAGGGGCATCATTCAGTATCTGCTATGGATATTTCTTGGCGGGACCACGTTTTTGCTTGGCTCGGCTTACTATTTTTATCGCAGAATGAAGGCCGGGGGCAGGACATTACGCGAAACGCTACAGTCACCGTTGCTCAACGGCCGGGCAGTTGAAATAAATTTTTTGGGGGGAATTGCCTCTGTAAAACTGGGGCGCACGGAAAACCGGCCCCTTCTGGATGGCCCTTCGGATATTGAGGTTAAGCAACTGGACGACCCCGGCAGCCTTCTTGTCAAAGAACTCAATGAACTCGCCCGTCTGCTGGAAGATAATCTGATTACCCCTGCTGAATACAGCCAGGCCAAGCAGCACTTCTTTAAATCCTGAACAACTGCGGGCAAACCTGGCAGATACGAAAAATTCAACGGATCTTGCGCTGGTTTGTTACAAAAAATTGCGGTTTTATCTCTTGCAGGGTAAGGCCGAAGAAGGAATGTCATCATGAAAAAACTCAATATTGCGCTTCTTTCCGGTGGGGTATCTTCTGAACGTGAAGTTTCACTCAACAGCGGCGATCAGGTGTTTGAAGCCCTGGATAAGAAAAAGTACGATGTGACCCGATATGATCCCAAAACCGACCTGCAACGCCTGGTAAAAGATGCTGCCGGTATTGATGCGGCCGTTATCATACTTCACGGACTCTATGGAGAGGACGGCACGATTCAGGGCTTGCTTGATCTTCTGGATATTCCGTATCAGGGATCCGGTGTGCTGGGCAGTTCCCTGGCCATGAACAAGCTGGCTTCCAAGCAGATGTATGAACGGGCCGGTATTCCAAGTCCCCTGTACCTGGTTGCCGGACGGGATGAAGGGATAAATGGGGATCTGTGGATCGAGCGCCTGGGGTTACCTCTGGTGATCAAGCCGGTGGAAGGCGGATCCAGCATCGGGATATCAATTGTAAAAACCAGAGAGGAACTGGCCCTGGCAACCCGGACGGCTTTGGAGCACGACTCTACGATTCTGATTGAACAGTATATCGACGGGATCGAACTTACCGGCGGCGTTGTCGGCAATCAGGAACTTGAAGCATTTCCGATTATAGAGATTGTTCCGAACCCGAAACATGCATATTTTGATTATACCGCAAAATACACGGCCGGGGCAACCCGGGAAATATGCCCGGCCCGCATTGATGATGAGCTGACCCGTAAAGCCCAAAGTTATGCCAAAATGGCCCACAAGGCCCTTTTCTGCAGAGGGTACAGCCGAACCGACATGATCCTTAAAGGGGATAATTTTTATGTGCTTGAAACCAATACCATCCCGGGAATGACGGCCACGAGTCTGTTGCCCCAGGCCGCGGCGGTCGGTGGAACCAGCTTCACCCGGCTTATGGACCAATTAATCGAATTGAGCCTGGAAGAACGCAGGCCCGGCAGGATGGAAGAAGGGTGATGGGGGCTGAAGGTTGAAAGCGCAAGGGCGCTAGGCGTAAGGCGGAGGTCAGAATGCGAAATCGTAGGGTGGGCTGTGCCCACCAAATAGGCAGAATACCTCTTAAGGAGGTTCGCCGGAATCTGAACCGTTGATTCATAAATGATACATGGAAATATAAAAAAGATTGATTAATACCGGCTATACGCAACAGATAACACAGGGGGGAGTATATGAAAGTTTTAGTAGTGGGCGGCGGCGGCAGGGAGCATTCGTTTGTATGGAAAATTGCCCGGAGCCCCCGGGTCAAAAAAATTTACTGCGCACCGGGTAATGCCGGAATTGCAGGCATGGCAACCTGTGTTTCGATCAATGCCGAAGATGTTAAGGGGTTGCTTGAATTTGCCGTGAATGAAAAAATCGACCTTACGGTTGTCGGCCCCGAGGTGCCCTTGTCCATGGGAATCGTGGATTTGTTTGAAGCAAAACACCTGCGGATATTCGGAGCTTCCAGGAGAGCAGCCGAAATAGAGTTCAGCAAGTCCTTTGCCAAAAATTTGATGATCAAGTACAATATCCCCACTGCCAGGGGCGGGGAGTTTACCAGCTATAAACAAGCCCAGGCCTGTATTCACAGCATGGGGGCGCCCCTTGTCATAAAGGCGGACGGTCTGGCGGCGGGCAAAGGTGTTATTGTCTGCGATACCGTTAAAAAAGCCCTTGCGGCCCTTGATCTGATCATGGTGAAAAAAGAATTCGGTCCGGCCGGCAAAAAGGTTGTCGTAGAAGAATGCCTGTTTGGGGAAGAAGCTTCTTTTCTGGCGTTTACCGACGGTGATACCGTTTTGCCCCTGCCGTCTTCCCAGGACCACAAACCGGTATTCGACGATGACAAGGGACCCAATACCGGCGGCATGGGCGCATATTCTCCGGCACCGGTTGTCGATCGTTTCATGCATGATCGCATCATGAAAGAGGTCATGATCCCCACGGTCAAGGCCATGCAGGCCGAAGGGCGGCCCTATAAGGGCGTTTTATATGCCGGGCTCATGATCGACGGCGATAAGATAAATGTGCTGGAATTTAACGGCCGTTTCGGAGATCCTGAAGCCCAGCCGCTTCTCATACGCATGAAAAACGATATTGTTCCCATCATGGAAGCCGTGATCGACGGCCGGTTGAATGAATGCATGCTGGATATTGACGACCGGGCATCGATTTGTATTGTAATGGCATCCGGCGGATATCCCGGCACATACAGGAAAAATTTGCCGATCACCGGGCTGGACAAAGTTAGCCGAATGCGGGATGTGGTGGTCTTTCATGCCGGCACCGGCACCGTGAAAGACAAAATCGTCGCCAATGGAGGTCGGGTCCTGGGTGTGACGGCCCTGGGAGATACCATCGACAAAGCCATTAAAAAGGCCTACCAGGCCGTGTCCAAGATCACTTGGAAGGATGTGCAGTTTCGCAAAGATATCGGCGAAAAAGCCCTGGTCAGACTCGCTACCCCGGCTAAGGTGGGCATTGTGATGGGCAGTGATTCGGACCTTCCGGTGATGGAGGGCACCGTGGCAATAATGAAAAAATTCAAGATTCCCTTTGAAATGACGGTGGCCTCGGCCCACCGAAGCCCGGAACTGGCGGTTTCATTTGCCGCTACTGCCCGGGACCGGGGCATAAAGGTGATCATTGCCGGTGCGGGACATGCCGCCCATCTGGCCGGTGTTCTGGCGGCCCATACATCTCTGCCGGTCATTGGTGTTCCCATTGATTCCTCCTGCCTTCAGGGCCTCGATTCTCTTCTTTCCACGGTCCAGATGCCGCCGGGTATTCCAGTGGCAACGGTCTCTTTAGGTAAACCGGGTGCCAGAAATGCCGGTATCCTGGCGGCCCAGATTCTGGGGGTGGATGATGCAGAAATGCAGCAGCGTCTGGATGGTTTTAAAGCAGAGATGGCCGAACAGGTGGCAAAAAAGGCGGAAAAACTGAAGGACTATCGATAGACTTTATTTGTCAGGAAACAGATGGCCGCTCAGATATTTAAAATAGCACCGGACAGGCCGCCTTTCGATGCTGTAAATTCTGCCGCAGGAATCATTACAAACGGCGGCGTTGTTGTGTTTCCCACCCGGGGGCTGTATGGTCTTGGGGCGGATGCCTTTAATGAAAAGGCCGTCAGCCGCATTTTTAAAATCAAACAGCGATCAACAAAAAAGCCGGTACTGGTGCTGATTCATGAAATCCGGCACCTGGAGCGGCTGGTCAAAAATATTACACCGCTTGCCCGGCGGATCATGTCAGCGCACTGGCCCGGACGTGTCACCCTGGTTTTTGATGCGCTGGATACATTGCCGGCCGTGCTCACCGCGGGAACCGGGAAAATCGGCGTCCGCATGGCCGGACACCCGGTTGCCGCAGCCTTGTCCCGCGCGGTTTCCGGCCCGATTACCGGCACCAGTGCCAACTTGGCCGGAGGACCCGGATGCATGTGCATCCCGGATATGAACCCGGCCATCATCCAGTTTGCAGATCTTATTCTGGACGCCGGGCCCCTCAAAGGCGGCATCGGCTCAACCGTCGTTGACGTCACCGGTCGGTCACCTGTGGTGTTGCGGGAGGGCGCGGTTGGGGCAGTGGATCTTTTTTAAACGGGCATCTATAATAGATTAGTAGAGGGACATCGTGCGGCGTGTCCCCGCTGCTGTCTTATGTTGCTGATAGTTGTTTTTTGATTTGCATGTGCCCTGATTCTCAGCTTTATGGGTCAATAGTAGACCTTACCCCATTTTTCACACCCAATGCCTTGATCCAGGTGGGTGACCGGTGCGGATCAGCGAGTGTCTGGTCGTAACCAGTAAAAAAAGAAATAGCGGGTACAAATAGAAGGTAAAGTGACACCGTGCGGCATGAAACATTTAAAAATCAAGCGAAAAAAGTTCTACTATTTTACAGGGAGAGGTGTTTTTTTTTACTTGACCAGCCCTTTAATGGGTGACCCCAATGTGACCCAATAGCAAGAAAAGCTGAAAATTACTGGCATAAGTCAATTACAGCACTTGTTCACACTCACCTCAACTAATCATCAAATAAAAGGAGAAAAGACATGATTGGAGCATTGGTTGCAAAAAGCAAGGTCACTTCTTCATATGACTTATTAAACAGCAGAGATATAACCAAATTTCTCGCAAACTGGCACGATGAGTCAACTTTTGTCTATCCGGGCAGCATATCTGCGAGCGGAGAGTTCAGGGGCAAAAAAGCAATAGAAGAATGGTTCCAAAAGCTATTAGATCAATTCCCAACTTTTAAAATTACTCCCAAGAACGTTTGTGTAAAAAACGTACTTGATTTTGTGGGCACAAATGTTGTCACAGTGGAATGGGTCGAGGAGAATATAAACAAGGGCGGCAACAAAGTGCAAGTTAGTGGTGTGACTGTCATCACCCTCAAGTTTGGCAAGGCAACCCATGCCAAAGATTATATCTTTGCCACGGATGAGGAGCTAAAAAAAGCATGGGGTGAATAACAGATAATATTACATAGCTACCTGTGGAGCGCACTATCGCTACCGTACCAACCACAAGATATTGAATCGGTCACGTTGGAAAAAATGAAAATTTCTGGCATAAATTGAAAATAAAATCTAAAAAAATATGTAATGAGTCATATTTTGACAATCACGCCAATATTTGCTAAACAGACTTTGGGTTTGATTCTATCTTCGGCCATTTTGGATGAATTAAAGATAGTTTTCACCAGGCCATGAAAAACACGAAGACATTATGATTTTCTCCCTTCATGTATCTCCATGTTCATGGTAGATTAAATGGCGGAATTAGTACCAAGCCCCAAACTTTTATATCCGTTTAAATGAAATCTTGCACGCTCTTAACCTATAAAAAGAGGGGTGAGTAGACACGATGATTTTTATACAGAAAACCCCATTTCTCAATGAATACTGAGTGATGGGGTTTTGTCGTTTGTTGACAGGATGATCAGCAGGCAATAGATAGGATGTTTGAAAGAAAGTGTATCTGTGCTGAATTTGGATTATACCAGTTAACACATGTTTTTAGCGGTCTATTTTTCGTGTGATACTCTCAATCTATCAGTAATTTTTGGGTTTTAGACGAACCACAATATGTGGGATTCTCCATAATTTCTAAAAATCAACACTATCTATTGCAAGTTTCGTTGGTTAGCTGGTATTAATTATTGACCACTCTGGCAAGTAGTCCGCAGTGCCGGGTTCCTGATGAACTGGAATACTGTAAGTATTGGCAAGGAGTAATTAGCATCATTTCAGGATATCACATAGTTTTACGACCTATAACAAAGAAAAAGGCTAAACAATGTAAGGCGTTGAGAAGTATTCAGATTTGGATTCCTTCCAACAAACCGGAATTCTCAGTAAGTATCTAAAAATATGTCACAAAATTTACAAAAAAATTCTCTTTAAATCACATTTAAACTGGGAAAATTGAAAATGTCCGATTCGAATCAAAAAATCACGGAAATATTGGAACAGTATAAAGAATACCTTAAAACTGATGAGGCTAAAAAGCATCTCCAAGTCATGGAAGATGAGAAAAAAGAAGTCCATGAGTTGATGGAGAAGCTTTCTCAGATGGATAGAAAAAGTGATGAATTTTCAGAATACGTACTATTTGGATTACTACCCTATACTAAGACAAAAGTTGCAAAAAGGGTAAGTCTGTTTCCTGCTTTTATGAACATCAAAGCTTTCTTTAAAGAATACAAATATACAGAGGAAGAATGGAATCTGATCGCGGACAAGATTTATAAACTGTGCAACAATTTTAAGGATGACCCAAGTGAATTAGCTAAATACATAAAAGAATTTTCAAAAGATAAGTATAGTAGGAGACTACAGTGCGGTTCTCTAACTCCAGTTCTGTTCTGCATAAATGATGATTATCCGATTGTTAACAACAGAGCAATTAGAGCAATTAGGAGCTTGAAAATCATTTTAGGGGAAAAGGAAAAACTATCCCAAAAATTTTTGGACTATCCTGATAACATAAAAAAAATAGACAGCTTAGTTGAGAAATTAGGCTTCGAACTGTTAAAAGATCGCAATTATCAGGACTTATTTTTCTATTGGTACGATTCTGAAATCCTGAGTGAAGAAAGAAGAACTAAAAAAGCGGAAATTGAAGAGGGAGAAACCGCAACCGAAACAGAAGAAGAGGTTAAAAGAAGCGAAATAGATATTAAGAAGTTCATAGAACAGGTTGATCTTGAAAAGGGCTACGACTTTACCCCGCACTCGTTAGGTGATCCTCAGAGAATAAAAATAAATACCATAATATCGCTAAGCTCTAAAGCGAGATGGGTGCTGCCTCATTTTCAAAGGTATTTCGACTGGACCAAGAAAAACGTCAGGGATTTCTGGGAATCTATATTTAATGATTATTACGTAGGCTCATTCCTGCTATGGGATACGGATAGGACCCCAGAATTAGGGGTACAACCGATATTAGGTATCACCAAGAATGATGATGAAATTAAACCTGATGCAATTATATTAGACGGGCAGCAAAGAATAACCTCACTTTATTACGCTATAAAAGCACCAAGTTTTCCTCTCCGTGGGAGCAAAATCCCTCTATATCTCTATGTGAATTTCTTTCATTATTTTAATGAAAACTTCAGAGGCGATGTCATTGAGATCCACACCAAAAGAATCGATAGAAAAGATTCATTTGAAAGGATGATATTCCCACTCTACGAGTTAGAAAAATACAACAAATGGGTCGATGATCTGGAAGATTACCTCCTCACACTAACAGATGACCATGGCAAGATACGGAAAATAAGGAGAATAGTTGACAAAAAATTAAGGCATATGTGGGAAGGATTTGAGATACCCTACATTGCGCTGCCAGAAAGCGTGGAGCTATCTGAAGTCACGGATATTTTTGAAAATATCAACACAAAAGGAAAATTGCTGAGCGTTTTCGATCTTTTAATTGCGAGATTGTACAAATATCAAATTGAATTGAAAAAAATGTGGGATTCTACTCTAAAAACCTATCCAAACATATCAAGATACTACAAAGCTATACCAAAGACCCCAATATACATACTTCAAGCAATGTCCCTTCTTTATGGAAAAGGAAGCTCTGCAAAGCGAGCTGACATCCTGGACATATACTCAAAAATCTATGAAAAAAATGATAGGGTGTTTGAAGACGACTGGGATGACACAGCCGACTATATGAATAAGGCAATCGAGAAAGTAGAAAACATGAGAGATGGGTTCGGTGTCAAGAGTGTAAGAGAATTACCATTCGCCCCTATGATACCAGTCTTAGCAGCACTGCTAAAAGAAATCGATGAGAACGATAAAAAAGCAGAATGCTATAAAAAAGTGAACAAATGGTATTGGTCATCTATTTTTACAAATGCCTATTCGCAAGCTGCAGACTCGCAAATGACACAAGACATCAGAGAACTTAAGAAATGGTTTGCCGATGACACAGAAATCCCAAAAACAATTATCCAGATGATAAGAGAAATATCTAACCTGTACTTCAGGGATATCCAAACAAAATCAAATGCAAAATATCGAGGTATAATGTCTCTAATCGCTCGGGAAGGGGCCAAAGATTTCGACACATCCCAGACGTTGGAAAATGCAAGAGGGAACGACAAGGACCACATTTTCCCAAAATCATTCAATTTCGGTTTCGGATCAAACAAGCATGTCCATTCCATCCTAAACATGACCTGGATGTCAGTAACAGCCCAATAAATTCCGGTAAAAGCCCAAAAAATGGTAGACATCATTA
>CAYQNS010000105.1:0-14137 GCA_964418755.1 uncultured Desulfobacteraceae bacterium
TGCGAACCGTGCCAGTACGCCCGAAACAGAGAAATTGTGGTGGCCCTCATCAACCAGGAGGAAGCCACTGTCAAACGCTTTTTCCTGCACCATGACCGTATTGAACTGCGGCCGGAAAATGCCGGCTACGCCCCCATGTATTACCGCTTCGGAGAAGTGCTGATTCAAGGCAGGGTCATCGGCATCCAGCGGGGACCGGAGGGACTTAAAATTGAATAGTGAGGGTTTGAATAGTGAAAATTACACAGAGAGACAAGCAGCATGGATAACACTCACAGCCATGCACCCACCCTCCCATGCCGTGTGCGGGTGGGCACCAGCGGGTATTCTTATACGGAATGGATCGATGCAAAGTTTTATCCTCCCGGCACCCGGACCGGCAGTATGCTGGCATGCTATGCCGAAACATTCAACATTACCGAATTAAACTATACCTGGTACCAGATGCCCAGGTCCCAGGCCATTGAACGGATGCGCCGGAAAGTGCCCCCGGATTTCAGTTTTGCCGCCAAACTGACCCGCACCCTGACCCATGACATCGATGCAGACACGTGGCGCAAGCAGGCTCTCCAATACCGGGACGGCATCGCACCCCTGATGCAGACCCGGCAACTGGCGGCCATCCTGATCCAGTTTCCAAAGTCCTTTACCCGTACCGTGCAAAATCGCAAATACCTGGCATTGCTGCTGGATGAACTGGCCGGGCTGCCCGCGGCTGTAGAATTCCGCCACGCTTCCTGGGCCACAGACAGGGTATTTGCCGAGCTGGAAAAACGCCGGACCACCCTCGTGGCAGTGGATGAACCGGACCTGCCGGGCCTGTTTCCCTGTCTGGATGTCGTCACCAGTCCGCATCTTTTTTATATCCGCTTTCACGGCCGTAATGCAAAGGGATGGCGCTGTGGCAACATGCAAAAACAGTTTGACTACCATTACAGCGATGCCGAACTGCGCCAATGGAGCGATTTATACATCAAACCCATGACCGGCAGGACCCGTAGCGGCATCATTTTTTTTAACAACCACGTCCGTGGGCAGGCACCCGACAACGCGAGGCACCTGATCCGCATCCTTACCGAACAGGGATTGATGTAATTGGAACGTGCCATCATTCATCTAAATGTTGCCGATTTTGCCGTGGCCGTGGAACGGGTCATTGATCCCAGGCTGGCCGGCCGGCCCGTCATCATTGCGCCCGGGAAAGCCTCCCGGGCCGCCGTCTATGATATGAGTGACGAAGCCTACCGGTCCGGAATCCGCAAGGGCATGCTGCTGGGCCGGGCCGTGCGCCTGCGTCGCGATGCCGCGGTTATCGTCCCTCACATGGATCGCTATGACAGGGCCATGCACGCCCTGCTGAAACAGGCCCTTCCCTATTCGCCGCTCATCGAATCCGGACCCGATGACGGCCACCTGTTCATGGATGTCACCGGCACCCATCGTCTGCTGGGTCCGCCCGTGGATATTGCCTGGCGGTTGCACCGGCAGATCAAAAACGACCTGGGCCTGAATCCCATCTGGTCGGTGGCCCCCAACAAACTGGTGGCCAAGGCGGCATCCCGCCTGGTTAAACCCGTGGGGGAATATATTGTGGCATCCGGCGATGAATCCAGGGCCCTGGCCCCGCTGTCGCTCTGCCTGGTGCCAGGCATTGAAAAGGCGGATTTGATCCGATTACACGAATTCAACCTTACCCATGTTTTCCAGGTGGCCGCATTAAGCCTGACGCAGCTGGAGATGCCCTTTGGCAGGCGTGCCCCCTCTATTTATAAAGCGGTGCGCGGCATCGATGGATCTCCGGTGTTGCCGGTGGGGCAAAGCCCCCCTGTTATCAGCGTTGGGCATGAATTCAGCGAAGACACCAATGATGCCCCGGCCCTTGAACGTCATATGTACCGCCTGGTTGAACAGGCGGGCCACTCTCTGCGCAAACGCTGCCTGGCCGCACGCCGCATCGGCATTTGCCTGAACTACACGGATGGTAAACGCTGCATCCGGCAGGCCCGGGCAAGGCCGGCCACCGCCAATGACCTGGACCTTTTTGAAGTCGCCGGACGCGCCCTGCTGGCAGCATGGAAACGACGGGTGCGCATACGACATCTGGCCCTGGTCTGCGATGGCCTGGTTTTTCCACCGGCACAGATGGCCCTGTTTGAAAACGACCGGCAACACCGTGAAAAACGGGCCGGGGTTGTGGGTGCCATGGACGCTGTCCGCCATCGCTTTGGCCCGGGTGCCATTCACATGGGCCGCACCCTTTGAAAATAAAAAATCAAAAATTTTGACAAGGCATGAAAGGCATAAGTGGTGAGTTTTGAGTAATGAGATGTCACAATTTTTATACCTGCCGAAAAATAGCAAGGAAAGACACATTGAATAGAAAGAGCGGAGCGAAACCACCAATATTCATTTTTCAGTATTCAGTATTCAATCGACGATGATTCCCCTGACGGTTCGATCCCATTATTCCCTGATGTGGGGCACCGGCACCATTCAAGATATCTGCCGCAATGCCCGGCGCCTGGGCTATACCCGCCTGGCCCTCACCGACACCGACAACCTCTATGGATTATGGCCGTTTTTAAACGCATGCCGACACGAAGGACTCGTGCCCATCATCGGTGCCGAGATCACTGACCCGGTCCGCAGTCACCGCGCCGTCTGCCTGGTTAAAAATAAAAACGGTTACCGCAATCTCTGCCGCCTGATTACTTGTCGGCACATGGATGAAAATTTTGAACTGGAAAAAAGCATTATGCCCCTTGCAGACGGGCTGATCATTTTGACCCGGAATGCAGACCTGCTGGCCCCATGGCATAGCGCCGGCCTGCATGTTGCCGCAGCCATACCACGGCGGCCCCTTTCCCTGCACCATCCGATTTATCGCACGGCCAAAACCCTGGGTATACCCGTGGTGGCCACACCGGGAAGCTTTTTGTCAGCCCCGGCGGATATCCACACCCATCGTCTGCTGCGGGCCATTGAGCACAATACCGTCGTGTCGCGACTGCAACCCGGTGACAGTGCATCCCCCGATGCCTGGCTGGCCGCCCCTGAAGAATATGCCCGCCGGTTTGCCGTATGCCCGGAAACCGTCAGTGCCACCCACAAATTGGCCGGACAGATAACCTTCACCGGACCGGATTTCGGCCTTGTCCTGCCCCCCTGGAAAGGCCCGGACAGCCGAAAAGCATCCTGCTGCCTGCGTGATGCCGCCTATGCCGGCGCACAAAAACGCTATGGCATGGACTTGCCCGAACCCGTGGTTCAAAGGATCGAACACGAACTGAAAATTATCTGCCGGATGGGGTTTGACACCTATTTTCTGACGGTCCGGGACATTGTCAAACACAGCCCGCGCACCTGCGGCCGGGGATCGGGGGCCGCTTCTCTCATCGCCTACTGCCTGGGCATCACCAATGTCTGCCCGGTCCGGCACAACCTGTACTTTGAACGATTTTTAAATCCGGGGCGTAAAGATCCCCCGGACATCGACGTTGATTTTGCCTGGGATGAGCGGGATGCGGTGCTGCATCGCGTCCTTGAAACCCATAAGGGACACGCCGCCATGGTCGCCAGCCACGTTCTCTTCCAGGAACGCATGGCCATCCGTGAAACCGCCAAGGTATTTGGTCTGCCCGAAGGAGAAATCACGGGCGTCATTAAACGATTACCATCATGTCATCGCCTTTGGGAATTGCCCGCCCATGGTTTGACACAGGTGCCGAAAAAACCGGATGCCAAGCTTGTGAATCTTCCCCGGCCCTGGCCCCGGATACTGGCCCTGGCCCGGCAGCTCGTGGGCAGCCCGCGCTATCTGTCCGTGCATCCCGGCGGGGTGGTCATTACCCCGGATCCTATTGACACCTATGTGCCGGTTCAGCGGACCCCAAAGGGGGTTCCGGTCATGCAATGGGGAAAAGAGAGCGCCGAGGCCGCCGGCCTGGTCAAAATCGATCTGCTGGGCAACCGCAGCCTGGGGGTGATCCGGGATGCCGTGGCCAATGTCCATGCCAATAACATCCGTTTCGATGAAACCACCTGGCAGCCTGAAGCGGATCATGCCACCCGGAAGGCACTGGCCCGGGGCCGCACCA
This sequence comes from uncultured Desulfobacteraceae bacterium, assembly GCA_964418755.1. GTDB lineage: Bacteria > Desulfobacterota > Desulfobacteria > Desulfobacterales > 4572-123 > 4572-123. Next base: position 4,098 of record CAYQNS010000105.1, read on the forward strand.
TGGGCTGTTTTTATATTGAAAGCCCGGCCATGCGCCTGCTGCAACAAAAATCAGGGGTCGGTGATTTCGAGCATCTTGTCATCCACAGCAGCATTATCCGGCCGGCGGCCAATGAGTTCATCCGGGAATATGTCCGCCGGTTGCACGGCGGCGCCTGGGACCCGATTCACCCCCTGCTGGCGGATATCCTGGACGAGACCTTCGGCATCATGGTCTTTCAGGAGGATGTATCCCGGGTCGCTGTTGCCATTGCCGGTTTCTCCCATGTCGATGCCGACGGCCTGCGCAAAATCATCTCTAAAAAAGACCAGCAACGCCGGCTGCGGGACATGCGCGATCTTTTCTTTGACGACGCCAGATCAAAAGGCATACCCGATGCCAAAATATCTGAAATCTGGAATATGATGATGAGTTTTGACGGGTATTCTTTCTGCAAACCCCACAGCGCGTCCTATGCCCGGGTATCGTTCCAGGCCGCCTGGCTCAAGGTGCATTATCCGGCCGAATTCATGGCCGCGGTCATCAGTAATCAGGGCGGTTTTTACAGCACCTTTGCCTATGTTTCCGAAGCGCGCCGCATGGGCATTGAAATCCTTGGGCCGGACATCCACGCCAGTGGCGTTCACTGGACGGGCCGTGACAAAACCCTGCGCACAGGTCTGATGGCCGTCAAGGGCCTGTCCATGCAAAGCATGATGCGCATTGTGACCGAGGGTCGGTGCAAACGGTTTGGGGATTTTTCGGATTTTTTAGAACGCGTTCATCCGGACCAGGCAGAAACCCGGTCCCTGATCCACTGCGGGGCACTGGATGCGTTTGCTATTGGAAACAGCCGGGCCGGACTGCTGTGGCACCTGGCCCGCCGGGCGCCAACCCCATCCCATGGGCCCGTGCAAAGGCCCCTTTTCGACAAAAGTACTGCTATCTCCCCGCCGGCCCTGCCGCCGCACAACCGGCTTGACCGACTTCGGCGTGAATTTGCCGTGCTCGGTTTCTTGTGCACCTGTCACCCCATGGAGATCTATGCCGTGGCCCTGCACAACCTCAATACTGTCAAAGCGGCCCAGTTGCCCACCCTCATCGGCCGGCGGATTCGCCTGGCCGCCTGGCTCATCACCGGCAAAAAAGTCGGCACCAAAAACGGCGATGCCATGGAATTTCTAACCTTTGAAGATGAAACCGGCATCGTTGAAACCACTTTTTTCCCAAAAGCCTACAACCGTTTTTGCCACATGCTGGACCTTGACCGGCCCTATATACTCACCGGCCTTGTGGAACAGGACTGGGGGGCCGTCACCCTCACTGTGGACCGGGTCGACCTCCTGCCGGATGGGCCGCACTGCGTGCGGAAGTCCACTCCAGCCCTGCTCAATTTCTTGAAAATTGCCTCGGCTATTTCGATAGCATCCGTTGGTATGTCTTTTTGAGGAGTTGCCAAATCGCGTATGATATCCCCCTGTCGCTGGCAGGCAACTTCGCCATAACTCAAAAAGGTATCGAAGGTTTTGCTGAATTTCGTCTTCACTTCCCGAGCATCCTGGTTGACACGGCTATTAATGAGGTCGGCATGGTGCTGATGACGTGTTTGATCTGTTCCATGGTCGGTGCTTTTTGATGCCGTTTTGCGGTCGCGACCCGGGTATCCTTGTCAGACAGGTTGAAATATTCAGCATCGGAATACTGAATGCGCGACTTATAGCCCGGTTGCCATGCCGGCCACTGGAAGAATCGTTTCAGCCGCGTGAGGGTCTCAAGTCACTGTTTACGGAGGGTTTGGTTCTCTTAACCAATCTGTACCATGGGTTTGTACTAAAAGGCAGGCTGAACTCTTTTCGGGGGGTCAGAAATAATAAACCCCTGATTATACAGGGGTTATTTGTATTGGTGGCGATGCAGGGAATTGAACCCCGGACACTGCGGATATGAGCCGCATGCTCTGACCATCTGAGCTACATCGCCATATTTTTTTGAATTAATTTACCGAGCCGATTATTTCCCAACCCTTGAATTTAAAGAAATGAGTCTCTACCAGCTCATACCCGGTAAGTCAAGAAATAATAAACCGATTTTGCACTTTACCGGGTCCTACATCGAGCACTCTTTATCCGCCTCTTGGAGGCATACTTATAAACGATAAATTTTGCGACATTAGGGCCGTGGAACAAATAATTTATCCTTTACTCGGCCATAGACCCGATAACCTCGATTGTATACTCCTCGAGATCTTCAGGCAGCTCGGTGAAAACCACCATGAAAGGGAGTATTTTGCCCGGGGCTACCTCGAAATTGGACCGGTTGTCGCCAAGGCGGTTGGAGAGTCGTTTTTTAATGGCTTCGACATCCAGTTTGATAAGTTCGGTATTGGTCAGCAGGTTCCCGCAGAAAACCGCTTGTGCCTTTTCCAGATTTTTCCCCTTTGAATAAAGCTTCCCTTTAATTTCGATAAAACTCCGGGGCTCCGGATAACCATTTTTTATCTTACCGGTAATCACAAAAAAACGTCCGAGATGTTCATTCTCAACAAACCGGCTGGTGATACCGGAGGTTATCATTTTTAATCCTCCGGAATCCTGTACTTCGGGTGTAACCATCTTACTGAGATAAGGAATTTTTATATCCGTATAAATATGTACGAAATAAACACCTCCTGCCAGAAGAGCCAGTATCAACAGAATAACAAGCGGAAGACTTACACCTTTTTTAGCCGGAACTGACGATAGACCGTCAGATCTTTCATCCTCTTCCTCGACTTCCTGAACTATTTCTACGTCTTCTCCACCGGCGTCTCGTTCCGGCCTCCCCATTTCAAATGTCTTAACCAGTTCCGCCTCTTTTTCGGCCATTTCCGCCAGATCGGCAGAGTCTTCCCGGCCTTCGATTTCAAAATCCGGCTGTGACTGGCCGTTCGCCTCAGTTATCCCGGAGACCTCCATATCCGAAATTGCCCCGGTGTCTGTGTCATCTTCTTCAAGGCTAAAATCAAGATCAAGTTCAAGGCCGGCATCATCCATTTCATCTACCGGTTCAGATATCCGATCTTCTTCCAGATCATCTTCAAGATCCGATAGATCAAGATCGAATTCAAGCTCTTCGTCTTCAGATTCGTCGTCAGCCACGGTTTCCGTCTCATCGATGTCAAGCATTTTTTCGATATCGGACAAATCCAGCTCTTCAGCTGAGATTTCAGCCTGTTCGCCGATATCGGCGACTGCGCCGATCGTTCCCTCAGGTTCCAAATCAAATTCACCCGCCCCTGTTTCCGGGTCAGGTTCTTTTGTATCCGGCATTCCGTCCAAATCCAGAATTTTTTCCAGTTCCGTCAGATCGATATCCCCGGAATCCTCAACCATCTCAATTTCCTGCGTATCCCCATCACCTTCCGACTCAAGGCTGAAGTCAAGGTCATTGAAGTCATCGGAATCAGATTCGAAAAGGTCATCGGAATCAGGCAGTTCAAGTTCACTCAGTTCATCAAGCCCGTCTGCCGCCACCATTTCGTTTTCAGCTTCATCCGAATCAATCTTTAGAGAAAAATCGAGGTCCCCGGCATCCAGTCCGGCAGGGGTATTTTTTTCCATTTCGAAAAAAATATCATCCTCTGCAAAATCCAGCTCATCAGGCAGAGCATCATTTTCCTTGATTTCTTCCAAATCATTTTCGGTAGAGGTATCAACATCAAAGCCCGCAATCTGCGGTTCTTCTTGCAATGGTTGCTCAGGCTCTTCAATCGGCTCCGGCGGATAAGCGATAAAAACATTTTTACACTTTGAGCAACGAACCTTTGAACCGGATAATTTTAAAATCTTTTCGTTCAAATTGAAACTGGTTTTGCATTGTGAACAAGTAATGATCATGACGCACCCTCGCTGCTTAAAATTTTAAATGATAAATTTCCGGCAAATTCCGATATTTCTCTGCGTGGTCCAACCCATAGCCAACCAGGTACCCCTCTTTTGTCACATGCCCGGCGTAATCCGCATGAATTTCCACTTCGCGGCGTTCACGCTTGTCAATAAAAGTGCAGATTTTAATTGAATGCGGCCCAAGGCATTTCAGGTGATCAATCAGATAGGACAGAGTAAGACCGGTATCGATGATATCCTCCACAATCAGCAGGTCTCTGCCCTTGATATCGATTTCAACATCCTTGGTCAGTTGAATCTCTCCGGATGATTCGGTGCCGACCCCGTAGCTGGCAACTCTTACAAAATCAATTTCAACCGGAATGCTCAAATTCCTGACAAGATCCGCCAAAAAGATAAAGGCGCCGTTTAAAACACCTATAACCGTCAGGTCCCGGTCGGCATAATCCGATGAGATATTGCGGGCCATGGAAGCCACAGCCTTACCGATATCTTCTTTTTTTATAACAGGAATAAGCTCAGGCATATGCGAACACTGTAACTATAACCGGTTTCAAAATGTTCAATTTCGAAACCGGCCCAATATTATATAATTTTTTCGATACCAAACAAAACCATCGGATTGCGGTCTCATTTCAGTTAAATTTTAGACAAAGTTACATTGTATCATCGCACTTGTCAATAAAATGCTATATAGTGTCCATCCAGAAATGAGGATTTTTGTTTAAAATCAAGGCATGTTGAAAAAATAACCACAGACATATGTTTGATATTTCGAGGATTATTTTTTCAACATAACGATGATATTGGGCAAAAAGACCATTTCTGGATAGACAATACCTATGGCTTTGCACAGGTAAACGTAGACTCCAAAAACAATCTATCATTTCGAACAAATTTTAGAGACCGGTATCCGCCATTTTTTCAACAAGCTTCTTTTGTTCATCGGTCAACCTGCGGGACATCGCAACCTGAATAACGACATATAAGTTCCCCTTTCCGGATTTGTCTATACGGGGAAGGCCATGGCCTGCCAGTCGCATTTTGGTCTTGTGCCTTGTCCCGGGGGGTACTTTCAGGGTCAGCTCTTTGTTGTCAAGGGTGGGGACGGCCACCCGAGTACCGAGAAGTGCCTCACTAAGTTTGATTTCCCGATCAATAAAAAGGTCATACTCTTCACTTCGAAAAAGCGGATCGGGGACAACCCTGGCCTGGATATAAAGATCTCCGGCAGCCCCCCCGTACGAACTCGCATGTCCCTTGCCGGCCAGACGTACTTTCTTACCCGAAATCATTCCCGCAGGCATTTTCACAGATACTGTTTCGGCGGCTCCCTGATGTTGCAGGGTTACTGTTCTACTGATCCCCTCAGCTACTTCTCTCAGCGTCAGGGGCATCTCATAGGTTACGTCTGATCCTTTTGGCCGGGTCTGCTGTCCGCGGCCCCGTCCTCCACCAAAAGCAAAACGCATACCATTGCCGCGGCCCTGTTTTCCAAAGCCGAATTCACTGAAGATGTTGGAAAAGTCGAAATTTTGAAAAATATCTTCCTGGGAGTAGCGCTTATGAAAACCGGCCGAGCCGAACGTATCATACTGCCGACGTTTTTCCGCGTCACTCAGGACGGCATATGCTTCGCTGATCTGCTTGAATTTTTCTTCCGCGGATTTGTCCCCCTTGCTGTGATCGGGGTGATACTTCATGGCAAGCTTGCGATAGGCCTTTTTTATTTCGGTATCGGCAGCACTTTTTGAAACCCCAAGTATCTTATAATAATCAGTTTCAGCCATATCCGGATATCTCCAATACTGTTTTAAACCTGAGTTGTGTGATTTTTAGAAAAACGCCGTGCTTTAGATGAACACTCGCTATTTACTTTTAAAGCAATCATGAGCACGGACAACGCAGCGGGCGTGATTCCGTCGATACGGGATGTCTGACCCAGCGAGACCGGCCGGACCAGTGTCAGTTTTTCCTTGAGCTCATTGGAAAGACCGTGTACGGCCCAAAAGTCAAAACCATCTGGAATTTTCATTTTTTCCAAATTTTTAAATTTTTCGATTTCACTGAGCTGTCTGCGGAAATACCCCTCATATTTAATCTCGATTTCAACCTGGCGAACAACCCTGGGGTCAAGGGCCACCGGGCTTTGCGTCAATTTTTCTACGGCCGAGTACTTAATTTCCGTCCGCTTGAGCAACTGGTCCATATAGGTCCCGTTGTCAATGGGATTGCTCCCGCTGCTTCTCAAAAAATCGTTTACCTGCACCGAAGGCTTGATCACGCTTTTTTTTATCCTTTTAATTTCAGTGTCTATTAAGGCCTTGCGCGCTTTCACGTCTTTTACGCTGTCGCTATCGATCAGTCCAAGTTCATGACCGATCTCCATAAGGCGCAGGTCCGCATTATCCTCCCGCAGCATCAGGCGGTATTCGGCCCGGGATGTAAACATGCGGTACGGTTCACGCGTGCCCCGGGTAACAAGGTCGTCGATCATGACCCCCATATAGGCCTGGGAGCGATCCAGAATAAAAGGCGGGCGTTCCTGAATCCTGCAGGCCGCATTGATCCCGGCCCACATCCCCTGAGCCGCAGCTTCCTCATAACCGGATGTGCCGTTGATCTGCCCGGCCATGAACAACCCGGCAATTTTTTTGGTTTCAAGCGTCGGCTTGAGCTGCACCGGATTTACATAATCATATTCGATGGCATAGGCCGGCCGCATGATCTCGGCCTCTTCCAGTCCTTTAACAGACCTTACGAATTGGATCTGAATCTCCACGGGCAGGCTATTGCCCAGACCGCTGGAATATATCTCCTGGGTTTCCAGCCCCTCGGGTTCAAGAATAACCTGGTGGCGGTCTTTTTCAGGAAAACGGACAATCTTGTCCTCAAAAGAGGGACAGTATCGGGCGGCCCGCCCCTTGATCATACCCCCGTACAGGGCCGATTTTTCAAGATTTCTGCGCACCAGATCGTGGCTTTCAGGATTGGTGTAGCCGATATAACTCGGGAGCTGTGGCAGGGTAATCTGTCTGGTGAAAAAGGAAAACGGCCGAGGGTCCTCTTCCGGTTCCTGGATCTTGAACATAGTGAAATCAATGCTTGATTTTTTCAAACGCGGCGGAGTACCGGTCTTGAGCCGGCCGAGATCAAATCCCAGCTTTCTGAGATGCGCGGGCAGGCCGTAGGAAGCAAATTCTCCGGCCCGACCGGCCTTGATCGACTTGAATCCGATGTGCACAAGTCCGCTTAAAAACGTCCCGGTAGCCAGAACAACCATTGGTGCAAGGTACCCGAACCCGGTGGTATCCTCTACACCGACTATTTTGTTATCTTCGGTTACCAGGCGTTCTATCATGGCCTGTTTAAGGTCAAGATTGGCCTGATTTTCAAGGACTTCCTTCATTACGATATGGTAGCGGTTTTTATCATTCTGGGTACGCGAAGAATGCACTGCCGGACCCTTCTTGGTGTTCAGAGTCCTGTATGCAATCGCACTCCTGTCCGTCACCCGGGCCATCTCGCCTCCCAGGGCGTCGATTTCCCTGACAAGTTGCCCTTTGGCCATACCGCCGATGGAAGGACTGCAAGGCATGGCAGCCACTTTGTCCAGATCTATGGCGGTGAGCAGAACTTTGCAGCCCATGCGGGCAGCGCTAAGGGCCGCCTCGCATCCGGCATGACCGGCCCCCACCACGATGATGTCATATTTTTTTGAATTAAAATTCATTGTCCGTCCATCTGTAAAGCCGGCACGTTGTCTATTGTCTGAACCGACTTGCTGTGGTAATGGTTCCCGTATATTCTATAGCCTTTCAAATTGAAACTATATAACCGCTTTAACAACAGGTCAAGCTGCACCATGACTTTGGATAATAAAAGATATAACGATTTAAATACTTATTTTAGAAAACTGTTCGGCTGCCGGGTCCAGAAAATTAGTATCGATGCCGGTTTTTCCTGCCCTAACCGGGACGGCACCATCTCAAAAGGCGGATGCAGTTACTGTAATACCAGAGGATCCGGAACCGGTGCACATGCCCTGGGACTTTCGGTGACCGATCAGTTGCTAAAAAGCCGCCAGGTGTTGGCCAGACGGTATAAGGCCAAAAAATTTATCGCCTATTTTCAGTCCTATACCAATACCTACGCAGGGCTGTCCACTTTAAAATCCCTTTACTCAGAGGCCCTGGCCGTTAAAGATATCGTGGGCCTTTCCATCGGAACCCGGCCCGATTGCGTGGATGAGGCGATCCTTGACCTGTTACAGACATATGCCTCGAATTATCTGATCTGGCTGGAATACGGCCTGCAGTCAGCCCATGACAGAACCCTTGAGCGCATCAACCGCGGACACGACGTGCAATGTTTTAAAAATGCCGTAGCCCTGACAAAAAACAGGGGCATTATGATCTGCGCCCATGTTATTCTGGGGCTGCCCGGGGAAAATCGGCGCCACATGCTTGAAACTGCTGACTTTATAGCATCGGTGGGTATTGACGGGATCAAATTGCACCTTCTGTATGTCGTCAAAGGCACCCCCATGGAATATCTTTACCGCAAAGGGCGATATACCTGCCTCGAGCAGACAGAGTATGTGGACATGGTCTGCGATTTTCTGGAACGTATTCCGTCGAATATTGTGATTCAACGACTGACCGGCGACCCTCACCCCGAAGAACTGGTGGCGCCTCAATGGTCCCTTAAAAAAACGGAAACCCTGAACCTGATCCGGCAAACTCTGGAAGCAAGGGATTCCATGCAGGGTCAGTACTGTCGTTAAGTATTTTCAACGATTGTCGTACCAGCAAGACGGCAGGAAGGCCCATCCGCCCCGGGAATAAAAAAAACCCGCCCAATCATGGGCGGGTTTTTCTTATTTGATTCCTGTGGTCACAGCCGATTATTTTTTATCGTCCTTGACCTCTTCAAAGTCGGCATCCACAACATCGTCTTCAGGGGCTTTGGCACCTGCGTCCGGCTGGGCGCCGCCTTCAGGACCGGCTCCCGGCTGGGCACCGGCCTCCTGAGAAGCCTGCTGGTACATGGCTTCGGCAATCTTATGGGATGCCTGGGTCAACTCTTCGCTCAAACGCTTGATCTCGGCCGGGTCTTCTCCCTCAATAGCCTTTTTAAGGGGTTCAATAACCGCCTCAACCTTGCTTTTGGTTTCGGCATCCACCTTGTCGCCCAGATCTTTCATGGATTTTTCGGTCTGGTAAATCAGGGCGTCGGCCTGGTTGCGCGCCTCTACCAGTTCTTTCTTTTTCTTGTCGTCTTCAGCATGCAGTTCCGCATCCTTGATCAGTTTGTCGATCTCCTCCTGGGACAGACCGCTGGATGCGGTGATCTGAATGGACTGCTCTTTACCGGTGGCCATATCCTTGGCCGACACTTTTACGATACCGTTGGCATCAATATCAAACGTCACTTCAATTTGGGGGACCCCCCGGGGTGCCGGCGGAATTCCCACCAGTTCAAAGCGCCCCATGGTCTTGTTGCCGTCCGCCATCTCCCGTTCTCCCTGAAGAACATGAATGGAAACAGCCGGCTGGCTGTCGGCAGCAGTAGAAAAGACCTGACTCTTCTTGGTGGGGATGGTGGTATTCTTTTCGATGAGCCGGGTCATGACGCCGCCCAGGGTCTCGATCCCCAGAGAAAGCGGAGTTACGTCCAGAAGCAGGACATCCTTGACATCCCCCTTTAAAACACCGCCCTGAATGGCAGCACCAACGGCCACTACCTCATCCGGGTTTACACCTTTATGGGGCTCCCTGTTGAATATCCGTTTGACCCGTTCCTGAACCGCCGGCATCCGGGTCATGCCGCCGACCAGTACCACCTCATTGATGTCATTGGCGCTAAGAGCAGCATCTTTCATGGCGGTCCGACAGGGCTGTTCAAGATTATTCAGCAAATCACTGATCAATGCCTCAAGTTTTGCCCGGGTAATTTTAACGTTCAGATGCTTGGGGCCACTGGCATCGGCCGTGATAAACGGCAGGTTAACGTCGGTCTCCATGGCAGTGGAAAGTTCCATCTTTGCCTTTTCAGCCGCCTCTTTAAGTCTCTGCAGGGCCATCTTGTCACCTCTCAGGTCAATGCCCTGGTCTTTTTTAAACTCATCGGCCAGATAATCAATAAGCCGCAGGTCAAAGTCTTCGCCACCCAGAT